>NZ_LT977070.1:1200000-1500000 GCF_900250075.1 Cupriavidus taiwanensis
GATGATCACGCACCAGATGGAAGTCATCAAGCAGGTCTGCGACCGCGTCGCCGTGCTCGAGGCCGGCCAGGTGGTGGAGAGCGGCCGCGTGATCGACGTCTTCCTGCGGCCGCAGCACGAGGTCACGCGCGCCATGATCGGCGACGTCATCTCGCAGGAGTTGCCGGCGAGCGTGCTCAAGCGTGTCGAAAGCCGGCTCGGCAACGGGCGCGACCACGTCTATCGCCTCGCCTTCACCGGCGAGGGTGTCGACCAGCCGGTGCTGGCGCAGGCGATCCGCCGCTACGGGCTGGATTTCAACATCCTGCACGGCCATATCGACGAGATCCAGGGCCAGGCCTTCGGCTCGCTGGCGATCATGGCCACCGGCGAACTGGCCGATGTGAAGGCGGCAATGGAATACCTGCAGGCGCAAGGCGTCGTGGTGGAGGAGTTCGAGCATGTGGTCTGAAATGTTTGACCTGTTCCTGACGTCGTTCAACGAGACCCTGCTGATGGTGGTGATCTCGGGCGTGGTCGGCGCGCTGCTGGGCGTGCCGCTGGGCGTGCTGCTGCACCTGACCAACCGCGGCGGCGTGCTGTCGCACCCGCTGTTCAACCGCACCATCGGCGTGGTGGTCAACGCGGTGCGCTCGATCCCGTTCATCATCCTGCTGGTGGTGGTGATCCCGTTCACGCGCTTTATCGTCGGCTCGTCGATCGGCACCACCGCGGCGATCGTGCCGCTGACCATCGCGGCGATCCCGTTTATCGCGCGCCTGGTCGAAAGCGCGCTGCGCGAGGTCGACAAGGGCCTGGTCGAGGCGGCGCAGTCGATGGGCGCCACCACGCGCCAGATCGTATGGAAGGTGCTGCTGCCCGAGGCCATGCCCGGCATCGTCGCCGGCCTGACCATCACCTTTGTCAGCCTGGTCGGCTATTCGGCCATGGCCGGCGCGATCGGCGGCGGCGGCCTGGGCGACCTGGGCATCCGCTATGGCTACCAGCGCTACATCACCGAGGTGATGGTGGCGGTGGTGGTGATCCTGATCGTGTTCGTGCAGGCGGTGCAGAGCTTTGGCGACTGGCTGGTCCGCCGCATCAGCCACCGTTGAACCCAGACTTTTTCGAGATAGGAACGTACATCATGCAACGTCGCAACCTGCTGCAATGGATGCTCGGCGCCGCCCTCGGCGCCTCGCTGGCCACCGGCGCGATCGCCCAGGACAAGCCGATCAAGATCGGCGTCACCGGCGGCCCGCACGCCCAGATCATGGAACAGGTGAAAAAGGTCGCCGCCAAGGACGGCCTCAATATCCAGGTGGTCGAGTTCAGCGACTACATCCAGCCCAACGCCGCGCTCGCCGCCGGCGACCTGGATGCCAACAGCTACCAGCACCTGCCTTACCTGGAAGCCCAGATCAAGGACCGCGGCTACAAGTTCACGCATATCGCGTACACGGTGACCTTCCCGATGGGCGTGTACTCGAAAAAGATCAAGTCGCTCGACCAGCTCAAGCAGGGCGCGCGCGTGGGCGTGCCCAACGACCCCACCAATGGTGGCCGCGGGCTGTTGCTGCTGCAGAGCAAGGGCGTGATCAAGCTCAAGCCCAACGCGGGCCTGAAGGCGACGCCGCTGGACATCGTCGAGAACCCGAAGAAGATCCGCATCGTCGAACTGGACGCCGCGCAGCTGCCGCGCTCGCTGGATGATCTGGATGCCGCCGCGATCAACGGCAACTACGCGGAATCGGCGGGCCTCTCGCCGACCAAGGATGCGATTGCCATCGAGGGTCCGAAGGGTCCGTATGCCAACCTGATCGCGATCCGCGAGGCCGACAAGGGCAAGCCCTGGGTGGCCAAGCTGGTGAAGGCCTACCATTCGCCGGAAATCAAGCAATACGTCACATCGACCTTCAAGGAATCGGTCATCACCGCCTGGTAATTTCCTGGTAAGCCTGCGTCACTCGAGGGTTTCATCCAATCGGACGAGGCCTGCCGGCGTGGCTTTGCGGCACAATCGCCTGACCGGTAAAAAAGGTGCCGGGCCTATGCCCGGCATCATTTTGCCGATAAAATAGTACGATCGTTCGAAAAATAGGAGAGCCGCCAACCCGGTGGTTATAATGACGAGCGAACAAAATTTCTGACTATCAGCTATCAGTGGAGTGAGCGCATGAAAGTACTCGTCGCAGTCAAGCGGGTGGTGGATTACAACGTCAAGGTCCGCGTCAAGGCGGACGGTTCGGGCGTCGATCTGGCCAACGTCAAGATGAGCATGAACCCCTTCGACGAAATCGCCGTGGAAGAGGCCGTGCGCCTGAAGGAAGCCGGCGTTGCCACCGAAGTGGTCGCCGTGTCGTGCGGTGTCACGCAGTGCCAGGAAACCCTGCGCACCGCGATGGCCATCGGTGCCGACCGCGGCATCCTGGTGGAATCGAACGAAGACCTGCAACCGCTGGCCGTGGCCAAGCTGCTGAAGGCGCTGATCGACAAGGAACAGCCGCAACTGGTGATCCTGGGCAAGCAGGCCATCGACGACGACTCCAACCAGACCGGCCAGATGGTCGCCGCGCTGGCCAACCTGCCGCAAGCCACGTTCGCCTCGAAGGTGGTGGTGGCCGACGGCAAGGCCTCGGTCACGCGTGAAGTCGACGGCGGCCTGGAAACGCTGTCGCTGACCCTGCCGGCGGTGGTGACCACCGACCTGCGCCTGAACGAGCCGCGCTACGTCACGCTGCCGAATATCATGAAGGCGAAGAAGAAGCCGCTCGACACCGTCAAGCCGGAAGACCTCGGCGTCGACGTCAAGCCGCGCCTGTCGACCCTGAAAGTGGTCGAGCCGCCCAAGCGCAGCGCGGGTGTGATGGTGCCGGACGTCGCGACGCTGGTGCAGAAGCTGAAGAACGAAGCCAAGGTTATCTGAGCGCGGGGGAGAGAGAACATGACTGCACTCGTCATTGCTGAACACGACAATCAATCGATCAAGGGCGCCACGCTCAACACCGTAACCGCCGCAGCCCAGTGCGGCGGCGACGTGCACGTGCTGGTGGCCGGTTCCAACGCCAAGGCCGCGGCCGATGCCGCCGCCAAGATCGCGGGCGTGACCAAGGTCCTGCTGGCCGATGCCGCCTACTTCGGCGACGGCCTGGCCGAGAACGTCGCCGAGCAGGCGCTGGCCATCGCCAACGACTACTCGCACATCCTGGCCCCGGCCACCCCGTACGGCAAGAACATCCTGCCGCGCGTGGCCGCCAAGCTGGACGTGGCCCAGATCTCGGAAATCTCCAAGGTCGACGCCCCGGACACCTTCGAGCGTCCGATCTACGCCGGCAATGCCATCGCCACGGTCAAGTCGGAAGACAAGATCAAGGTCATCACCGTGCGCGGCACCGCCTTCGACGCCGCCGCTGCCGAAGGTGGCTCGGCCGCCGTCGAGACCCTGCCGGCCGTGGCCGACGCGGGCGTTTCGCAATTCGTTTCGCGCGAAGTGGCCAAGAGCGACCGTCCGGAACTGACCGCCGCCAAGATCATCGTCTCGGGTGGCCGTGGCGTGGGTTCGGGCGAGAACTACACCAAGGTGCTGACGCCGCTGGCCGACAAGCTGAACGCCGCGCTGGGCGCCTCGCGCGCCGCGGTGGACGCCGGCTTCGTGCCGAACGACTACCAGGTCGGCCAGACCGGCAAGATCGTCGCGCCGCAGCTGTATATCGCCGTCGGCATCTCGGGCGCGATCCAGCACCTGGCCGGCATGAAGGACTCCAAGGTGATCGTCGCGATCAACAAGGATGCCGAGGCCCCGATCTTCTCCGTGGCCGACTACGGCCTGGTGGGCGACCTGAACACCGTGGTGCCGGAGCTGGTGGCGGCACTGGGCTGATGCCGCGCCGGCCGTGCCGACCGCCGTGCGGCCGGCACGGATAGCAGCAGGCAGCAAGTATCGAGCCGTTCCGGGGGCGACCCGCGAACGGCTTTTTCATACATGTTGGGAGACATCGATGACCTACCGTGCGCCGATCAAGGACATGCTGTTCGTCATGAACGAGCTGGCCGGACTTGAAGCCGTCAGCCAGCTGCCCGGCTTCGAGGAAGCCACCCCCGAGACGGCCGAGGCCGTGCTCGACGAGGCCGCCAAGTTCAACGAGCAGGTGGTGGCGCCGCTGAACCGCGCCGGCGACCTCGAGCCGAGCAGCTGGAAGGACGGCGTGGTTACCACCACGCCCGGCTTCAGGGAAGCCTTCCGCCAGTTCGGCGAGGGTGGCTGGCAGGGCGTGCTGCATCCGCAGAAATTCGGCGGCCAGGGCCTGCCCAAGCTGATCGCCACGGCGTGCAACGAGATGCTGAACAGCGCGAACCTGTCGTTCGCGCTGTGCCCGCTGCTGACCGACGGCGCCATCGAAGCGCTGCTGACGGCAGGTTCCGACGCGCAGAAGGCTACCTTCCTGCCCAAGCTGATCTCGGGCGAGTGGACCGGCACCATGAACCTGACCGAGCCGCAGGCGGGCTCGGACCTGGCCGCGGTGCGCACCCGCGCCGAGCCGCAGGGCGACGGCACCTACAAGGTGTTCGGCACCAAGATCTTCATCACCTACGGCGAGCACGACATGGCGCAGAACATCGTCCATCTCGTGCTGGCCCGCACCCCTGACGCCCCCGAGGGCGTGAAGGGCATCTCGCTGTTCATCGTGCCCAAGTTCCTGGTCAATGACGATGGCAGCACCGGGGCGCGCAACGACGTGCATTGCGTCTCGATCGAACACAAGCTGGGCATCAAGGCCAGCCCCACGGCGGTGCTGCAGTTCGGCGACCATGGCGGCGCGATCGGCACGCTGGTGGGCGAAGAAAACCGCGGCCTCGAGTACATGTTCATCATGATGAACTCGGCGCGTTTCTCGGTCGGCATGCAGGGCATCGCGGTGTCCGAGCGCGCCTACCAGCAGGCGGTGGCGTATGCGCGCGAGCGCGTGCAGAGCCGCCCCGTGGATGGCTCGGCGCGCGAGGCGGTGACCATCATCCACCATCCGGACGTCAAGCGCATGCTGATGACCATGCGCGCGCTGACCGAAGGCGCGCGCGCGGTGGCGTACGTGGCCGCGGCCGCCAGCGATGCGGCGCACCAGCATCCCGACGAAGCCGTGCGCCGGCAGAACCAGGCGTTCTACGAGTTCATGGTGCCGGTGGTGAAGGGCTGGAGCACCGAGCTGTCGATCGATGTCACCAGCCTCGGCGTGCAGGTGCACGGCGGCATGGGCTTTATCGAGGAAACCGGCGCGGCGCAGCACTACCGCGACGCACGCATCCTGCCGATCTACGAGGGCACCACGGCAATCCAGGCCAACGACCTGGTTGGGCGCAAGACCGTGCGCGACGGCGGCGCCGTGGCACGCGAGATCTGCGCGCAGATTGCCGAGACCGAGGCCGCGCTCGGCCGGCACGGCGGCGCGGCCTTCACCGCGGTGCAGGCGCAGCTGGCCAGGGGCCGCGCCGCGCTGGAGGCCGTGGTCGAGTTCGTCGTCTCCAACGCCAAGTCGGACCCGAACGCGGTCTTCGCCGGCAGCGTGCCTTACCTGAAGCTGTGCGGCATCGTGTTCTCCGGCTGGCAGTTCGGCCGCGCCATGCTGGCCGCCGATGCAAAACGGGCCGACAATCCTGCCTTCCACGAGGCCAAGATCGCCACCGCGCATTTCTTTGCCGAGCACATCCTGTCGCAGGCACCGGCGCTGCGCGATGCCGTGGTCGGCGGCGGGGCGCCGGCCAATGCCTTGAGCGCCGAGCAGTTCTGAGCGTTGCGCGCGGCGCGCGGATAAAAAAGGGCGACCTGCAAGGTCGCCCTTTTTTGCTTGGGAAAACCGGCCTTGTATCAGGCGGCTGCCGGACGCGGCGCCAGGTGATGGCGCGCCGGCTTCAGGTAACGGCTGACCGACAGGTCGTCGGCACGGATCGCCGGCGACTTGCCCGAGACCAGGTCCGACAGCAGCTTGCCGGAGCCGCAGGCCATGGTCCAGCCGAGCGTGCCGTGGCCGGTGTTCAGCCACAGGCCGCGCACCTGGGTCGGGCCGACGATGGGCGTGCCGTCCGGCGTCATCGGGCGCAGGCCGGTCCAGAAGGTGGCCTGGCTGACATCGCCGGCGCCCGGGAACAGGTCGGTCACCACATGCTCGAGCGTGCGGCGCTTGGCCGGGTCGAGGCTGCGGTCATAGCCGACGATCTGCGCCATGCCGCCGACACGGATGCGGTCGTCGAAACGGGTCAGCGCCACCTTGTAGGTCTCGTCGAGCACCGTCGAGACCGGCGCGCGCGAGGCATCGCTGAGCGGCACGGTGATCGAGAAGCCCTTGAGCGGATACACCGGCAGGTTGGACATGCCGCGCAGGAAGGGCTTGACCAGCTGCGTCGACCAGCTGCCCAGCGCCACCACCACCAGGTCGGCCGCCATCGGCTCGCCATCGACCACGGCGCCGGTGACGGCGTCGCCGTGGCTCATCAGGCCGTCGATCGAGCGGTTGTACAGGAAGCGGACGCCCAGCGTGCCGGCCATGCCGGCCAGGCGTTGCGTGAACAGCGCGCAGTCGCCGGTTTCGTCATTGGGAAGGCGCAGGCCGCCGGCCAGCTTGTGGCGGACGGCGGCCAGCGCCGGTTCGCTCGCGGCGAGTTCTTCGCGCGAAAGCAACTGGTAGGGAACCCCGGCCTGTTCCAGCACCGCGATATCCTTGGCCGCGCCCTGCAGCTGTTCGTCGGTGCGGAACACCTGCAGCGTGCCTTGCTGGCGGCCTTCGTAGGCAATGCCGGTTTCCGCGCGCAGCGCGCGGATGCAGTCGCGGCTGTATTCGGCCAGCCGCACCATGCGCTCCTTGTTGACGGCATAGCGCCCGGCGCTGCAGTTCAGCAGCATCTGCCACATCCATTGCAGCTGGAACAGCGTGCCGTCCGGGCGGATGCTGAGCGGCGCGTGTTCCTGGAACATCCACTTGATCGCCTTCAGCGGCACGCCGGGCGCGGCCCACGGCGACGCATAGCCGGGCGAGATCTGGCCCGCATTGGCAAAGCTGGTGCCGAGCGCGGGGCCGGCCTCGCGGTCGACCACGGTCACTTCATGGCCGGCCTTGGCCAGGTACCACGCACTGGTGACGCCAATCACGCCACTGCCAAGTACGAGAACGCGCATTTCGGGGGCTCCAACTGCGATGACTACGGTATAGAGGATTTGTCTCTATACTATTGAATGCATTCCAGTCATAGTTACCGAATTTCTCAGGAAAACAGGAAAAACTCATGAGAACGAGTCGCCAGCCCCAGCGCACGCTCGACCGGCTCGACCGCAGGATCCTGAGCGCGCTGCAGAGCGACGGCAGGATGTCGATGAAAGACCTGGCCGAGGCGGTCGGGCTGACCATCACGCCGTGCATCGAGCGCGTCAAGCGCCTGGAGCGCGATGGTGTCATCATGGGCTACTACGCACGGCTCAACCCGGCGCTGCTGGGCAGCGCGCTGCTGGTGTTCGTCGAGATCTCGCTGGGCAACAAATCGGGCAATATGTTCGAGCAGTTCCGCCGCGAGGTGCTGCGGATTCCGGAAGTGCTGGAATGCCACCTGGTGTCGGGCGATTTCGACTACCTGATCAAGGCGCGCATCCGTGAGATCGGCGAATACCGCCGGCTGCTGGGCGACATCCTGCTGCAGCTGCCGGGCGCGGCACAGTCGAAGAGCTATGTGGTGATGGAAGAGATCAAGGAGACACTGGCCATCTCGGTAGAGGAGAAGAGCCAGGCCGCGTAACGAAGGCCAGCATGGAGCGCCCCCCGCCAAAACCCAAATCCCCCGCAAGGCCGCTCGCCGGCGCGGCGCGGCGCGAGGCCGATGCCGACGCGCAGGCGCCGCAGGCCGGCGCGCGGCCGCCCGTGGCGCGCAAGGGCCGCGGCGCCGTCAGCAACCTGCAGGGGCGTT
Organism: Cupriavidus taiwanensis; assembly: GCF_900250075.1. Lineage (NCBI taxonomy): Bacteria > Pseudomonadati > Pseudomonadota > Betaproteobacteria > Burkholderiales > Burkholderiaceae > Cupriavidus > Cupriavidus taiwanensis. The sequence continues at coordinate 1,207,924 of NZ_LT977070.1, forward strand.
TCGAGCGCGACCAGCGCGAGGCGTTCGACGATGGCTGGGGCCCGGTGCCGGAAGACACCGCTGCGGCGCCCATCGCGAGCGCGGACGACGCGCCGCTGCCGCCGCTGCGGACCGAGGTCCATTTCGAGCGCGCCCGCTCGGTGCTAACGCGCAATGCGTCGCCGGATGTCCCGTTCGACGTTTCGCTCAATCCCTACCGCGGCTGCGAGCATGGCTGCATCTATTGCTTCGCCCGGCCAACGCACGCCTACCTGGACCTGTCGCCGGGGCTGGACTTCGAAACCCAGCTCTATGCCAAGACCAATGCCGCCGAGCGCCTGCGCGAAACGCTGGCGCGGCCGTCATACCGTTGCGAGACCATCGCGCTGGGCGTCAACACCGACGCCTACCAGCCGATCGAGCGTGAACAGCGCATCACCCGCAGCCTGCTCGAAGTGCTGCACGAATGCGACCACCCGGTGGCGCTGATCACCAAGTCGTCGCTGATCGAGCGCGATATCGACCTGCTCGCGCCGATGGCGGCCAAGCGGCTGGCGGTGGCGGCACTGACCATCACCACGCTCGACGCCGGCATTGCGCGCACGCTGGAGCCGCGCGCGGCGACGCCGTCGCGCCGGCTGCGCACCATCCGCACGCTGACCGACGCCGGTATCCCGGTGGGGGTCAGCATCGCCCCGGTGATCCCCTTCATCACCGAGCCTGACCTGGAGCGCGTGCTGGAAGCGGCGCGCGAGGCGGGCGCCGTCTATGCGAATTACATCGTGCTGAGGTTGCCGTGGGAAGTGCGGCCGCTGTTCGAGGAGTGGCTGCAGGCGCACTTCCCTGATCGTGCCGAACGCGTCATGAACCGCGTGCGTGACATGCGCGAAGGCAAAGCCTACGATGCGAGCTTTGCCACGCGCATGCGCGGAACCGGCGTGTGGGCGGACTTGCTGCGCCAGCGCTTCTACAAGGCCGCCGAACGGCTCGGCTTCCGCTACAACCGGTTTGAACTGGATACTTCGCGTTTTCGCCCGCCAATGGCGGGCCCCAGCGGCAAGGACGATCCGCAGGGTTCGCTGTTCTGAGCCTTCAGAGCGGCTGCGGTGGCCTGCTGGTCGCCGATCATGCTGCTGGCGAGTTCCAGCGCGGCCTTGGCGCTCGATGGCGGCAGTCCCGAGGACAGCGCCAGCCGGACGGCGATCGCCGCCAGGCGTCCTTCCTCATAGCTTGGCATGTCGATTCTTGCTCCTTTGCGCTGCCGGGGCATGGCCTCGCCGCGCGTCGCGCCGCCAGGATCGGACGGCTCTACCAGTATGGGCGAATTGGCCGAAAGGGAAACCGGCGATTGCGGCCGCATTGACCGCGCACAAAAGATGATCGAGGGAGACGATGCGCTGGGAGCCTACTGCGACAGTTCGCGCGCGGCCTCGACCTGCGACTCGAAGAAGGTCTGGAAGCTGATCGCCAGCCCCGCCATCAGCAGGCCGGTACCGATCAGCAGCGACAGGATCACCAGGATCACCACCGGCCAGCCCGAGCGCGTGGGTTTGCCGTGCGGGTTGAAGCGGGCATCCCATTTGTCGTCCGGGCGCAACCCGTAGACGATGGCAGCCAGGAAGGCGCTGATGACGGAAATGCCGCCGGCCACGGCAAAGGTCCAGTTCAGTGCCGGGCTGCCCGCGCCGGTGGCCATCGAGGCCACGCCGATGGCGCCGGCCAGCAGCGCCAGCAGGTGCATCCAGCCATACAGGTCGCGCATGCCGCCCAGGTAGAAGCGGTGCGCGCCCAGGCTGCCGAACAGGAACGCCAGCACCACGGTCAGCAGCTTCGATTTGCCACGCGCGGACGGCGCGGCGAGCGGAGAGGCGTGGCGGGCTGGCGTGGCTGCGGGCATGGTCGGGAAGAGAGTTTCAGGCCTGGGGTGCAGGCCGGCGTTGCGCCGGCATGGAAATGGCGGCACAAGGGTACCGGCCGGCCCACATTGTACGCCGGCAGTCAGCGCAAGGAAGAGAAGTGCGTCAGAAGGCGCCAGCGGCGCTAATGCCAGCCGCCGGCGATCAGCCCGCGGATAAGGGCGGAGGCGTGCTCGCTGATATGGGTTTCGCTGTAAAGAACCAGGGTCAGGATGCCCATGAACAGGATCGACAGCGATAACTGGCCCGCATGTTCGGCCAGGTCGCTAAGCAGGGGTGACATGACAAACCTCACAGAATTATTGTCATTCTGGAGGCTGCGCCCGGGCCGTCTTGGTCGGGTCCCGGCAGGAGGTGTCGGGCAGAGGCAGGTCAGTTCGATTGCCGTCCGCACATGACGGCACGCTGTGAGCCCCGGACAGCGCCGGGCGGCAGCCTGTGTGCGCGCCCGGAATCGGGGCACACACTTAAGTAGAGACAGGCCGGGCGGGGGCGGAGTTCCGCAGCGAGCGACGGGCGCCGCGGTATTCAGCCGCCAGGGAAGCGGCGTCGGCTGCGATCACCGGCCGTTGTCGCGGCCGCGCGCTTGCCAGCCGGGGCCGACCTGGCCCTGGCGCGGCTCGTTGCGGGCGTCACTGGGGGGATTGCGTTCCGGACCGCGGCCACGGTTGTCGTCGCGGGCACCGGCGAGCGCGGCGCGGCGGCCGCTGAGGCGGTCGTCGGCGCGGGCGCGCGCCTCCATCCGGTCGATCTGCGCCTGCACGTGTTCACGGCTTTCGGCGCGCACGCTGGCCATCTGCCAGCCATCGCCGGACTGGATCCGGGCGGGCCGGCCATCGGAACGGACTTGTTGCCAGAACGCGACCTGGGCATGGCTGGCGCCTACCGCGCCGACCAGGCCCGAGGCCACCAGGATGCCAGCCACCAGGTCGCGCAGGAGAGAGCGGGTGAGCATGCGGATTCCCAGGGTCCTGTCGCGCTGTGTTGCTGTTGGAAGATGGGTTCATGGTACGCATGGGGCATCGGGGCGCCTATGCCAATCCCGTTACCGGTGTAACGGATTGTTTCGCCCGCACAAAGCCGCGCGGGGCGGGGCTTTCAGCCGGATTCAGGGCTGGTAGCGGATGCGGTAAATCGCCCCTGCGTGGTCGTCGCTGACCAGCAGCGAACCGTCAGGCGCGACCAGGACATCGGCGGGCCGGCCCCAGGCCCTGCCGCCGCGCAGCCAGCCCTGCGCGAACACCTCCTGGCGCACGGCCTTGCCGGCGCCGTCCAGCACCACGCGGACCACGCGGTAGCCGGAGGGCTCGCTGCGGTCCCAACTGCCGTGTTCGGCAATCAGGACGTTGTTGCGGTAGTCCGGCGGGAACTGCGTGCCGGTGTAGAAGCGCATGCCCAGCGCGGCGACGTGCGCGCCCAGGCGCGCCACCGGCGGCACGAATTCGGAGCACGGGCGCTTGCCGCCGAATTCCGGGTCGGCGACGTTGCCGGCATGGCAGTAGGGGTAGCCGAAATGCTGGCCGGGCGCGGTGACGCGGTTCAGTTCGTCGTCGGGCACGTCGTCGCCCATGCGGTCGCGGCCGTTGTCGGTGAACCACAGTTCGCGCGTGGCGGGGTGCCAGTCGAAGCCGACGGTGTTGCGCACGCCGCGCGCGACCACCTGCAGGCCGCTGCCGTCGGGCTTCATCCTGACGATGTTGGCATAGCGGGTTTCGTCGGGCTCGCACACGTTGCAGGGGGCGCCGGTGGCGACGTACAGGTAGCCGTCCGGGCCGAAGCCGATGTATTTGCCGCCGTGGTGCCCGTCCGACGGAAAGCGGTCGCTCACCACCCGGGGCGCGGGCGGCTGGTCCAGGCGGGACTCGATCTGGTCGAGCCGCACGATCCTGGAGACCGAGGACGCGTACAGGCTGCCGTCATGGAAGGCCACGCCGAGCGGGTTGCGCAAGCCGGTGGCGACAGTGCGCACCCGCGGGCGGGCGCCGAGCGCATCGCTGACCGCATAGAGCTTGCCTTCGCTGCGCGATCCCACGAACAGCGTGCCGGACGGCGACATCGCCATGGCGCGCGCGCCGGGCACGTCGTCGGTCAGCACCTCGATGCGGAAGCCGGGCGGCAGGCGCAGCTGGTCCAGCGGCAGCGCGGCCAGCGCGGACTGGCTCGTTGCCAGTACCATCAGCGCCAGCAGCGTACGCGGTACCATGCCGACCATGAAGTGCAGAGCGGGACGCATGTATGGCCTCCTGTCGCGGTTTTTGCCACGATGCCCGCGCCGCGTTCACGCGTCAACCACCTAAGTGTTTGTTTGGCCTCGGGAATTGGGCTATACTCTTGCGTTTCGTGTTCGAACGCCCTTGAACACCCCGTTTTCTGAGGAATCATTCCATGGTCGTTATCCGTCTGGCTCGCGGCGGCAGCAAGAAGCGCCCGTTCTTCAACATCGTCGCCACCGACTCGCGCAACCGTCGCGATGGTCGTTTCATTGAGCGCGTTGGTTTCTACAACCCGCTGGCAGCCGAAGGTGAAGAAGGCCTGCGCCTGGCGCAAGACCGCCTGGCCTACTGGCAAGGCGTCGGCGCCCAGCTGTCGCCGACCGTTGCCCGCCTGGTCAAGCAAGGCGCCAAGGCTGCTGCCTGATTGCCGTCTGCAACGCGCCCTGCCGTATCCGGCGGGGCGCGTTTGCATTAAGACCACGCGCACCCGTGACTGAGCCAAAGCAGGACGCCGGGCGGCCGACGCGGCCGCCGCTGAACCGGTCCATGAACCGGCCGCAGGGCGAGCCCGCCAAGGCACTCAGGTTGCCCGCGGCGCTGCTGTATGCCGATCCGCTGCCCGAAGACCTGGTGGAAGTCGGCTATGTCAGCGCTGCCTATGGCATCCGTGGCTGGATCAAGGTCCAGCCGCATGCCGACGATGCGTCGGCGCTGCTGCACGCCCGCCGCTGGTGGCTGCTGAGCCCGCCTCAGGCGGGGCTGGTGGTGGCCGAGGGGGCGCGGGCCGAGCCCGTCTGCGTGAAGATCGCGCATTCGCGCGAGCACAGCGGCACGGTGGTGGCGCAGGCTGCCGGCGTAGCCGACCGCAATCTTGCGGAAGCGCTGCGTGGCCGTCGCGTGTGGATCCGGCGCGCGGATTTTCCGGCGCCGGAAGAAGATGAGTTCTACTGGGTCGACCTGATCGGCTGCAGCGTCAGCAACGAGCAAGGCGAGTTGCTGGGCGAGGTGTCCGGGCTGATCGACAACGGTGCCCACCAGATCCTGCAGGTTGCCTTCGTGCAGCCCGACGGCAAGGCCGGCGAACGGCTGATTCCATTTGTCGACGCGTTCCTGCGCACGGTGGATACCGCGGGCAAGCGCATCGTGGTGGACTGGGGGCTCGATTACTGAGCAGTGCCTGCGTGGATGCGGGATAAGGAAGGGAGAGAGCGGATGCAGTTCGACGTGATCACGCTGTTTCCCGAAATGTTTCGCGCGCTGACCGACTGGGGCATTACCAGCCGGGCAGCCAAGCAGCAGCGGTATGCGTTGCGCAGCTGGAATCCGCGTGATTTCACCGTCGACAACTACCGCACCATCGACGACCGGCCCTATGGCGGCGGTCCCGGCATGGTGATGCTGGCCAAGCCGCTGGACGATGCCATCGATGCCGCGGTGGCGGCGCAGGCGCAAGCCGGCGTGGCGAAGCCGCATGTGGTGCTGATGTCGCCGCAGGGCCAGACGCTGACGCATGCCAAGGTCATGGAGCTGGCGCAGCGGCCGGGCCTGGTGTTGCTGTGCGGCAGGTACGAGGCGATCGACCAGCGGCTGATCGACCGCCGCGTGGACGAGGAAATCAGCCTCGGCGATTTCGTGCTGTCGGGCGGCGAACTGCCGGCGATGGCGCTGATCGACGCGGTGGTGCGCCACCTGCCCGGCGTGCTGGGCGACGCGCAGTCGGCGGTGCAGGACAGCTTTGTCAACGGCCTGCTCGATTGTCCGCACTACACCCGGCCGGAAGAATATGAAGGCGTGCGGGTTCCCGACATCCTGCTCGGGGGCCATCATGCCGAGATTGAAAAATGGCGGCGCCAGCAGGCGCTGGCCAATACCGCGCGCAAGCGTCCCGACCTGATCGAGGCAGCCCGCGCGCAAGGTTTGCTGACCCGTGCCGACGAGAAATACCTGTCGGAATGGGTGGCGAAGGAAGGGCGGGGGGAAACTCCCGCCAGGTAAAACCCCATCCTCTGCCGGGGCCCGGGAAGTCCTGGGGCATACAACGCCGGCACGATGGTTACGGAGAAGAAACGATGAACCTCATCGAACAGATCGAGAAGGAAGAGATCGCGCGCCTGACCGCGAACAAGACCATCCCCGCATTCGCGCCCGGCGACACCGTCGTCGTCAGCGTCAATGTGGTCGAAGGTAACCGCAAGCGCGTGCAGGCCTACGAAGGCGTCGTGATTGCCAAGCGCAACCGCGGCCTGAACTCGTCCTTCATCGTGCGCAAGATCTCGTCGGGTGAAGGCGTGGAGCGTACGTTCCAGCTGTACTCGCCGCTGATCGCCGGCATCGAAGTGAAGCGCCGCGGCGACGTGCGTCGCGCGAAGCTGTACTACCTGCGCCAGCGTTCGGGCAAGTCCGCACGTATCAAGGAAAAGCTGGTGTCGAAGGCTGCCGCCGCTGCCAAGGCCGCGGAGTAAGCCGGACGTGCCGGCCGGGGCGACCCGGCCAGCGTTTCCTCAGGAAGGGCACCCCAGGGTGCCCTTTTTGCATGGTGGCGCGGGGCCACTGCCGCGCTTTGCTGCGGCGCCAGATGGCGCGCTTCTGTCATACTTGCGATGTTATGCGTCCCGCCTTCGATCCCGAATCCCTTCCCGTCATCGATACCGACCTGCGCAACGGCGCGTTGAGCGCGCCGCGCCTGCAGGTCGACTTTATCCGGCACCGCTTTCGCGCGCCGCCGGCGTGGGCGCCGGAGCTGACCGACGAGTCGCGGGTCTACGATCGCAGCCGCGGGCTGCGCGATGCCGCGGTGCTGGTGCCGCTGGTCGAGCGCAGCGATGGCCTGACGGTGCTGCTGACGCAGCGCAATGCCAATCTCAGCGCGCATGCCGGTCAGATCAGCTTTCCCGGCGGGCGGCAGGAGTCGTGGGACGTCAACCGCATCGACACCGCGCTGCGCGAGACGGAAGAAGAAGTCGGGCTGGAGCGCGACTATGTCGAGGTGCTGGGCGCGCTGCCGGATTACATCACCGGCACCGGCTTCCATGTGAGCCCGGTGGTGGGCCTGGTGCGCGATGGCTTCACGCTGCGGCCGGACGCCTCGGAAGTGGCCGATGTCTTTGAAGTGCCGCTGGCCTTTCTGATGGATCCGTCGCACCATGAGCGGCGCCTGTTCCGCTGGGTCGACGGCGAACGCATGTTCTACGCCATGCCCTATCCGCGCGAGAACGGCGGCCAGCGCTTTATCTGGGGCGCCACCGCCGGCATGCTGCGCAACCTCTACCACCTGCTCGCGGCCTGAGCCGCGTACGCGGGCAGCCCTCAGGCGGCGGCCCGGTCCTTGCCGCCGATGCAGTGCGGGCAGCTCTTGCCGACCACATAGTGCGGGCTTTGCTGCTGTTCGGGCGTGACCACGGCGCGGCAGGCAAAGCACTGCTTCGGCCCGGCCGGTTCCAGGCTGGGGTTCAGCGCGGTGCGGTAGTCGAAGACGAAGCAGTCGCCGCGATAGTGGCTGCCGCCGACTTCCTCGAAGTACTTCAGGATGCCGCCTTCGAGCTGGTAGACGCGCTCGATGCCGACCTCCTGCATGTGGATCGCGGCCTTCTCGCAGCGGATGCCGCCGGTGCAGAACGAGACCACGGTCTTGCCTGCCAGGTCTGCCTTGTGCGCGGCGACGGCGTCGGGAAATTCGCTGAACTTGGCGATGTCGTACTCGACCGCGTCCTCGAAGGTGCCGACCGCCACCTCGAAATCATTGCGGGTATCGAGCATCACCACCGGACGGCCTTCATCGTCGTGCCCCTGGTCCAGCCAGCGCTTCAGGTCCACCGGCCGCACCGACGGCGCGCGGCCCGCCTCGGGGCGGATCAGCGGCATCTTCATGGTGATGATTTCCTTCTTGGCGCGCACCAGCATGCGCTTGAAGGGCTGGTGGTCCGACAGGCTTTCCTTGGGCGCGATATCGGCAAAGCGCGCATCGGCATGCAGCCACGCCATGAAGCCGTCGATCGCTGCGCGCGGACCGGCCAGGAACATGTTGATGCCTTCCGGCGCGAGCAGGATGGTGCCCTTCAGGCCCGCCGCCTCGCAGCGCTCGCGCATGGCCGGACGCAGGGTCTCGATGTCGTCCAGCGAGACAAACTTGTAAGCGGAAATATTGACGATCTGCATGGGACCCTGCGCCGCCGCGGCGGCGTCCCGAGGGGCGCCGACAGCCTGCGATAACTGCCTGATTGGAAAGGCGAAATTATAGCGTGCGCGGACCCTGCGCGTGGCGCATTCCCAAGCACGCCACTCCGCTATGCGCGCGCGCTGCCCGCTCCGGTGGCGCGCAACATTGGCGGCATGCGGGCGGGCCGAGCCGGTACAATGTCGCCCATGTCCGCACCCCGCTTCGTCCACCTCCGCCTGCATTCCGAATACTCCGTCGTGGACGGCATTGTCCGCCTCGATGATGCCGTCAAGGCCGCCGCCGCCGATGGCATGGGCGCGCTCGCCCTGACCGACCTTGCCAACGCCTTCGGGCTGATCCGCTACTACAAGGAAGCGCGCGGCAAGGGCGTGAAGCCGGTGGTCGGCGCCGATGTGTGGCTGACCAACGCCGAGGACCGCGACAAGCCCGCGCGCCTGCTGCTGCTGGTGCAGGACCGGCGCGGCTACCTGAACCTGTGCATGCTGCTGTCGCGCGCGTGGCTGGGCAACCAGCATCGCGGCCGCGCCGAGATCGATCCGTCGTGGTTCCTGGAGCCGGGCGAGGACGACCTGCCGCTGGCCACCGGCCTGATTGCGCTGTCGGGCGCGATGGGCGGCGATATCGGCATGGCGCTGGCCAACGGCAATGCCGACGGCGCGCGCCGTGCCGCGCAGCACTGGGCCTCGGTGTTCCCGCAGCGCTTCTATATCGAACTGCAGCGCGCCGGCCACGCCGGCACCGATGCCTATGTGCAGCAGGCCGTGCAGCTTGCGGCCGAGCTGCAATTGCCGGTGGTTGCCACGCATCCGGTGCAGTTCATGACGCCGGACGACTACACCGCGCATGAAGCGCGCGTCTGCATCGCCGAGGGCGAACTGCTGGCCAACCCGCGCCGCACGCGGCGCTTCACCACCGACCAGTACTTCAAGACCCAGGACGAGATGTGCGCGCTGTTCGCGGACATTCCGTCGGCGCTGGAGAACGCGGTCGAGATCGCGCGCCGCTGCAACCTGACGCTGGAGCTGGGCAAGCCGCGCCTGCCGCTGTTCCCGACGCCGGACGGCATGTCGCTCGACGACTACCTCGTGTTCATGGCCAAGGACGGCCTCGAGAAGCGCCTCGCGGTGCTGTTCCCGGACGAGGCGGTGCGCGAGGCCAAGCGCCCGGAATACTACGCGCGGCTGGAGTTCGAGACCGGCACCATCATCAAGATGGGCTTCCCCGGCTACTTCCTGATCGTGGCGGACTTTATCAACTGGGCCAAGAACAACGGGGTGCCGGTGGGCCCGGGCCGCGGCTCGGGTGCAGGCTCGCTGGTCGCCTATGCGCTGGGCATTACCGATCTGGACCCGCTCAAGTACGCGCTGCTGTTCGAGCGTTTCCTGAACCCGGAACGGGTCTCGATGCCCGACTTCGACATCGACTTCTGCCAGCACGGCCGCGATCGCGTGATCACGTACGTGAAGGAAAAGTACGGCAAGGACGCGGTGTCGCAGATCGCCACCTTCGGCACCATGGCAGCCAAGGCCGCGGTGCGCGACGTGGGCCGCGTGCTCGACCTCGGCTACGGCTTCGTCGACGGCATCGCCAAGCTGATCCCGTTCAAGCCGGGCAAGCTGGTCACCATCGAAGAAGCCAAGAAGGAAGAGCCGCTGCTGACCGAGCGCGAGCGCAACGAGGAAGAAGTGCGCCAGCTGCTGGAGCTGGCGCAGCGCGTCGAGGGCATGACCCGCAACGTCGGCATGCACGCCGGCGGCGTGCTGATCGCGCCCGGCAGGCTGACCGACTTCTGTCCGCTGTACACGCAGGGCGGGCAGAACGACGGCATGAGCGGCGTGGTCAGCCAGTACGACAAGGACGACGTCGAGGCCGCCGGCCTGGTCAAGTTCGACTTTCTGGGCCTGACCACGCTGACCATCCTGGACTGGGCCGAGCGCTATATCCGCCGCCTGGACCCGAGCAAGGCCGACTGGAACTGCAGCCATATCCCGCTCGACGACGGCCCCGCCTTCGACATCCTCAAGACCGCCAACACGGTCGCCGTGTTCCAGCTGGAAAGCCGCGGCATGCAGGGCATGCTGAAGGATGCCAAGCCCGACCGCTTCGAGGACATCATCGCGCTGGTGGCGCTGTACCGGCCCGGCCCGATGGACCTGATTCCCAGCTTCTGTGCGCGCAAGCACGGCCGCGAGAAGGTGGAGTATCCCGATCCGCGCGTCGAACCCGTCCTGAAAGAGACCTACGGCATCATGGTCTACCAGGAGCAGGTGATGCAGATGGCGCAGATCATCGGCGGTTACTCGCTGGGCGGCGCCGACCTGCTGCGCCGCGCCATGGGCAAGAAGAAGCCCGAGGAAATGGCGCAGCACCGCGTCATGTTCCGCGAGGGCGCCGACAAGAACGGGCTGTCCGCGCAGCAGGCCGACGATATCTTCGACCTGATGGAGAAGTTCGCGGGCTACGGCTTCAACAAGTCGCACGCGGCCGCCTATGCACTGCTGGCGTACTACACCGCGTGGCTCAAGGCCCACCATCCGGCCGAATTCATGGCAGCCAACATGTCGCTGGCCATGGACGACACCGACAAGGTCAAGATCCTCTACGAGGACTGCAAGCTCAACAAGATCGCGGTGCTGCCGCCCGACGTCAACGCCAGCGAGTACCGCTTCGCGCCGACCGATCCGAAGACCATCCGCTACGGCCTCGGCGGCATCAAGGGCAGCGGGCAGGGCGCGATCGAGGACATCCTGCGCGCGCGCGAGGAGCGGCCCTTCACCGACCTGTTCGATTTCTGCGAGCGGGTCGACCGCCGCCAGGTCAACCGACGCACCATCGAGGCGCTGATCCGCGCCGGCGCCTTCGACAGCCTCAACGACAACCGCGCGCAGCTGCTCGCGTCGGTGCCGATTGCGATGGAAGCCGCCGAGCAGAAGGCAGAATCCGCCAACCAGGTGTCGCTGTTCGACCTGATGGGCGACGCCGGCGAGGCGCACCGCCCGGAGCTGCTCGACGAGCCGCGCTGGAGCCCCAAGCGCACGCTGCAGGAAGAGAAGCAGGCGCTCGGTTACTACTTCTCGGGCCACCTGTTCGACGCCTACCGCGACGAGGTACGCCGCTTCAACAAGGGCACGCTGGCCGGGCTGGAAAAGGAAGTGCAGGGCAACGGCGGCGGCTTCGGCCGCGACGTGCGCGGCAAGACCATCGCCGGCGTGATCAGCGGCATGCGCACACAGATGACCCAGCGCGGCAAGATGCTGATCGTCACGCTCGACGACGGCACCGGCCTGGTCGAGATGACCGTGTTCAACGAGGTCTTCGACGCCAACCGGCAGATGTTTCGCGAGGACGAACTGCTGATCGCCACGGGGAATGCGCGGCACGATACCTTCACCGGCGGCGTGCGCTTCACCGCCGAATCGGTGATGGACCTGGTCGCCGCGCGGGTGCGCTTTGCCAGCGCGGTGCGGCTGTCGATGAACGGCAATTCCTCGACCGGCATGCTGCGCGAGCTGCTGATGCCTCACCTGGCCCGTGCCAGCGGCGTGCAGGGCCTGCCGGTGCGGATCCGCTACGAGGCGAAGTCCGCCAGCTGCGAGGCCATGCTCGGTCCCGACTGGCAGGTAGTGCCGTCGGACGAGGCGCTGACCGCGCTGCGCCAGGTGCTGTCGGCGGATGCCGTCAGCACGGTCTACGAATAAGCGCGGCCTGAATTTGTTGCCGACGCCGCTTCAGGCGGCGTGCCGGGCGGCGCGCGCGTCGGCGGCGAGCCGCAGCAGGGTGTCGACATGGACCTCGATGCCCGGATCGTAGTCGAGCAGCGCCAGCGGGTTCGCCAGCCGCGCCTGGCCGCTGCGCACCGACGCCACCGCGGCGCGGATGGCATGGTCCAGGGTCTCGCTGCGCTCGCGCGAGAACGCATGCACCGCCTGCGGCCGGATCACTTCCAGGCAGGCGATATTGTCGGCAAACACCAGCGGCGTGCCGCACAGCACCGATTCCACCCCCACCAGCCCGAACGGCTCATAGCCCGACGCCAGGATGGTGAAGTCGGCGGCGCGGTACAGTGCGTCGATGCGGCTGCTGTAGCCCAGCTCGCGCACGCGCGGGATGGTGCGCCCGACCGGGCGGCCGGCCACGGCCAGCGTGATCGGCAGGTCCGAGCGGGAGAAATAATCGGCGAGCAGGTCGAAGCCCTTGCGCGCATGGCCCGATGACGGGAACAGGAACACGATCTCGTCGTCGCCGAAGCCGAATTCGCGCCGCAGCGCCGCGCGCGCCGCGGCATCGACCGGGGTGAAGCGCTGCGTGTCGACCGGCGGGTAGACAAGCTCGACGCGCTCGGGCGCGATGCCGTACAGCTCGGTCACTTCGCGCCGCATCAGCGCGGAATGCGCCACCACGCGGTGCGCGCCGGCATATTGCGCGCTTTCGAGGTCGATCTGCCACTGGTCCGAGCGCCGCGCCGGCGTGCCGCGCGCGGCGAGGTAGCCGCGATGCGTGCCGCCGCAGATGGCGATATCGGAACCGCGCACGCGGTTGCAGCCGATCAGCGCTTCGCCGGCATCGCGCAGCCCCTGCAGCCGCCACGAGAAATAGCGGTCGCGCAGCTTGCCGGGCAGCCACGACACCACGATCCGATGCGCCGCAACCCCGGCGGACGCCGCCACGCCGGCGTCGAAGCGGCGCGCGTAGACCGAGACTTCGGTATCGGCGCGCTTCGCCATGGCCCGGCTGATGTCGAGCGCGTAGCGCTCCAGGCCGCCGCCGGCGCCGAAGCGATTGCAGGAGATGCCAACTTTCATCGATCGAGAAGGTAAGGGTGGGGCGCCGCGCGGCCGCGTCGGGCGCTTCAGCCGGCGGCCTTGTTTTCGGCCGCGGCGTGCAGTTGCGCCAGCTTGGCGTACTTGTAGTAGCTGGCCTGCGCATTCATCAACGCGACGCCGAAGCCTGCGCTGCCGTCGAGGAAGCCGCGCTTGAGCAGGTAGGTGCGCACGAACGCCCACAGGCCGTGGCCCGCCGCCGATGCAACCGAGCTGCGCTTGCCGCGCGCGTAGGCCTGCTGCGCGCCGGCGCTGGAATAGCTGTCGATCTTGCGCAGCACGTCCGACAGCGAGCGGTAGCTGTAGTGCACCAGCGGCTCGCGCAGCCGCGTGACCGGGTCGTCCACCTTGAGGTGCTCGTGCACCAGATCGTCGGTGAAGCGGCCGCGGCCCTTGCGGAAGACGCGGGTGACGTAGTCCGGATACCAGCCGGCGTGGCGCACGAAGGTGCCGCAGAAAGCGGACAGGCGCGGCAGCGCCAGCGCGCGTGCGTCTGCCTGCTGCAAGTGCTTCAGGATTTCATCGCGCAGCGCCGGCGGGACGCGTTCATCGGCGTCCAGGCTGAGGATCCAGTCGCCGCTGGCGGCCTGGACCGCGCGGTTTTTCTGCGGGCCGAAACCTGGCCAGTCGTCGGTCTGGATCACGGTGGCGCCGGCGGCACGCGCGATCGCCACCGTGTCGTCCGTGCTGGCCCAATCCACTATAATCGCCTCTTCGCACCAGGACACGCTTTCAAGGCATGGCCCGATATTGTGAGCTTCATTCCTGGTAATGATGACGGCGGAGACTTTCATGGAACGTAGGGACGCGCCCCGTCCGGGCCAGGCCGGCCAGCCGCCGGCGTCGCCGCCAGCCGGGCGCTGATGGAAGAGCGCGTATTCTACCGCACCGACGCAGTGGCCCCGCAGCCGCCTGCCCGCGATTGCCGGTGCGCACCGGCGCGCGCCGAAGCCCAGATCTCAGTTGCCAAATTGATGACACGAGCACATTGGTCCCGATTCGCAGGGATGGAAACGGTTTTATCCCTGGTGGCATGTGCCGCATCGATCGCCGCCGCATCGATCTCCCTTTCACGCCGGACCGGCCAGCACGCACGGGCGGTGGCGGCATGATCGGCGCCTATGTGATCAACCTCGAAACCGCGCAGGCGCGCCGCGAGCGCATTGCCGGCCAGCTGACGCGCCTGGGCGTGCCGTTCCAGGTGTTTGCCGCCGTGAATGGACGCGCGCTGGCCGAGGACGAGGTCGCGCGCCGCTATGATGCGCAGGCCGCCAGCACCAGCTACCGCCCGATGAGCCGCGGAGAGATCGGCTGCGCGCTGAGCCATCTCGGGGTCTACCGCAAGATGCTAGAGGACGGCGCCAGCCTGGCGCTGGTGCTGGAAGACGATGCACTGCTGGGCGATGACGTGCCGGCGGTGCTCGAGGCGCTGGCGTCGCAGCTGGACCCTGCCCGACCGGAGGTCGTGCTGCTGTCGCATGTCGACAAATTCACCCGCTGGGGCACCAGGCCGCTCGGCCAACGACGCAAGCTGGTGCGCCGCTATGGCGAATGGTGGCGCGCGCATGGCTACGTCGTCACCCGCGCGGCCGCAGAGCGGCTGCTTGCCGGGCTGCAGCCGACCTGGTGCGCGGCCGACTACTGGTCCGCGTTCGAGCGGCGCGGACTAGTCACGGTGCGCGCCGTGGTCCCGTATTGCATCGGCCTGACCGAACTGGCCGAGGCCTCGTCGCTGGAAACGCATCGCGCCGACCTCGACGCCACCGACAAGGCGCGCCGCAGTGTCGGCTATTATCTGCGCCGCTATGTCTACCAGCGCTTCCTGTTCCAGGTCTTCGTCAGGCCCTTCCTGCGCGTCGCGCGCCAGAAGCGGCCGGGCTAGCGCCGCGCCCTGGTGCCGCAACGCCGCCATCACCCAGAAGAAAACTCAGTGACCACATCCAAACCGCCCATCTCGCCAGGTGCCGCCGTGCCGTCCAGCATGGCCAGCCGGCTCTGGTCTTACCTGCGCCCCGAGCTGCGCATCTTCATCGGCGCCATCCTCGCGATGGCGGTGGTGGCCGCCAGCGAAGGGGTGATCCCCAAGGTCGTCAACGACCTGCTCGACAAGGGCTTCGGCGGCGACTATGCCGGCACGCTGTGGCATGTGCCGGCGATCCTGACCGGCGTGGCGCTGATCCGCGGCGTGGCGCAGTTTGCCTCGGGCTACCTGCTCAACCTGATCTCGAACCGCGTGCTGCTGAAGATGCGGCTGCAGATGTTCGAGCGCCTGCTGCAGGCGCCGGCGTCGTTCTACCACCGCAATACCGCGGCGTCGCTGATCAACGCGGTGATCTTCGAGGTCAACCAGGTGCTGCAGATCCTGACCAGCGTGTTCATCACGCTGGTGCGCGATTCGCTGACCGTGGTCGCGCTGCTGATCTACCTGTTCTACACCAACTGGCGCCTGACGCTGATCGTCGCGGTGATCCTGCCGGTGATCGGCTACCTGATGTCGAAGATCAACCGCCGGCTGCGCAAGCTCAACCGCGATCACCAGACCTATACCAACAACGCCGCCTACGTGGTCGAAGAGGCCGTGGGCGGCTACAAGGTGGTCAAGCTGCATGGCGGCGAGGCCTATGAACTGCGGCGCTTCCGCACCGTGGCCGAGCGGCTCAAGAATTACTCGATGCGGATGGCGGTGGCGGGCGGGCTGAACCAGCCGGTCACGGCGTTCCTGGCGGCGCTGGCGCTGTCGGTGATCATCACCATCGCCATGGTGCAGGCGCAGGCCAACCAGACCACGGTGGGCGGCTTTACCGGCTTCGTGATGGCGATGCTGCTGCTGATCTCGCCGCTCAAGCACCTGACCGACATCAACCAGCCGCTGACGCGCGGCATCACCGCCGCCGAGATGATCTTCCGGCTGATCGACGAACCGGTGGAGCCGCAGGACGGCGGCAAGCCGCTTGCCCGCGCCCGCGGCGAACTGGCCTTCGAGCAGGTCGGCTTCCGCTATGGCGAGGCGCCGCGCGCCGCGCTGGAAGGCATCGACCTGCGCGTCAGCCCGGGCGAGGTGGTGGCGCTGGTGGGCCCGTCGGGCAGCGGCAAGACCACGCTGGTCAACCTGGTGCCGCGCTTCTTCGATCCCACCTCGGGGCGCATCCTGCTCGACGGCGTGCCGCTGACCGAGCTGGCGCTCAAGGACCTGCGCAACCAGATCGCCTTTGTCAGCCAGGACGTGGTGCTGTTCAACGACACGGTCGCGGCCAATGTGGCCTATGGCGCGCAGCCCGGCAGCGAGATCGACATGGCCCGTGTCGAGCGCGCGCTGGCGGCAGCCTACCTGACCGACACCGTCAAGGGCCTGCCCGAGGGCGTGCAGACCAATATCGGCGACAACGGCATGAAGCTGTCCGGCGGCCAGCGCCAGCGCCTGGCGATCGCGCGCGCGCTGTACAAGGATGCGCCGATCCTGATCCTGGACGAGGCCACCTCGGCGCTGGACTCGGAATCGGAGCGGCAGGTGCAGGCGGCACTGGAGGAGCTGATGAAGGGCCGCACCACGCTGGTGATCGCGCACCGGCTGTCGACCATCGAGAATGCCGATCGCATCGCCGTGCTTGACCATGGCCGCGTCGCCGAGACCGGCAGCCACGCGCAGCTGCTGGCGGCCAATGGCCTGTACGCCGGCCTGCACCGGATCCAGTTCGCCAGCCAGTAGGCGGCGGGGAACCATCAAGAAAAAGGGCCGGCGCATTTGCGCCGGCCCTTTTTTATTCCCGTGCCTCGGGCATCAATGGGTCGAAGTGACCTGGGGCATCACTTCGTCGATGGCCGCCAGCACTTCGGCCCGTTGCGGCACCACGCCGCCGCCGCCCAGCGACACCGCGCGGCCGGGCGCATCGACGCCATACAGGTGGCGCGAGGTCGTGGTGAACAGGATCACCGTGGGCCGGCGCAGCGCGTCGGCAATATGCACGAAGCCGGTGTCCATGCCGACCACCAGCGACGCCTTGCCCACCATCTGCGCCACGCCGGTGATGCTCAGGCGCGGCATCACCTCGGCGCCGGGCACGCTGGCGGCGATGGTCTCGGCTTCCAGGCGCTCGGCGTCATTGCCCCAGGGCACCAGCACGCGCAGGCCGCGCGCCGAGATGGCGCTGCCGACGCTGATCCAGTCGGCCACCGGCCACTTCTTTTCCTCGCTGGAAGTGGCGTGGAACAGCATCGCATAGGGACCCTTGCCGGCGGCAGCGGGCGTGTCGGCCGGCATTTTCAGGCCGTAATCCATCTCGCGGGTCATTTCGTAGCCGAGCGCGCGGCTGACGGCGCGGCGCATGCGGTTGCGCGCGCAGTCCTCTTCCACGAACGGCTGGAACACATGGTTGTAGGCGAAGCGCGCGCCGCTCTCGCCCAGTTCCTGGACCGGCAGGCCGTAACGACGGCGGGTGCGGGCGAGGAAGGTGACGATGGCGCTCTTGTAGACGCCGTGAACGTCCAGCACCGCATCGTACTTCTCGCGGCGCAACGCGCGCAGGGCAGTGAAGATCTCGCGCAGGCCGGCCCAGCTGCGCGCCTTCTTGAAGCCGCGCAGCGGTGCGGCGATCACGCGATCGATGTTGGGGTTCCAGCGCGGCACGTCGGCGCAGTAGGAGTCGGCGATCCAGTCGATCTTGACGCCGGGAAAGGCGCGCTGCAGGTCAGCCACCAGCGGCTGGGTGAACACCATGTCGCCGAGCGAAGTCAGCTTGACGATGAGAATGCGTTTCATCGGGAACAGTCGTGCGGTCAGGGGCCCGCCTGGTTCGGAAGGTGCGTAGTATGCCTGATCCGGCCGGCATCTGTCCGTGCGACCGATGGTCGACATGCGGCGCGCCGGCTTGCGCGCGATCCGTTAGTATTGGTGCAGAAGCCTCACGACGATGACGCCAATCCCAACCGGAGACCACCATGTCTGACACGGCATTCCCGATCAGCCGCTACGCCATCCCGGCGCTGGCCGACCTCCCCGACGATATCCGCGCGCGCATCCTGGAAGTCCAGGAAAAAGCCGGCTTCGTTCCCAATGTGTTTTTGGCGCTGGCGCACCGTCCCGACGAGTTCCGCGCCTTCTTTGCCTATCACGATGCGCTGATGCTCAAGGACGGCGGCCTGACCAAGGGCGAGCGCGAAATGATCGTGGTGGCCACCTCCGGGGTTAACCAATGCCTGTACTGCGTGGTGGCGCATGGCGCGATCCTGCGCATCTACGAGAAGAAGCCGCTGGTCGCGGACCAGGTCGCGGTGAATTACCTGAAGGCCGACATCCCGCCGCGCCAGCGCGCCATGCTCGACTTTGCCATGAAGGTCTGCACGGCCTCGCATGAAATCGAGGAGGCCGATTTCGACGCGCTGCGCGCACATGGCTTTTCCGACGAGGACGCCTGGGATATCGCCGCGATCACGGCGTTCTTCGGCCTGTCCAACCGCATGGCCAATACCATCGGCATGCGCCCGAACGACGAGTTCTACCTGATGGGCCGGGTGCCGAAGGCGAAGTAGCGGCGCCGCGGTGCCGCGGCGCCGGGTGGCTCAGGGTCCCTTGCTCAGCGCACTTCGGCGCAGGCACCGCTCTTGGGATCGAACAGCACCGGCCACGCCTGCTCGTAGATGCCAGGCGTGCAGTACTTCTCGCAGCGGTTATGCGCCAGCGTGACGCGGCGCGGGTCCTGCCAGACCAGCAGCTTGCACTGGCTGCCGTCGATCGCCTGCAGCTCGATGTGCGGCGTCGCGCGGACCTGGCGGAACTGTACCAGGTTGAATTCGCAACTGCCGCGCCGCGATACCCACAGCTTCCATTTCAGCGCGCGCACCTCGTTGGCCTGGACGTCCATCAGTGCGTCTTCGCGGAAGCCGTCGTCCTCGGTGCGCTTGCATGCCGCGGCAATGTTGATGACCTTGGGCGCGATCGGCGTGGCGCGCTCCTTGGGCGCCTGGGGGACTTCGACCCTGGCCTGCGGCGGCGGCGCCGGCGCGCGCCTGGCGATCGGCAATGGCGCGCACGCGACCGATAACAGGAGGGCCAGCACACAGGCCCCATGGTTCGTGGCGTTCATGCCGGACTCCTCGCTTGCCAACCGGCGGTGCCGCGGCAGAACGACTCGCGCGGACAGCCGGGCGCAGCCTCCGTGCAAAGGCCGCTGACTACCTTCGTTTAGTTATAGCGGATGGCAAACGGAAATGGGCTAGGGCCATTACCGAGTCCGAAATCCCGCGTGCGCCAGCCAGCGGACGAGCGCCGTCGATGCGTCGCGCTAAAGTTCGCGGTACGTTCGCGGTTACGTAATTAAACAGCTTGAAACACTGCGGTGCGCGCGCGCGTGCTAGCCTCGCCCCAACCTGTTCTTGCCCGTTCCGACATGAAGCCCCGTCTCCTGTTATCCCTCGTGGTCCTGCCCGTGCTCCTCGGCGCCTTCGGTGCCACCGCCCATGCCGATGACGACTGGGACGACGATGACCGTTACTACGGGCGACACCATGGCCGCTATCACAAAGGCGACGACTACAAGGAAGAGTTCTGGGTCGGCAACTGCAAGATCAAGCGCAAGTGGAAGGACAACGGCGAGTACAAGGAAGAGCGCAAGTGCAAGGACCGCCCGGTGGTGTACCAGCCGCCGCCACCGCCGCCGGTGTATTACCAGCCCGAACCGGCGCTGGTGATCAGCCCGCACGTGGTGATCCGGCCGTAAAGCAAGACAGCCCGCCAGTTGGCCGGCTGTTTCGCTATGGCGGTGGGCGCGCCGGTGGCTTCACATCAGGATAATGTCGTACTGCTCCTGGTGGAAGGTCGATTCCACCTGCAGCGAAATCGGCTTGCCGATGAAATCGCCCAGCATCGCCAGGTGCTGGCTTTCTTCTTCCAGGAACAGGTCGATCACTTCCTGCGAGGCCAGGATGCGGAACTCGCGCGGGTTGAACTGACGCGATTCGCGCATGATCTCGCGCAGGATGTCGTAGCAGACCGTGCGCGGGGTCTTGACCTGGCCCTTGCCCTGGCACACCGGGCATTGTTCGCACAGCACATGCGCCAGCGACTCGCGCGTGCGCTTGCGCGTCATCTCCACCAGGCCCAGCTGCGAGAAGCTGTTGACGGTGATGCGGGTGCGGTCGCGCGACAGCGCGCGCTTGAGTTCGGACAGCACCGCGTCGCGGTGCTCGGCGTTCTCCATGTCGATGAAGTCGATGATGATGATGCCGCCGAGGTTGCGCAGCCGCAGCTGGCGCGCGATGGTGTGGGCCGCCTCCAGGTTGGTCTTGAAGATGGTGTCGTCGAAGTTGCGCGCGCCCACGTAGCCGCCGGTGTTGACGTCGATGGTGGTCATCGCCTCGGTCTGGTCGATCATCAGGTAGCCGCCCGACTTCAGGTCGACCCGGCGCGACAGCGCCTTCTCGATCTCGGCGTCGATATTGAACAGGTCGAAGATCGGCCGCTCGCCGGTGTAGTGCGACAGCCGCGGCAGCACCGCCGGCGTGTATTCCTTGGCGAACTCCAGCAGCATCTGGTAGTTCTCGCGCGAGTCGATCTGGATCACGCCGGTGGCGTCGTTGATGAAGTCGCGCAGCACGCGCTGGGCCAGGTTCAGGTCCTGGTAGAGCAGGCTGGGCGCGGGCAGGGTGGTGGCGTTCTGGCGGATCGCGCCCCAGATCTTGCGCAGGTAGGCGATATCGTTGCCGAGTTCCTCGTCGGTCGCTTCCTCGGCGATGGTGCGCACGATAAAGCCGCCGCGCTCGTCGGCCGGCACCAGCCCCTGCACGCGGCTGCGCAGCGCCTCGCGGTCGACCTCGCCTTCGATGCGCTGCGAGATGCCGATATGCGGGTCCTGCGGCAGGTACACCAGGGTGCGCCCGGCGATGCTGACCTGGGTCGACAGCCGCGCCCCCTTGGTGCCGATCGGGTCCTTGATCACCTGCACCATCAGCGCCTGGCCCTCGAACAGGGTCTTCTCGATGGCGAGCTGCGGGGTGGAGTTGGTGCGGTCCGGGTCGCGCGGATGCCAGATGTCGGCGACATGCAGGAAGGCGGCGCGCTCCAGGCCGATGTCGATAAAGGCCGACTGCATGCCTGGCAGCACGCGCACCACCTTGCCCAGGTAGATGTTGCCGACCAGCCCGCGCGTGAGCGTGCGCTCGACATGCAGTTCCTGGACCGCGGCCTGCTGCACGATGGCGACGCGGGTCTCTTGGGGCGTGATGTTGACGAGTATGTCTTCAGTCATAGCGGGTGAAACGCGTCGCCGGTGGCCCGGCTGTAGAGGGTGGCCCGGCGCGGGGCCGGGTCTTGTCCGGGCACGGAGGCCGCGGCTCAGAACCGCAGCCGGGCCTGGCGAAGTAACGCCGCCGTCTCAAACAAGGGCAAGCCCATGATACCTGAATAGCTGCCTGCAATCCGCGCCACGAACTCGGCCGCGCGGCCCTGGATGCCGTAGGCGCCGGCCTTGCCCAGCGGCTCGCCGCTGGCGACGTAGCGCTCGATCTCGGCGGGCTGCAGCGGGCGGAAGGTGACTTCGGAAACCGACAGTGCATGGCGCATGCCGGTGGTCGATACCACCGTCACCGCGGTCAGCACGCGATGGGTGGTGCCCGCCAGCGCGCCCAGCATGGCCGCGGCGTCGGCGCCGTCGGCGGGTTTGCCGAGGATGCGGCCGCCGAGGCAGACCGTGGTGTCCGAGGTCAGCACCGGCGCATCCGGCAGCGCGCGGCGTTCGCGCCGGCGCAGCGCGGCCTCGGCCTTGAGCGCGCACACGCGCTGGACATAGTCGTCGGGGGTCTCGCCCGGCAGCACGGCTTCGAGCGCTTCGGCGTCTTCGTCGTCGTCGGCCAGCAGCAGTTCGTAGCGCACGCCGAGCTGGGTCAGCAGCTCGCGCCGGCGCGGGCTTTGCGAGGCGAGGTAGAGGTAGTCGTGCAGGGTGTCGGGCATCGC
Source organism: Cupriavidus taiwanensis (assembly GCF_900250075.1). Taxonomy (NCBI): domain Bacteria; kingdom Pseudomonadati; phylum Pseudomonadota; class Betaproteobacteria; order Burkholderiales; family Burkholderiaceae; genus Cupriavidus; species Cupriavidus taiwanensis. Next base: position 1,229,973 of record NZ_LT977070.1, read on the forward strand.
GGCTGGGGCCTTCCGGCGACGGCCGGAGATCAGTGGAATCAGGCCCGATGGTAGGGGTGGTTCTGCGTGACGGACCACGCGCGGTACAGCTGCTCGGCCAGCAGCACCCGCACCATGCCGTGCGGCAGGGTCAGGCTGGAGAGCCGGATCAGCGTGCTGGCGCGGGCCTTGAGCGCGGGATCGAGCCCGTCGGCGCCGCCGATCAGGAAGGCCACGTCGCCGCCCTCGCGCTGCCAGTCGGTCAGCTGCGCGGCCAGCTGCACCGTGGTGAAGTCGCGGCCGCGCTCGTCCAGCGCGACGATGCGGCATTGCTTCGACAGGCTGCTCAGCACCGTCTCGATGCGCGCGGCTTCGCGCTGCATCACGGTGGCGGCGTTATTGCTGGAAGAGCGGGTTTCGGGCTTGACCTCGCGCAGCTCGATGCGCAGCTCGGGCGGCATGCGCTTGGCGTACTCGCTGAAGCCGGTTTCGATCCAGCCGGGCATCTTGTGGCCGACGGCCACGATAACCAGTTGCATGGGTCAGACGATGCGGTGATGCGGAGCGGCCGCCGGACTTGGCGAGCGGCCGCGCACGGGCTCAGGCCGAGCGGGTGGCGCGCTTGCGCGCGGCCGGCTTGGCTGCGGAAGTCTTGGCGGGTGCCTTCTTGGCGGGAGCCTTCTTCGCCGCGGTCTTGGTGGCCGTCTTGGTCGCGGTCTTGCGCGCGGTGGTGCCGGCGGCGGTCTTGCGCGGCGCGGCGGCGCGGGTGCCGGCGGCCTTGCTGGCCGGGGTCTTGGCGGCGGTCTTGCGGGCCGGCTTGCGGATGGTGGCGATGGCGTCCGCGTCGGTGTCCTCGTGGCCCATCGGCGGCGACGGCTCCTTCATGCCTTCGGGCAGGCGCGCCAGCGCCGGGCGCAGGTTGCTGGCACGGCGCACGGTGCGCACCGGGGCCTCGTCCTCGCGCTCGTCCTGGTCCTCGTCGATCGGCTCGCTGGCCTTGGCCAGGCGGGCGCCGGTGGCCAGCTTCATGCGCACCGGCTTGTCGCCCCAGATCTCTTCCAGGTTGTAGTACAGGCGCAGTTGCGGCTGCAGGATGTGGACCACGGCATCGCCGCAGTCGACCAGCACCCATTCGCCGGTTTCCAGGCCCTCGACCGCCACGATATGGCCGCCCGCTTCCTTCACCGTATCCCGCACCGACGCTGCCAGCGCCTTGGTCTGGCGGTTGGATGTCCCGCTGGCAATCACCACCCGGTCGAACAGTTCCGTCAGGTGGCTGGTGTCGTACACCTTGATGTCCTGCGCTTTGACATCCTCGAGGCCGTCGACGATGGCGCGTTGCAGTTTACGAATATCCATGGGTGTCTTCTTGTTCAGCTCAGATCGGTTTGGGGGTGGGCGCCGGGGTCGATGCGACCCTGGTCATGCCCGGGCCGGGGCGTTGCGGTACAGCCCGTGGCTGGCAATGTAGTGTGCCACGCCGGGCGGCAGTTGGTCATCTGCCGGCTGGCCGGCCGCCAGCCGCTGGCGCAGATGGGTGGAAGAGAGGTCGACGGCGAGCGTCTGGTCGATCCACATCCGGCCGGAGGGCGTGCATTGTATCAGTTGCGTGTCGGCCTGGCGCTCGGCCAGCGCGGCCAGCACCGGACCCTCCAGCGCCGACAGGGCAAAGCGCGGCCGTGTCGCGGTGCACAAGTGCACGTGCGCGAACAGCTCCTGCCAGCCGTGCCAGGTATGCAGGCGCAGCAGCTGGTCGGCGCCCATCAGCCAGCACAGCGAGGCCTCGGGACCGTATTCGTCGCGCAGCTGGCGTACCGTGTCGATGGTGTAGCTGGGGCCGGCGCGATCCACTTCCATGCGGCTGACACGGACCGTGGCGCCGCTGTTGCCGAGCGCCGCCGCGGCCAGCTCGGTCATCGCCAGGCGGTCGGCGGCCGGGGTCACGTCGTCGCCCTTTTGCCAGGACTGGCCGGTGGGAATCCACACCAGCTCGTCCAGGCCGAGGTGGTCGATGCAAAGCCGCGCCAGCGCGAGGTGGCCGACGTGGGGCGGATCGAAGGTGCCGCCCAGGATACCCAGGCGATAGGGGCGGGCGGCGCCAGCCTGTGGCGCGGCGCCCGCGTCGGTGGCGGGCTTGCGGGGGTGCTCGGGATGGGCCATGGGTCAGCCGTCAGGCCCAGTCGCGCGCCGGCAGGAAATCGGTGTACAGCGCCGCTTCGGGGCTGCCCGGTTCCGGTTGCCAGTCATAGCGCCAGGTTACCAGCGGCGGCATCGACATCAGGATGGATTCGGCTCGTCCGCCCGATTGCAGGCCGAACAGCGTGCCGCGGTCGAACACCAGGTTGAACTCGACGTAGCGCCCGCGCCGATAGGCCTGGAAATCGCGCTCGCGCTCGCCGAAGGGCGTGTCCTTGCGGCCCTGCAGGATGGGCAGGTAGGCGTCCAGGAAGGCGTCGCCGACCGCCTGCATCATGGCGAAGCTGCGCTCGAAGCCGAGCGCCGAGAAGTCGTCGAAGAAGATCCCGCCGATGCCGCGTGCCTCGTTGCGGTGCTTCAGGAAGAAATACTCGTCGCACCACTGCTTGAAGCGCGGATACAGCTCGTCGCCGAACGGCGCCAGCGCCTGCTGGCAGGTGCGGTGGAAGTGGGTGCAGTCGCCCGCGTTGCCGTAGTAGGGCGTCAGGTCCATGCCGCCGCCGAACCACCAGACCGGCTCGGCGCCCGGCTTTACTGCCAGGAAGCAGCGCACGTTCATATGCACCGTCGGCACATGGGGGTTGCGCGGATGGAACACCAGCGACACGCCCATGGCCTCGAAGCTGCGCCCCGCCAGTTCCGGCCGGTTGGCCGTGGCCGACGGCGGCAGGGTGTCGCCGCTGACGTGCGAGAAGCCCACGCCCGCGCGCTCCATCACCGCGCCGCCTTCGAGGATGCGGGTGCGGCCGCTGCCGCGCAGGCGTTCGGTGGGCGGTTTCTCCCAGGCGTCGGTCAGGAACGGCTGGCCGTCGATGGCACCGATGGCATCGGTGATGCGGTCTTGCAGACCGAGCAGATAGGCACGGACTGCCTGGGAATCGATCATGGTGGGCTGAATCGGATAAACCGACGAAGGGACCGGCCGGATGGCACTCCGGCAGCCAGTCGGCTGCCGGTTGCGTCACAGCATTGTCACGATTGTACCGGCTGGGCGGCCTGTTAGTCGCCAGGGGCCGCCGGCGCCGGTCAGCGCTTGATGGCGCGGTAGCCGATGTCGGTGCGGTACTGCATGCCGTCGAAGCGGATCTGCTCGACCGCGGCATAGGCGGCGCGCTGCGCGGCCTTGACGGTATCGGCCAGGCCGACCACGCACAGCACGCGCCCGCCCGAGGTCAGCAGGGTGCCGTCCTTGAGCGTGGTGCCGGCGTGGAAGGTCACGCTGTCGTCGGTCTCGGCCGGGATGCCGGTGATGGCATCGCCCTTGCGGGGGGCGTCCGGGTAGCCATGGGCGGCCATCACCACGCCCAGCGCGGTGCGGCGGTCCCAGTCCAGCTCGATGCTGTCGAGCTTGCCGGAGACGGCGGCTTCCATCACGTCGACCAGGTCGGTCTTCAGGCGCGCCAGGATCGGCTGGGTTTCCGGATCGCCCATGCGGCAGTTGAATTCCAGCGTCTTCGGGTTGCCGTCCTGGTCGATCATCAGGCCGGCGTAGAGGAAGCCGGTGTACGGGATGCCGTCCTTTTCCATGCCGCGCACCGTCGGCAGGATGATCTCGCGCAGCGCCCGCGCGTGCAGCGCGGGCGTGACCACCGGCGCCGGCGAGTACGCGCCCATGCCGCCGGTGTTGGGGCCGGCGTCGGCGTCGAGCAGGCGCTTGTGGTCCTGGCTGGTGGCCAGCGCCAGCACGTTCTTGCCGTCGACCAGCACGATAAAGCTGGCTTCCTCGCCTTCCAGGAACTCTTCGATCACCACGCGTGCGCCGGCGTCGCCCAGCTTGTTGCCGTCGAGCATCATGTCGACCGCCTGGTGCGCTTCCTCCAGCGTCATCGCCACCACCACGCCCTTGCCCGCGGCCAGGCCGTCGGCCTTGATCACGATCGGCGCGCCCTGCGCGTCGATGTAGGCGTGCGCCTGGGCGGCGTCGGCAAAGGTCTGGTAGGCGGCGGTGGGGATGCCGTGGCGCTGCATGAACGCCTTGGCGAAATCCTTGGACGATTCCAGCTGCGCGGCGGCCTGGGTGGGGCCGAAGATGCGCAGGCCCTTGGCGCGGAAGATATCGACGATGCCCGCCGCCAGCGGGGCCTCGGGGCCGACCACGGTGAAGGCCACGCCTTCCCGCTCGGCAAAGGCCGCGATGACCTCGGGGTCGGTCAGCGGAACATTCTGCAGGCGCTTGTCGAGCGCGGTTCCGCCGTTGCCCGGCGCGACGTACACCACCTGCACCTTGGGCGACTGGGCCAATTTCCAGGCCAGCGCGTGTTCACGTCCACCCGAGCCGACAACCAATACTTTCATGATCCACTGCCAGAAAAGAAACGCATGCAAAAAGGCGGCAGCTGGGTCTTGAAAGCCGGGCTGCCGCCGTTGGGGAGCTTGTTACCGTTTTAGTCTTCGATCACCGCGTTGGTGAAGACTTCCTGCACGTCGTCCAGGTTTTCCAGGGCGTCGAGCAGTTTCTGCATCTTGACCGCGTCGTCGCCGCTGAAGCTGACTTCGTTCTGCGGCTTCATCACCACGTCGGCAACTTCGGCCTTGAAGCCGGCGGCTTCCAGCGCCGCCTTGACCGCCGAAAAATCGTTGGGCGGGCAGGTGACTTCGATCGAGCCGTCATCGTTGGTGACGACATCGTCGGCGCCGGCTTCCAGCGCGGCGTCCATCAGCTTGTCTTCGGGCGTGCCGGGGGCAAACAGGAACTGGCCGCAGTGCGTGAACATGAACGCCACCGAACCCTCGGTGCCCATGTTGCCGCCGTGCTTGGAAAACGCGTGGCGCACTTCGGCCACGGTGCGGGTGCGGTTGTCGGTCAGGCAGTCGACGATGATCGCGGCGCCGCTCAGGCCGTAGCCTTCGTAGCGGATTTCCTCGTAGTTCACGCCTTCCAGGCCACCCACGCCGCGCTGGATCGCGCGCTGGATGTTGTCCTTGGGCATGTTGGCGTCCATGGCCTTGTCCATGGACAGGCGCAGGCGCGGGTTGGAGTCGGGATCACCGCCGCCGAGCTTGGCGGCCACGGTGATTTCCTTGATCAGGCGGGTCCAGATCTTGCCGCGCTTGGCGTCGGCGGCGGCTTTCTTGTGTTTGATATTGGCCCATTTCGAGTGACCGGCCATGATTCTCTCCGAAGCGGAATGCGGTGATCTGCGGTGATGTTGTGCGGGGTAGCCAGGCGCGCCGCGGCGGCATCGGCAAGGCGGGCGGGCGGCGCGCGCCAGGTGACGGATATGCCTGGCGGCTGGCTATAATCAGCCCAGGATTTTATCACGCGGGCCTGCCTGCGCCGTCCAGACCCAACCGACCCTCACGGAATCCAGGAACATCATGGCCGACCCCATCCTCATCGCCAAGAATGCCGAACATGAACTGGTGCTGCTGCCGCAGATGGGCAACCGGCACGGGCTGATCACCGGCGCCACCGGCACCGGCAAGACGGTCACGCTGCAGACGCTGGCGCAGGGCTTCTCCCGCCTGGGGGTGCCGGTGTTCATGGCGGATGTCAAAGGTGACCTGACCGGCATTTCGCAGCCCGGCCAGCCGTCGGCCAAGCTCAAGCAGCGGCTGGCCGACCTGAACCTGCCCGAGCCGGTCTGGGGCGGCTGCCCCACCGCGCTGTGGGATGTGTTCGGCGAGAAGGGGCACCCGGTGCGCGCCACGGTCTCGCACATGGGGCCGCTGCTGCTGTCGCGCATGCTCGAGCTCAATGACACGCAGCAGGGCGTGCTGAACCTGGTGTTCCGCATTGCCGACGCCAACGGCCTGCTGCTGCTCGACGCCAAGGACCTGCGCGCGATGCTGCAATATGTCGGCGACAACGCCGGGCAGTTCACCACCGAATACGGCAATATCTCGGCCGCCTCGGTCGGCGCGATCCAGCGCGGGCTGATCGCGCTGGAATCGCAGGGCGGCGACGTCTTCTTCGGCGAGCCCATGCTGAACCTGGAAGACTTTATCCAGACCGACAAGGGCCAGGGCGTGGTCAATATCCTGGCCGCCGACAAGCTGATGAACTCGCCGCGGCTGTACGCGACCTTCCTGCTGTGGATGCTGTCCGAACTGTTCGAGAAGCTGCCCGAGGCCGGCGACCTCGACCAGCCGAAGCTGGTTTTCTTCTTCGACGAGGCCCACCTGCTGTTCAACGATGCGCCCAAGGCGCTGCTCGACAAGATCGAGCAGGTGGTGCGCCTGGTGCGTTCCAAGGGCGTGGGCGTGTACTTCGTTACGCAGAACCCGGTCGATATCCCCGATACCGTGCTGGGGCAGCTGGGCAATCGCGTCCAGCATGCGCTGCGCGCCTTCACCCCGCGCGACCAGAAGGCGGTCAAGGTGGCGGCCACCACCATGCGCGCCAATCCGAAGCTGGACCTGGAAACCGCCATCGGCGAACTGGGCGTGGGCGAGGCGCTGGTGTCGTTCCTGGACGCCAAGGGCACGCCGTGCGTGACCGAGCGCGCCTGGGTACTGGCGCCCGGCAGCCGCATCGGCCCGGCATCCGAAGACGAGCGCAAGCAGCTGATCGCCAACTCGCTGGTGGCGGGCACCTATGAGAAGACCGTCGACCGCGAGTCCGCCTATGAAAAGCTGCGCGGCAGCGTGCCGACCGTGGCGAATGGCGGCAAGGGCGCGGGCGGCACGGCCGCCGGGCAGCCGGCGGGCGAACAGGACAGCGGCTGGCTCGGCACCGCCGGCGAGATTTTCGGCACGCTGACCAAGGGCACCGGCAAGAGCGGCCGCGGCGATTCGATCCTGGAATCGATGGCCAAGTCGGCCGCGCGCACGGTGGGCTCGCAGGTCGGGCGCGAGCTGATCCGGGGGGTGCTGGGGAGTTTGCTGGGGAAGAAGAAGTAAGAGAGTTGTGCCGGCTTGTTCCGCTCTCCCTCCGGTGGGAGCGGAAGTACACCGGCGGTCATTCACGCGGTCAGCGCTGCTGCGTCGCGTCGCGCGCCTTCGCCGCATCGGCATCCTCGCGCATCTTGCGCGCGAACAGGCGGGCGAAGAACCAGCCCATGCCGATGATGAAGACGATCACGCCCAGGCTCATCAGCCCGGTGCTGGTACTGAACAGGATCTTGAAGGCTTCCATGCGTCGCTCCCTTGGTGTGGATGGTGGCGCGCGGCGTGGTTGCGCCGGCGCTTGCCGCCAGTGTAGGGAGCCGCATCAGGCTGGCTATTGAGGCCGGTCAAGCGCCGGCCAGCCCGCCCGGGCATTGCCAGTGCCCGTCAGTTCTTGGTGCCGAACAGCCGGTCGCCCGCATCGCCCAGGCCAGGGACGATATAGGCATCGGCATCGAGGTGGCTGTCGAGCGAGGCGACGAACAGCTTTACCCCCGGATGCGCCTTCTGGAACACTTCCACGCCCTCGGGGGCGGCCACCAGCGCGACGAAGGTGATGGCCTCGTCCTTGACGCCGCGGCGCTTGAGCACTTCCACCGCGTGCGCGGCCGAATAGCCGGTGGCGACCATCGGATCGCACAGGATGAAGCTGCGGTCTTCCAGCGCCGGCAGGCGCACCAGGTATTCCACCGGGCGGTGCTGCTCGTCGCGGTACACGCCGATATGGCCGATGCGCGCCGACGGGATCAGCTCGACCAGGCCATCGCTCATGCCCACGCCCGCGCGCAGCACCGGCACGATGGTCAGCTTCTTGCCGGCGATCACCGGGGCGTCCAGCTCGACCAGCGGGGTTTCGATGCGGCGCGTGGTCAGCGGCAGGTTGCGGGTGATCTCGTAGCCCATCAGCAGCGTGATCTCGCGCAGCAGCTCGCGGAACGTGCGTGTCGACGTTTCCTTGTCGCGCATGTGCGAGAGCTTGTGCTGGATCAGCGGGTGGTCGAGGATAAAGAGGTTGGGAAAGCGCGGATCTTGTTTCATGGCTGGCGGCGAGGGCTCGGCGGGATGGCGAGTGAAGCGGGCGCGCGAGGCCGGTTGGGGCTCGCGCGCCGCGCCGTTGCAGCCGGATTGTAATGGAAGCGGGCCGCCGCGCCGCAGCCGCATGACCGCGGCCCCGCGGTTGCCCTGCCGTTGCCCCGTGGCGCCTTCGGCTAGTCGAGAGCGCGGTCCTTCGACTCGATATCGACCAGGAAGATGGCGAGCGCCGCCACGGCCAGGAACGAAGACAGCAGCGCCAGTGCCAGCGTGAACTGGCTGGCCATGATCGGCGCGACGATGGACGGGGCAAACAGGCCGCCGAAACGCGCCATCGCGCCCGCGGTGCCCATGCCGCTGGCGCGCAGGTCGGTCGGATACACCTCGGGCGTGAAGGCGTACAGCGCGCCCCAGGTGCCGAGCAGCGAGAAGCTCATCAGCAGGGTCGAGCCGATCACCAGCGCGGGGGACTGGCCCAGGCTGTACAGCATGCAGCCAGCCGCGCTCAGCAGCAGGAAGCCGATCAGGGTCGGCTTGCGGCCCCAGCGCTCGACGCCGTGCGCGGCCAGCGCGAAGCCGGGCAGCTGCACCAGTGCCAGCACGATCAGGAATACCTGGCCGCGCATGAAGCCGAAGCCCTGGCCCGCCAGCTTCACCGGCAGGTAGACGAAGACCCCGTAGTAGGCGATCGAGATCAGCATCCACGCCGCCAGCAGGCAGATGGTGCGGCGCCGGCAGCCGGCCGCGAACAGCGCGAACACGGATTTGCGCTCCATCTTCTGCGGCTGCAGCGCGCCGATCTCCACCGGCACGCGGTTGGCCGCGGCCACCCGCTGCAGCACCGCGCGGGCCTCGTCCGAGCGCCCGGATTTATTGAGGTAGAGCGGCGACTCGGGCACGAAGAAGCGGAACACCACGCCAACCAGCGCCGGGATGCCGGTGACCAGGAAGATCAGCCGCCACGCGTCATTGCCGCGCGACACCGCGATCAGCGCCAGGATCGCCAGCAGGATGGTGCCGACCGCCCAGAACGACTCCAGCAGCACCAGCCAGCGGCCGCGCCGGTCCGATGGCAGGAATTCGGCCATCATGGTGTAGTCGACCGGCAGGGTGCCGCCGACGCCGATGCCGGTCAGGAAGCGCAGCAGCAGCAGCCACTGGAAGTCCGGCGCGAAGGCCGAGGCCACGCCGCAGATGGCATCGATGACCACCGCCATCATCAGCACCGGGCGGCGGCCGATGCGGTCGGCCAGCCGGCCGAACACGAACGCGCCGATCAGCATGCCGACGAAGAACATGGTGCCGGTCTGCAGCGCGGTCGGCACCGGGATGCCGAAGGTCGCCGCGATCGACGGCGCGGTGAAGCCGATCGACAGTACCTGCATCGCGTCGGCGAGCCAGACCAGGCCGAATATGACGAACAGCCGATACTGGAAGCGGCCGACGCCGGCGGCGCGGATGCCTTGCTCGATCGTGATCGGTTGCGACGACGCTGCGCGCGCGCTGGGCTGGGGGGGCGAGCCTAGCGCGGCCTCCGGGATGGTCGTGGTGGCCATGGATGAAATGGATGACGACATGTTTGTCTACCTGTCTCGTTATAGGCTGGTTCTGGAACTCGGAAGCACGCGCGGCGCGACGCAGGCTGGCACGTGATGCGGGCTGCTGCGGGATCCGGCGGGGACGATGGCTTCCGCCTGGCGAGGCTGGAACTAGCCCGGTAGCACGCCTGCAACTGCTTGCTTGGTCTGATACGACATAGTCACTCCTGGTTGTCTACCCTTGGTTTGGTCAGGCCCGGTGTCCCGGTGGTCTGGCGGAACCATGCAAGCCCCGCGCCAGCGTGACCGGTGATCTATCGGGCCGGTTTTATGGTTTTGTGTTCTTGTCCGCCGCTTGCGGCGCGCCGTCCTTGTGCGGGGAGGCACCGCTGCGCGCCCGCTTGGCACTCATGTAGTGCGCACTACATGATCGTTCAGCGTAAGCTACATGAAACTGGCGGGCAAGGCCGAATTGCGTTTCTCTCCTCGGGGTTTTCCCGCGCGCAGGGCCGGCTGGCGCAGGGTCGGTCACGCCAGCGCGCCGCGCCGCTGCGCAAGGCCCGCCAGCGTGGCGCACGGTGCTACGGTGGTTCAGTGGGCAGGCCCCGCGCGCAGCCGCGCGACGGTGTTCTCCAGGTCCTGCCAGGCGGGTTTGTCGGGCGCAAAGCGCGCACGCAGGTACTGCGCCAGTTGCGCGATCTGCTGGTCGTCGAGCGTGTCGGCATAGGCAGGCATCGCGCCCAGTTCGCTGTTGGGCGGGGCCGGCATGCCGCGCAGCAGCACCTGGATCACGTTGTCCGGCAGCTTGCTGTGCAGGTTGGTATTGAGCGCCAGCGACGGCTTCACGCCGAATTGCGCAATGCCCTGGTCCGACTGATGGCAGACCGCGCAGGCACTCTGGTACAGCCGCTCGGCGGGACCGCCCAGGGTGCGCGCGGCCTGCTGGCTGCGTTGCTCGACCTGCGCCGCCTGCGCGGCCAGCACCGTCGGCGCCGGCGCGGGCGCGCCGAACGAGGCCACGTAATGCGCGATCGCGCGCACGTCGTCCTCGGGCAGTTGCGCGAGCTCTTCCACCACGGGCGCCATCGGTCCCGCCGCCGCGCCGTGGTGCGGCGCATAGCCGCCGCGCAGGTAGGTGAACAGCGCCGCCTCGGTCCACGGCACCGGCGCCTGCGACAGCGCGGTCAGCGCCGGCGCTTCCCAGCCTTCGGCGCTGCCGCCGGTCAGGTAGCGGCGCCCGCCTTGCTCGGCGCCGAGCGCATTGCGCGGCGAATGGCAGGCACTGCAGTGGCCCAGTCCCTCGGCCAGGTACGCGCCGCGATTCCATTGCGCCGAGCGCGACGGGTCCGGCGTAAAGCGTTCATTGCGATGGAACAGCAGGTTCCAGCCGGCCAGCAGCGGCCGCATGTTGAATGGGAAGGCGAGCTGCGTCTGCGGCACCGCGGATGTCACCGGCTCGGCTGACATCAGGTAGCCGTACAGCGCCTGCATGTCGCCGTCGCTGATTTTGGCGAAGGCGGTGTACGGGAACGCCGGATACAGGCGCCGCCCGTCGCGGTGGATGCCTTCGCGCATGGCGCGCTCGAACGCGGCGAAGGACCAGTTGCCGATGCCGGTCTGCACATCCGGCGTGATGTTGGTGCTGTAGACCGTGCCGAAGGGCGTTTCCAGCGGCAGGCCGCCCGCGTTCTTCACGCCGCCCGGCGCGGTATGGCAGACCGCGCAGTCGCCGGCAGCGGCGACCAGCCGGCCGCGCTCGAGCGTGGCGGCGGAATAGAAGCCGGCCTCGGGCGGCGCCACCGGCGCGATCGGTGCGCGCCACGGCAACAGCGTGGCGCACACGCCGGCAGCGGCGGCGGCCGCCGCGGCGATCCAGCCGCGCTTCTTGCGTTGGTTGCCGGGACTTGCCTCGGCCAATGCCAGGCGAATGCGTTCGGCGCTGAATGGGGGCTTGCGCAGGCGCACCCCGGTGGCGTCGAAGATGGCATTGGCCACTGCGGCGGCGGCCGGCAGCGCATCGGTGGGCCCGGCAGCCAGCGCGTCGTGCGTGGCCAGCGTGCCGGCCAGCCGCACTTCCGGCAGGGCCTGTGCCGGCATGGCCGGCAAGTGTTCGCCGGCAGCACGCGCGTCCGCCGGCCAGGTGTCGAACGCCGGCGTGGCGGCGGTCAGCTGCAGCGCTGCGGCTGCGACGTCCCGCTCGATCGAGCGCGGCATCGATCGCGTCATCGCGGCGGCTTGCGGTGGCGGCAGCGATTCGCTGTCGTGGCCAACCGTGACGCGCGTGACCGCCAGCTCGCCGGTGCTGCCGTCGACCTCGACTTCAGCGACCCACGCCGACCAGCTCTGGCCGGCATCGTGGTCGATGGTGTGGGCGTAGGCAAAGCCGCGGCCGCGCCGCACGTTGCCCGCCGCAGAGCTGCCGCGTGGCGCGGCGGCATTGGCGTCCAGGTCCCAGCCGGCGCGCTCGGCCACCTGCCGCACCAGCGCGGCGCCGCGCGGGTCGTCCAGATGCGCGAGGCGCAGCGCCACCGGGTCGGCGTCGCTGGCGGCGGCAAGCTCGTCGAGATGGGATTCGCGCGCGAACACCTGCGCGCGGGCTGCCGTCAGCGGCGCGGCGGCGAATGCCGCCGGGTCGCCGGACACGGCCAGCTCGATATGCGGGATGCCATACGGCGGGAGCGCCGCGTCGCCGCCATGGTTCGCATCGATGCGATCGGCCACCGGCGCCGGCGTGTGCGTGAGCCACAGCGCCAGAGGCGTTGCCGGCGGCGGCGTACCCGCCAGCGTGGCGGTGTAGGCGTCGACGGTGGCGCCGCTGCGCGCAGTCTCGACGCGGATAGCGAGCGCGGCATCGGCCAGGCCCACCTCGGCGGCGCGCAGCCGGCGCACCACCGGTTGCCCGCTGGCATGCGCCAGCAGCGCCGCGTCGGCGGCGGCGTGCGGCGCCAGCAGCGCGGGGTCGGCGCGGTCGTCGCGTGCTTGCCAGCAGACCAGTTGTACTTGCGTGGGCGCGATGCCCAGCAGTGCAGCGAGTTCGGCGCGCAGGGCGCCGGGCCGCGTGGCGGGCAGCCATACGGTCAGCGTGCCGTCGCGCCAGTCGGCGACAACGGTGCAGCAGGCATCGTCGCGGGTGCCTGCCAGTGGCCATTGATAGTGCTGCGTGTGGGATGCGCGGGCGTGTTCGAGCGCATCTGCGGCATCGCCGCGTTGCGCCACTGTGTGGCGCGGCGCAGGGGTGGCGTCGGCGCGCGGCGGGCCAGACCAGCGCGCCCGCAGGGCTCGCGCCGCCTCGGCGGCCTGGTCGGAAGAAACCGCGGCCACGCCGGCAAAGTTGTTGCGGACCACCACCGCGCGGATGCCGGGCAGCGCCAGCGCGGCGTCGCGCTCGGCGTGCAGCAGGCGCGCCGCGAGCGGCTCGCCGCCGAACCAGCGCAGGCCCGGCGGTGTCAGCACATGAGCCACCAGGCAATCGGCGCCGTGCGGCGGCAGGCCGGCGGCCAGTGCCGTCGCTTGCGTGGCGGCTTGCACGATTCCCGCGCTCACGACGCCGCCCCTTGCGCGGCCTGCCGCTGCAGCACCGCGGCCCGCCTGACCGCGCGCACGATTTCCACATGCGTGCCGCAACGGCACAGGTTGAAGCGCAAGGCTTCGCGGATCTGCGCTTCGTCGGGATCGGGGTTCTGCGCCAGCAGCGCCTTGGCGGTCATGATCATGCCGTTCAGGCAGTAGCCGCATTGCGCGGCCTGTTCTTCGATAAACGCCTGCTGCACGGGGTCCGGATGCTGTGCCGTGCCCAGGCCCTCGAGCGTGGTCACCGCGTGGCCGACCACGGCCTTGACCGGCAGCACGCATGAACGCGCCGGCAGGCCGTCCACCAGCACCGTGCAGGCGCCGCACTGGCCCAGGCCGCAACCGTACTTGGGCCCGTTGCAGCACAGGTCGTTGCGCAGGATGTAGAGCAGCGGCGTGTCAGGCGCCACGTCCAGCGTGTGCTCGGCGTGGTTGACCTGCAGGGTCAGGGGGCGGGGCGTGTTCATCGGGGGCTGGGGCGGTTTGAACATCACGCATCGCAGCGCCGCGCCCCATTCTGGCGAGGGGCGGCGGCGGGCAGGGCGGTCAGGCGATCAGGCGGCTTCGGACAGCGGCTTGCTCCCGGCCGACACCAGCGGCACGTTGAACACATCGTAGCCGAAACACCAGTCCGGGTTCTCGTTGCTGCGCAGCCAGGTGTTGTTGTGCGAAACCAGCTGGACCTTGCCGGCGCGCTCGGCGCGGTTGGCTTCATACAGCGCGAAGGCGCTGGCGTAGTCGTCGGTGCCGGCTTCGGTGAAGCAGCGCGTCAGCATGGCGGCATCCTCGATCGCCATCGCGGCGCCCTGCGCCATGTGTGGCTTCATCGGGTGGCAGGCATCGCCCAGCAGCACCAGGCGGCCCCGGCTCCACAGCGGTAGCGGGTCGCGCTCCAGCAGCGGCCACTTGGTCACTTCGACCGTGCCTTCAATCAGTGATTGCACGCCTTCGTGCCAGCCGTCGAAGGCCGCGCGCATCTCTTCGATGCTGCTCGGCACCCAGCTCTTGCTCATGTCCCATTCGGGCTCGGGCACGCCGGTGACGTAGTAGATCTCGTCGAGCTTGCTGGTGTCGAAGTAGACCATCATGTGGCGGTCATCGGTCCACCACTTGGTGCAGCGCTCGTGCGTGAAGCCCTTGACGCGAGAGATCGGGAATACCGCGCGATGCGCCACGTAGCCGGTGTACTTGGGCGGCTCGGCGCCGAGCAGGGTCTCGCGGATGCGCGAGTTGACGCCGTCGGCGCCGATCACGATGTCGGCTTCCTCGACGGTGCCGTCGGTGAAGCGCAGCTGCACCACATCGCCCTGGTCGGTGACGCTTTCCAGCTTCTTGTTGAAGAACAGCGTGCCGGGCGCGACGGCGTCGGTCAGCAGCTTGTGGAAATCGCCGCGATGCACGGTCAGGTAGCTGGCGCCGTAATGGCGCACCGCATAGTCGCCCAGCGGGATCTGCGCGATCACCTCGCCGGTGAGGCCGTCGCGGCTGTACCAGTAGTCGGGGTGGCAGCCCATGTCGTTGAGCGCGTCCTCGATGCCGATGCGCCGCATGATCTTCATCACGTTGGGCCCGACATGGATGCCCGCGCCCAGGCGCGAGAACGCCGGTGCCTGCTCATACAGCCTGACTTGGAAGCCGGCTCGCTGCAGCAGGGCGGCCGCGGCCGTTCCTCCGAGTCCGGCGCCGACAACTGCGATTCGCGGTTTGCCTTGCACGTTATTTCTCCTGGCAATGACACAAGGTCGATGGGGGCTGGGGCGGCCATGTGGCCGACCGTTAAAACGAGTGTACACACTCAAAATATCAAGGTAAAGGCGAAACTTTGCGATCCTATGGAAAACCCTGATGTCGATGTGACCTCGTCGCAATGATGCGCTGCAATGGCGAAAATATGCGACAAAACAGGGATTCATGGATTCAGTGTGCACTGAACGAGTGAATCGCGGCCGGTGCAGAATCTGTTTGCCTATATAAAGTGTGTACACTACAATCGATCGCAGCATGCAGGCCCATGGGCCGCTGCAGGCAGCCAGACCGACAGCGCGACCAAAGCGCAACCAAGGGCAGACAAACAGATGACGGAGTCGACAGTGCAGAAAGTTTTCCGAATCGGCCAGATCGTGCCGAGCTCCAACACCACCATGGAAACCGAGATCCCGGCGATGCTGGCCGCGCGCCAGCTGGTGCGCCCGGAGCGCTTCACCTTCCACTCGAGCCGGATGCGGATGAAGAAAGTGGTCAAGGAAGAACTGGCCGCGATGGACGCGGAATCCGACCGCTGCGCGGTGGAACTGAGCGACGCCCGCGTCGACGTGCTCGGCTACGCCTGCCTGGTGGCGATCATGGCGATGGGCCACGGCTACCACCGCGTCTCCGAGCAGCGCCTGCAGGCGCATACCGCCGAGAACGGCGGCGACGCGCCGGTGATCACCAGCGCCGGCGCGCTGGTCGATGCGCTCAAGGTGATGGGCGCGAAGCGCATCGCGGTGGTGGCGCCGTACATGAAGCCGCTGACCGAACTGGTGGTGGACTACATCCGCAATGAAGGCTATGAGGTGGTTGACTACCGCGCGCTGGAGATCCCCGACAACCTGGAGGTCGGCCGCCATGATCCGGCCAGGCTGCCGGAGATCGTCGCGCAGATGAACACCGCCGATGCCGACGTGATCGTGCTGTCGGCCTGCGTGCAGATGCCGTCGCTGCCTGCGGTAGCGAAGGTCGAGGCCATGACCGGCAAGCCGGTCGTGACCGCCGCCGTTGCCACCACCTATGCGTTGCTCAAGCGCCTGGGGCTGGAGCCGGTGGTGCCGGGCGCCGGCGCGCTGCTGTCGGGCGCGTACTGAAGGGGCGGGCCATGGCAGACAGTACCTTTCTCTACGGCGCCAACGTCCACGCCAACGGCATCCGCCAGCACTATCTGCGCTATGGCGGGCAGGCGGGCGCGCGCGCGCAGCGCGATGCCGTCATCATCGTGCCGGGCATCACCAGCCCGGCGGTGACCTGGGGCTTTGTCGGCGAACGCTTCGGGCAGCAGTTCGATACCTATGTGCTCGACGTGCGCGGCCGCGGCCTGTCGCAGGCCGGCCCCGAGCTGGACTACAGCCTCGATGCGCAGGCCGCCGACGTGGTCGCCTTTGCCGCGGCGCTGGGACTGCGGCGCTATGCCGTGGTTGGCCATTCGATGGGCGCGCGCATCGGCATCCGCGCCGCGCGCGCCAAGCCCGCGGGCCTGACGCGGCTGGTGCTGGTCGATCCGCCGGTGTCGGGTCCGGGGCGCCGCGCCTATCCGTCGCAACTGCCGTGGTACATCGATTCGATCCGGCTGGCGCAGCAGGGCATCGACGCCGAAGGCATGCGCCGCTTCTGCCCGACCTGGACCGAAGACCAGCTGCGCCTGCGCGCGCAATGGCTGCATACCTGCGACGAGCGCGCGATCCTGGCCAGCTTCAACGGTTTCCACGAGGACGACATCCACGCCGACCTGCCGCAGCTCGCCGTGCCGGCGCTGCTGATGACCGCCGGCCGCGGCGACGTGATCCGCGCGGAAGACGTGCAGGAAATGCGCACGCTGCTGCCGGCCTTGCTGGTCGCGCACGTCGCCAATGCCGGCCACATGATCCCGTGGGACGACGAGGCCGGCTTCTACCGCGCCTTCGGCGATTTCCTCGGCGCGCCGTTGAATTGAGCGCTGAATTGATGGATAGGGAGCGAACATGCCCGTAAGCGATTACGACCTGACGGCAGCGTGGAAGCAGGTGCTGACGCTGTCGAAGCTGCAGCCGGGACAGACCGTCACCGTGCTCACCGGCGCCGCCACGCATCCGCAGACGCTGCGCACGGCCATGGTGGCGGCGCAGTCGATGGGCGCCATCGTCAACCGGCTCGACCTGCCGCCCGTCAACGGCGAGAAGGCGCTCAGCCGCGATGCGCTGGCCTACCTTGGGACCACGCCGCTGACCGGCAATCCGGCGGCGATCGCCGCGCTCAAGGCGAGCGACCTGGTGCTGGACCTGATGACGCTGCTGTTCTCGCCCGAGCAGCACGAGATCCTGTCCGGCGGCACCAAGATCCTGCTGGCGGTGGAGCCGCCGGAAGTGCTGGCGCGGCTGGTGCCGAGCGAGGCCGACCGCGCCCGCGTCAAAGCCGCCACGCAGCGGCTGGGCCGCGCGCGCGAGATGCATATCGTGTCCGACGCCGGCATGGACCTGCGCTGCCGCCTGGGCGAATTCCCCGCGATCAGCGAGTATGGCTTTGTCGACGAGCCCGGGCGCTGGGACCACTGGCCGAGCGGCTTCGTGCTGACCTGGCCCGACGAGGGCGGCACCGACGGCACCATCGTGCTGGACCGCGGCGACATCCTGCTGCCGATGAAGTCCTACCTGCAGGCGCCGATCCGCATCACGGTCGAGGCCGGCTACGTGCGTCGCATCGAAGGCGGCGTCGATGCCGAGCTGCTGGCCGACTACATGGCCTCGTTCAACGATCCGGAAGCGTATGCCATGTCGCATATCGGCTGGGGCCTGCAGCCGCGCGCGAGCTGGTCGGCGCTGGCGATGTACGACCGCGAGGCCACCATCGGCATGGACGCGCGCGCCTACGAGGGCAATTTCCTGTGCTCGTTCGGCCCCAACAATGAAGCAGGCGGCAGCCGCACCACCGCCTGCCATATCGATATTCCCGTGCGCCACTGCACCGTCAGCCTCGACGGCGAGCCGGTGGTGGTGCGCGGCAAGGTGATGGACGGGCACCACGCTGCCGCCGCATCGATCTACAAGGATTCGCGCCATGGATGACGCAGTGCAGACCTACCAGCGCCAGGGCTTCGGCGCTTCGATGGAGCTCAAGGCGCCTTACGGCCTGCTGATCATCGACTTCGTCAACGGCTTTGCCGATCCGGCGGTGTTCGGCGGCGGCAATATCCCCGAAGCCATCCGCAACACGCAGCCGCTGCTGCGCGCCGCGCGCGAGCACGGCTGGCCGGTTGCGCACAGCCGCATCGTGTTCGCCGACGACGACAGCGACCACAACATCTTCACGCTGAAGGTGCCGGGCATGCTGACGCTGAAGGAAGATGGCCACAACAGCCAGATCGTGCCCGAGCTGGCGCCCGCGGCGGGCGAGCTGGTGGTGCGCAAGACGGTGCCGTCGGCGTTCTTCGGCACCTCGCTGGCGGCATGGCTGACGCAGCGCGGCGTGCAGACGCTGCTGGTGGCGGGCTGCGTCACCAGCGGCTGCGTGCGCGCCAGCGTGGTCGATGCGATGTCGCTGGGGTTCCGCCCGCTGGTGGTGTCGGATTGCGTGGGCGACCGCGCGCTCGGGCCGCATGATGCCAACCTGTTCGACATGGCGCAGAAGTACGCCACGGTGCTGACGCGCGACGAGGCGCTGGCGCAGGTGGCGGGCGTGCGCGCCGCCGCCTGAGCCTGAGCGATGGCGCCCGTGCCGGTCTCAGCCCGCCGCCGCGCGCCTGGCGCGTGCCGCCTTGCGCGGCGCGGCGGCGGGTGGCACATGCGCCTCCGGCACGGCGCCGGGCACGGCCACCGTGCGCAGCACGGTCTGCTGGATCACATCGCGCCAGTGCGCCAGCGCGGGCGGGCTCATCATGGGCTCGCCCAGGAAGGCGCTGAGCGTATGATGGTTGGAGTTATAGAAGTAGCCAAGCGAAGCGATCACCATATACACGTCGCGCGCGCCTGCGTCCGCGCGGAACAGCCCGGCGGCCTTGCCGCGCGCGAGGATGCCGTCGAGCACCGACAGCGCATAGCTGGAGATCTCGCGCAGCCGCACCGACTTCTTCGCATGCTTGCCCTGGCTCATGTTCTCGCTCGTCAGGATGGCGACGAACTCGGGATGGTCCAGGTAGTACTGCCAGACGAAGTCGATCAGTTGCGACAGCGCGCGCACGGGGTCGGCGGCGTCGAGCTCATGCTCCAGCTGCTGCTCGGCCTGGTTGAGCTGCAGGTAGATGGTCTCCAGCACTTCGACGAACAGCTTCTCCTTGCTGCCGAAGTAGTAGTAGATCATCCGGTCGTAGGTCTTGGCCAGCGACGAGATGCGTTCGATGCGGCCGCCGTCGTAGCCGCGCTGGGCGAACACCTTGATGGCGGCTTTGAGGATGCGCTCGCGGCTGTCCTGCGCTTGCCGGGCCCGGGTGCCGGCTGCCGCCCGACGGGTGGCGGGCGCTGCCGCAGTCTTGGTGGTCATGGTGGGTGTTCTTGCCGTGTGCCTGTTGGCTGGCAGTATAACGTTGACATGCGCGGGGGCCCCGCGCGGCGGCCGATGATGAAGAGAGTAGAACGATGACGGCAACCCAGCTGCAACCCCCGGCGCAGGCCGACGCCGCCACGCCGCGCGCACTGCGCCTGGCGCTGCTGCAGGCCACCGGCGTGCTGCTGGTGACGCGCGCCCCGCAGCCGGCCGCGCGCCCGGCACCTGGCCAGCCCGGCGCGGCGTCGGACTATGTGCCGGCGCTGCCGGACCTGTTTATCGCCGTGCGCGACAGCGGCGAGGTGCTCGCCTTCAACGGCCACGTCGACCTGGGCACCGGCATCCGCACCGCGCTGGCCCAGATCGTCGCCGAAGAACTCGACGTGCCGCTCGCGCAAGTGCGCATGGTGCTGGGCCATACCGAGGCCACGCCCAACCAGGGCCCGACCATCGCCAGCGCCTCGATCCAGATCTCGGCGCTGCCGCTGCGCCGCGCGGCGGCACAGGCGCGCGCGTGGCTGCAGGCGCGCGCGGCGCTGCAGCTCGGCGTCGATGCCTCCACGCTGGAAGCGGAGAACGGCGTATTCCGCGTGCGCGGCACGCAGGCCAGCATCGGTTACGCCGCGCTGGTCGCCGGCGAGCACGTGGAGCTGCCGCTGGCCGACGACGTGCCGGTCAAGCCGGTCGAGTCCTACCGCATCGTCGGCCGCGCGGCGGCGCGCGTCGATATCCCCGACAAGGCGCGCGGGGCGCTGACCTTCGTCCACGACGTGCGCGTGCCCGGCATGCTGCACGGCCGCGTGGTGCGCCCGCCGTATGCGGGGCGCGACAGCGGTGCCTTCGTCGGCAACAGCCTGCTCGCCATCGACCGCGATTCGGTGCGCGACGTGCCTGGCCTGGTCGAGGTGGTGGTGCAGGGCGATTTCGTCGGCGTGGTGGCCGAGCGCGAGGAATATGCGGTGCAGGCCGCGCGCCGGCTGTGCGTGCGCTGGAAGCCGGTGCCGCCGTTGCCCGCGCTGAACGATCCGGAGCCGGCGCTGCGCGCCAACCCCGCCACGCGGCGCGAGCTGCTGACAGAGGGCGAGCTGCCCGCCGGCGGCGCCGGCACGGTACTGCAGCGGCGCTACGTGTGGCCGTACCAGATGCACGGCTCCATCGGCCCGTCCTGCGCCGTGGCCGACTGGCACGAAGAGGGCCTGACGGTGTGGTCCGGCACGCAGAACCCGCACATGCTGCGCATCGACCTGTCCCGGCTGAGCGGTCTGGGCGAGGACCGCATCGAGATCGTGCGCATGGAAGCCGCCGGCTGCTACGGGCGCAATTGCGCCGACGACGTCTGCGCCGACGCGGCGCTGCTGTCGCGCGCCGTGGGGCGGCCGGTGCGCGTGCAGCTGTCGCGCGAGCAGGAGCACCTGTGGGAGCCCAAGGGCGCGGCGCAACTGATGGATGTCAGCGCCACGCTTGGCGCCGATGGCGCGCTGCTCGGCTATGACTTCACCAGCCGCTATCCGTCCAACGACGCGCCCACGCTGGCGCTGGTGCTGACCGGCGCCGTGTCCAATGCCCCGCGCACGCTGGAGATGGGCGACCGCACCGCGGTGCCGCCCTACGCGTATGCCGCGCGCCGCATCGGCTGCGACGACACGCCGGCAATCGTGCGCGCGTCGTGGCTGCGCGGCGTGTCGGCGCTGCCCAATGCGTTCGCGCACGAGTGCGTGATCGACGAGCTGGCGATGGAGGCTGGCGCCGATCCGGTGGAATTCCGCTTGCGCCACCTGCCGGATGAACGCGCCGCGGATTTGCTGCGGGCCGTCGCCGATGCGGCCGGCTGGCAGCGCGGCGCAGCCGGAGCGCGCGGCGTGCCGGATGCCGACGGACGGCTGCGCGGCCGGGGCGTGGCCTATGCGCGCTATATCCACAGCCGTTTTCCCGGCTTCGGCGCGGCCTGGGCCGCGTGGGTGGTGGACCTGTCCGTGGACGCGGGCACCGGCCACATCGCCATCGACAAGGTGGTGGTGGGGCAGGACACCGGCATGGTCGTCAATCCCGACGGCGTGCGCCACCAGGTCCACGGCAATGTGGTGCAGACCCTCAGCCGCGTGCTGAAGGAGCAGGTCCGCTTCGATGCCGACGGCGTCGCCAGCCGCGAGTGGGGCAGCTATCCGCTGCTGACCTTCCCGGAAATCCCGCCGATCGAGGTGTTGCTGATGCCGCGCCAGTCAGAGCCGCCGCTGGGCGCGGGCGAATCCGCCTCGCTGCCGGGCGCGCCGGCGATCGCCAACGCGCTGTTCGATGCGCTGGGGGTGCGCCTGCGCCGGCCGCCATTCGTGCCGGAGACAGTGCTGGCGGCGATGGCCGCAACCAAAGGCTGATTGTGTGCTCCCTCTCCCGCTTGCGGGAGCGGGGAGAAAGCCGCGCGCGTCAGTGAGCCTGCAGCGCCGCGCTAGCCGCCATTCCCCTCGTCGATCTCGCTCATCTTGCGCAGCAGGTAAGTCACGGCCACGCGCTCGGCCGGATTCAGGCTGCCGAAGGTCTGCTCCGAAATCTCCTTCGCGAACGGCACGGTCTCGTCGATCAGCGCCAGCCCGGCGGGCGTGACCGTCACCACCACCTTGCGCCGGTCGTTGGGATCATGCGAGACCGCGATCAGCTTGCGCGACTTGAGCCGGTCGATGATGCCGCGCACCGTGGCCTGGTCGATCGCGGTCGCGCGCACCACCTCGTTCATCGAACACGGCTGCCGGTCGCGCACCGCGCACAGCACCACGAACTGCGCCGCGGTCAGCTGCGAATCGGGGATGGTCTGCTGGAAGATCGCCACATGGCGCTGGTAGGCGCGCCGCAGCAGATGGCCCACCTGCTCGGTGAAGTCATAGTCGGCGGCGGGCTTGCCGGAAGGCGTGTCGGCGGGCTGGGGCACGAAGCAGGCGCGGTGGCTGAAGGTGACCCCGAGTATACCGAGGAAGGGCCCGGAACAGGGCAGCCGCCGGCCGGGGCGGCGTCCGATGCCCTCGCGGCTTTTCGAATACAATCGTCGGGTCGTTTCGCGGGGCCGCCGTGCCGGCCCGCTTTCCCCCGTATCCCTCGTGCCCGCCTCCCAGAAGTCTCTCGCCGTGCCCGCCGCGCTGCCCTCGCCGCAGCGCTCGGGTCTTGTCATCGCCGCCGTGGGCGCGGTGCTGTTCTCGGCCAAGGCCATCGTCGCCAAGCTGATGTACCGCTACAACGTCGATGCGGTGATGGTGATCACGCTGCGCATGCTGTTCGCGGTGCCGCTGTTCATGGCCATCGGCTGGTGGCAGTCGCGCCGGCTGGCGCCGCTGTCGTGGGCGGACCGGGGCCGGGTGGTGTTCCTCGGCTTTATCGGCTACTACCTGTCCAGCTTCCTTGACTTCATCGGCCTGCAGTACATCACTGCCGGGCTGGAGCGGCTGATCCTGTTCCTGACGCCGTCGTTCGTGCTGCTGGTCACCGCGCTGGTATTCCGGCGGCCCATCGGCACGCGCCAGTGGATGTCGCTGCTGCTGGCCTATGCCGGCATCGTGCTGGTGTTCGCGCATGACCTCGATGTCAGCGGCAGCCAGGTGTGGCTGGGCGGCGCGCTGGTGCTGGGCAGCGCCATCACCTATGGTATCTACCTGATCCTGAGCGGCGAGCTGGTGCGGCGCATCGGCTCGCTGCGGCTGGTGGCTTATGCCATGTGCGTGTCGACCGCCTGCTGCGTGATCCAGTACCTGGTGCTGGGCCGGCCCGTGGCGGAGCTGGCGCAGCCGGCGCCGGTGATGTGGCTGTCGCTCGTCAACGCGGTGTTCTGCACCGTGCTGCCGGTGTCGCTGACCATGGTGGCGGTGTCTCGCATCGGCGCACCGATGGCATCGCAGGCCGGCATGATCGGGCCGGTGTCGACGCTGTTGCTGGCCTTCTGGCTGCTCGGCGAGCCCGTCAGCGGCGTGCAGCTGGCCGGCAGCGCACTTGTGATGGGCGGCATGTACTTGCTGTCGGCAAGGAAAAACTGATTCTGGCGGACCCGCCCGGCGCGGGTTCGTCGCAGACAACAAACTAGGGAGAATCACATGGATCTGGGACTGCGCGGCAAGCATGCGCTGGTATGCGGCGCCAGCAAGGGCCTGGGCTTTGCCTGCGCCGATGCGCTGGCGGCCGAGGGCGTCGACGTGGTGATCGTGGCGCGCGGCGCCGAGGCGCTGGAAAAGGCCGCGGCCGACCTGCGCGCGCGCCATGGCCGCCGCGTGATCGCGGTGGCGACCGACATCACCACGCCCGAGGGCCGCAAGGCGGCGCTGGATGCCGCCGCCAAGCTCGGCGACCTCGACATCCTGGTCAACAACGCCGGCGGCCCGCCGCCGGGCAATTTCCGCGACTGGGAGCGCAGCGACTGGCTGGCCGCGCTGGACGCCAACATGCTGACCCCGATCGAGCTGATCAAGGCCACCGTCGACGGCATGATCGCGCGCAAGTGGGGCCGCATCATCAATATCACCAGCGGCGCGGTCAAGGCGCCGATCGATGTGCTGGGCCTGTCCAACGGCGCGCGCTCCGGCCTGACCGGCTTCGTTGCCGGCGTCGCGCGCGAAGTGGCGCAGCACGGCGTCACCATCAACAACCTGCTGCCCGGTCCGTTCAATACCGACCGGCTGTTCAAGACCATGGAAGGCGGCGCGAAGAAGGCCGGCCTCAGCGTCGAGGAAGTGGCGCAGCGCCGCGCCGCGGCCAACCCGTCGCGCCGCTTCGGCGACCCGGCCGAGTTCGGCGCCACCTGCGCCTTCCTGTGCAGCCGCCATGCCGGCTACATCACCGGCCAGAACATCCTGCTCGACGGCGGCGCCTTCCCTGGCACGTTCTGATCCGCAGTGTCCTGACTTACCCGTACCCCGCAAAGGAAGCCCTGATGACCCGGCCTCGTATCGCGCTGATCGCCCATGACCACAAGAAGGACGACATCGTCGCCTTCGCCGCACGCCATCGCGACTTCCTGTCGCAGTGCGAACTGCTTGCCACCGGCACCACCGGCGGGCGCCTGATCGACGAAGTCGGGCTGGACGTCACGCGCATGCTGTCGGGCCCGTGGGGCGGCGACCTGCAGATTGGCGCGCAGCTGGCCGAAGGCCGCGTCAGCGCGGTGGTGTTCCTGCGCGACCCGATGACGCCGCAGCCGCACGAACCCGATATCAACGCGCTGGTGCGCGCCTGCGACGTGCACAACGTGCCGTGCGCGACCAACGTGGCCAGCGCCGAGCTGCTGCTGGCAGGGCTTGCGCGCGAGAACGGCGCGGCGCAGGCCGGCTGAAGTACTCCGCATTCCCGATCGATGCCTCACCAAGACAAGGAGCGACGCAGATGAGCAAAGCCATCCGGATCGAGCAGACCGGCGGTCCCGAAGTCATGCAGTGGGTCGATGTACAGGTGGGCGACCCCGGCCCCGGCGAAGTGCGCGTGCGCCACGAGGCGGTGGGCCTGAACTACATCGATGTGTATTTCCGCACCGGGCTGTACAAGCAGCCGCTGCCGGGGGGGCTGGGCATGGAAGGCGCCGGCGTGGTCGAGGCGGTGGGCGAGGGCGTGCGCCACGTGGCCGTGGGCGACCGCGTGGCCTATGCCGGCCGTCCTACCGGTGCCTATGCGCAGGTGCGGGTGATGCCGGCCGACATCGTGGTGCGGCTGCCCGATGCGATCCCGTTCGATACCGCCGCGGCGATGATGCTGCAGGGGCTGACGGCACAGTACCTGATCCGCGACAGCTACAAGGTGCAGCCGGGCGACACCGTGCTGCTGCACGCGGCCGCGGGCGGCGTGGGCCTGATCGCGTGCCAGTGGCTGAAGGCGCTCGGCGTGACCGTGATCGGCACCGTCGGCAGCGACGAAAAGGCCGAGCTGGCGCGCGCCAACGGCTGCACCCACACCATCGTCTATACGCGCGAGTCGTTCGTCGAGCGGGTCCGGGAGATCACCAACGGCAAGGGCGTGCCGGCGGTCTATGACTCGATCGGCGCCGATACCTTCCGCGGCTCGCTCGACTGCCTGGCGCCGCGCGGCACCATGGTGAGCTTCGGCAACGCCTCGGGTCCGGTGCCGCCGTTCGACCTGTCGGTGCTGGGCAACAAGGGCTCGCTGCGGCTGACGCGGCCGACGCTGATGACCTACGTGGTGCACCGCGAACTGCTCGAGCCGATGGTGGCGGACCTGTTCGATGCCGTCACCACCGGCAAGGTGAAGGTCGACATCCGCCAGCGCTACGCGCTGTCTGAAGTGGCGCAGGCGCACCGCGACCTGGAATCGCGCAAGACCACCGGCTCGACCATCCTGCTGCCGCACTGAAAGCGGTTCTGCGCGGGCAAGAAAAAATCCCCGGGGCACTCGGTGTCCCGGGGATTTTTTTTGGTGGCGTCAGTGCGGCCGCACCGTGGTCGCAGTCGCGCGCGCCTGCGCCTGGCGCAGGATATGCGGCGGCAGGCGCTTGAGGATCAGGTGGACTGCGAGCGGGATCAGCACCACGTCGTCGATGATGCCGAGGCCCGCGACCACGTCAGGTACCAGGTCGATCGGCGAAATCGCATACAGCAACAGGCCGAGCGCAGCCGGCTTCAGCCATGCCGGGGCATCCGGGTGGCGCAGCGCATACCAGAACAGGCGCCCGTCGCGGCGAACCAGCGTCCACAGGGCCGAAAAACGCTTCAACATGAGAGGCCTCCTTCACATGGCGGGCGCCAGACCCTGGCGCATACGCAGAGAGGTTGGGCCGGTCTCGCGGGCTTCAAGTTCCGGAGGTGCGGGAAGGTGCTCAACCCGGAATTTTCCCTTCCACCCCCTCGACATAGAACTTCACGCCGTGCAGGAATTTGTCGTCCGCGACCTGGTCCTTGGCCAGCTGTTCCTTGCCGGTGTTGTCCTTGATCGGGCCCTTCCAGATCGGCGCGGTGCCGTCGATGATGCCCTTCTTGCGCTCGTCGACGAGCGCCTTGACGTCGGCCGGCACGTCGGCGTTGTAGCTCTTCAGGTCGATCATGCCTTCCTTCAGGCCCCACCACGTGGTGCTGTTCTTCCACTGGTTGTTGAGCACGTCCTCGACCACCTTGTTGTAGTAGACGCCCCACGAGATCACCGACGCGGCCAGGTGGGCCTTGTCGCCGAACTTGGTCATGTCGCTGTCCCAGCCGAAGGCATGGACGCCCTTCTCCTGCGCGGTCTGCACCACGGCGGCGGAGTCGGTGTTCTGCATCAGCATGTCGACGCCCTGGCCGATCAGCGTGGTCGCGGCTTCGCGTTCCTTGCCCGGATCGAACCACTTGTTGACCCACACCACCTTGACCGTGGCGTTCGGGTTGACGCTGCGCGCGCCCAGCGTGAACGAGTCGATATTGCGGATCACTTCGGGGATGGGCACCGAGGCCACCACGCCCATCTTGCCGGTCTTGCTCATCTTGCCGGCGACCACGCCCGCGAGGTAGGCGCCTTCATAGGTGCGCACGTCGTACTGGGCCAGGTTGTCGGCGGTCTTGAAGCCGGTGGCATGCTCGAACTTCACGTCCGGGAATTCCTTCGCCACCTTGAGCATCGACTCCATGTAGCCGAAGGTGGTGCCGAAGATCAGCTTGTTGCCCTGGCTGGCCAGGTCGCGGAACACGCGCTCGGCGTCGGCGGCGGATTCCGGCACGTTCTCGACGAAGGTGGTCTTGACCTTGCTGCCGAACTTTTCTTCCACGGCCTTGCGGCCGTTGTCATGCGCGAAGGTCCAGCCGGCATCGCCGACCGGGCCGATATAGACGAACGCAACCTTGAGCGGCTCGGCTGCCTGCCCGGCAGCGGGCGCGGAAGCGGCGCCGGCGGGCTCGGCGGGCTTGTCGGCTTCTTTCTTGCCGCAGCCGGCCAGGGCCAGCACGGCGGTGGCGGCCAGCGCCGCCAGGGTCTTCCTGCGCGTGACGATCATGATTTCTCCTTGTGTGAATGGTTGTAGCTCGGGGGATTTCCGTCAGAAAAACGATCAGGCGTTGCCGGGGCGGAACGGCTTGCCCAGCGACGCCGGCATGTTCAGGCGTATCCACGCGGGATTGCGCGAAATCAGCGCCAGCACCACGATGGTGGCGGCGTACGGCAGCATCGACAGGAACTGCGGTGGCGCTGCTACGCCGATCCCCTGCAGGTAGAACTGCAGGATGGTCACGGCGCCGAACAGCCACGCACCCACCAGCACGCGGCCCGGGCGCCAGGTGGCAAAGGTGGTCAGCGCCAGCGCGATCCAGCCGCGGCCCGCCACCAGGTTCTCGACCCACATCGGGGTATAGACCAGCGACAGGTAGGCGCCCGCCAGCCCGCAGCAGGCGCCGCCGAACAGCAGCGCGCCGAAGCGGATGGTGCGCACCGGGTAGCCCAGCGCATGCGCCGACTCCGGCGATTCGCCGATCGCGCGCAGCGTCAGCCCGGCGCGCGTGCGGAACAGGAACCACATGATGGCGAAGCACAGCAGCAGGCTGAAATACACCATCCAGTGATGCTGGAACAAGGCCGGCCCGACAAAGGGCAGCTCGGCAAGGCCCGGCACGGCCTTGGCCTGCGCCGGCATGGCGTAGCCGACGAAGCGCTGGCCCATGAAGGCCGACAGGCCGGTGCCGAAGATCGACAGCGCCAGCCCGGTGGCGACCTGGTTGGTGGCCAGCACCAGCGCCAGCCACGAGAACAGGGTGGCCATCAGCATGCCGGCCAGCGCGCCGGCGGCAAAGCCGAGCATGGGCGACTGGGTCTGGTAGCCGACCATGAAGCCGGCCACCGCGGCCACCAGCATCATGCCTTCGGCGCCCAGGTTGAGCACGCCCGAGCGTTCGTTGATCAGCAGGCCCAGCGCGGCCAGCAGCAGCGGCGTGCCGGCGTTGATGGCGGTGGCGATGAGGGGGGCGAGTTGTTCCATGGTCTTGGTGTGCTCCGCTCAGGCCGTGTTGGCGCGCCAGCGCAGGCGGTTGTCGATCAGCGTGTCGCACGCCAGCAGGAAGAACAGCAGCATGCCCTGGAACACCCAGCCGATCGCCGATGGCAGGCCCAGCCGGGACTGCGCCATCTCGCCGCCGATATAGAACAGCGACATCATGATGCCGCCGAACACGGTGCCGACCGGATGCAGCCGCCCGATAAAGGCGACGATGATGGCGGTAAAGCCGTAGCCCGGCGAGATCGACGGCAGCAGTTGTCCGATCGGACCGACCACCTCGAACGCGCCCGCCAGGCCGGCGGTGGCGCCCGAGATCAGCAGCGCGCTCCACAGCGCGCTGCGCGCCGAGAAGCCCGCATAGCGCGCCGCCGCCGGCGCGGTCCCGCCGACCTGCAGCCGGTAGCCGGCGAAACTGCGGAACACGAACACGGTCATCACCGCCACCAGCACCAGCATCACGACAAAGCCGGCGTGCAGCCGTGAACCCGACATCAGGTTGGGCAGCAGGTACTCGGACGAGAACACCTTTGATTGCGGGAAGTTCATGCCGTTGGGGTCCTTCAGCGGCCCGTTGACCACCCACAGCAGCAACTGCTGCGCGATATAGGTCAGCATCAGCGATACCAGGATCTCGTTGGCGTTGAAGCGGTCCTTGAGCAGCGCGGTGAGCGAGGCCCACGCCATGCCGCCGGCGATGCCGGCGAGCGACGCCAGCACCAGCACCACGGTGCCGTTCATGGTCTGCCCCGGCACATCGAAATAGAGCACCGCCGCGCCGGCGCAGATGCCGCCGGCAACCAGCTGGCCGTCGGCGCCGATATTCCACACGTTGGCGCGGTAGCACACCGACAGGCCGAGCGCGCACAGCACCAGCGGCACGGTCTTGAGCAGCACCTCGCCAATCGCGCGCTGGTCGCGCAGCGGATCGGCCAGGAACACCTTGAGCGCCGCCACCGGATCCTTGCCGAGCGCCAGGAACAGCAGCGCCCCGAACAGCAGCGTCAGCGCCAGCGCCAGCACCGGCGAGGCATAGGCCATCGCGCGCGAGGGCACGCCGCGCGGCGCCAGCATGAGAGGGGAACGGGGCAGCAGGGTGCGCACATCAGCCATGGCTTGCCACCTCCCCTCCGGCATGGGCCTGGGCCGGTCCGCCTGGCCACAAGCCGCTCATCCACAGCCCGACCTGCTCGCGCGTGGCGGTCTCGGTCGCCACCGAGGGCGACAGCCGGCCCTTGGCGATCACATGCAGCCGGTCGCAGATCGCGAACAGCTCGTCGAGCTCTTCCGATACCACCAGGATGGCGCAGCCGGTGGCCTTCAGCGCCAGGATCTCGTTGTGGATCTGCGCCGCGGCGCCCACGTCCACGCCCCAGGTGGGTTGCGCCACGATCAGTACCCTCGGGCCGCTTTCGATCTCGCGGCCGACAATGAATTTCTGCAGGTTGCCGCCCGACAGGCTGCGCGCCAGCGCCTGCGGACCGCTGGCCTTGACGCGGAAGCGGTTGATCACCGCCGACGCCAGCCCGCTGGCGGCGCCGGGCGAGATCATGCCTTGCCGGACATAGGGCGGGGTCTGGTGCGACAACAGGATGTTGGTGGCCAGGCTCATGCCTGGCACCGCGCCGCGGCCCAGGCGCTCTTCCGGCACGAAGGCCAGCCCGGCGCGGCGGCGCTGGCGCGCATCGAGGCGGCCCGCCGCCTTGCCATCGATCTGCACCGAGGTGGCATCGGCGCGCGTGTCTTCGCCGGACAGCGCGGCCAGCAGCTCCTGCTGGCCGTTGCCCGACACCCCGGCGATGCCGACGATCTCGCCCGCGTGGACGTCAAGCGCAACCTGGCTCAGCTCGGTCGCGAACGCATGCGCGCGCGGCAGCGACAGGCCCCGCACGCTCAGGCGCACCGGGCCGCGCTGCGCGGCCACGCGCGTCTCGCGCGGCGGTTCGCCGCCGATCATCAGGCGCGACAGCGACGCCGCGGTCTCCTGGCGCGGATCGCAGACGCCGGTGACCTTGCCCATGCGCATCACGGTGGCGTGATGGCACAGCGCACGGATCTCGTCGAGTTTGTGGCTGATATAGAGGATGCTGGTGCCTTCGGCGGCCAGCTGGCGCAGCGTGACGAACAGCGTTTCCACGGCCTGGGGCGTCAGCACCGAGGTGGGCTCGTCCAGGATCAGCAGTTGCGGGCTGGCCAGCAGCGCCCGCACGATCTCGACGCGCTGGCGCTCGCCCACCGACAGCGTGTGCACATGGCGGTTCGGCTCCAGCGGCAGGCCGTAGCGCTCGGCGGTGGCGCGGATGCGCTCGGCCAGCTGCTTCATGTTGCCTTGCTGCGCGGCCGGCAGGCCCAGCGCAATGTTCTCCGCCACGGTCAGCGTGTCGAACAGCGAGAAATGCTGGAACACCATGGCGATGCCCAGGTTGCGGGCGTCGTGCGGGCTGCCGATGCTGACCGGCGCCCCGTTGAAGTGCATCTCGCCGGCATCCGGACGGACCGCGCCGAAAATGATCTTCATCAGGGTGGACTTGCCGGCGCCGTTTTCGCCGAGCACGGCATGGATCTCGCCGGGGGCAACGCTGAGGCTGACGTCGTCGTTGGCGACGACGCCCGGGTAGCGCTTGCTGATATGGGCCAGCGCCAGCCGGGGAGGGAGTTGTGGTGTCACTGAGGCGGCTCGGGTTGTTGTTGTGGCAGCAACGGCGAATGCGTCAAAGCGCGGCAGTGCGTGGCGCAGCATCGCCGCGACGCATTGCAGCATTCATCATGGGTTCGTGATGCCGGATATTGGTGAAGAATTATATAAGTGTGCGCGGGCTGGAAGGCCTGAATCGGGCTCGTGTCCAGTCTGTGCAACGGTTGGCGGGTGGTTGCAAATCGCATGCCGGCGCAAGCACAAAAAAACCGCCGCCTCCTTGCCGGAGGCGGCGGTCTTGTAACGCCCGCGAGCAGATCGGGCGACGGGTTACGCGCTCGTCGCCGTCGCAAACCTTCCATCCCGGAAATCCGCCAGGGTCTGGTAGATCTGCTCCTGCGTGTTCATCACGAACGGGCCGTACTGCGCGATCGGCTCGTTCAGCGGCCGGCCGGCGATCAGCAGAAAGCGTGCGTCGGTCTCGGCCCTGACGATGACGCCATCAGCCTGGCCGGCGTTGTCCAGCACGCCCATGCGCTGCGCCTCGACCACGGCGCGGTCGTCGCCCGCGCCGACCGAGACTTCGCCCCGGTACACGTAGATAAAGGCGTTATGCCCGGCCGGCAGGGCCTGCGCAAAGTCCTGTCCAGCCGGCAGCTCGACGTCCAGGTAGACCGGCTCGGTCACCGGCCGCGTGATCGCGCCGGCCACGCCATGGCTGGCGCCGGCCAGCACGCGCACCGTGGCGCCATGCTCCAGCGCCACCGTCGGGATCTCGGCAGCGGGCAGGTCGCGGTACCACGGCGCCGTCATCTTGTCGGCGGCCGGCAGGTTCAGCCACAGCTGGAAGCCTTCCATGCGGCCGTCTTCCTGCTCGGGCATTTCCGAGTGGACCACGCCGGCGCCGGCCACCATCCATTGCGCACCGCCGTTCTGCAGCAGGCCCTCGTTGCCGGCGCTGTCGCGATGGCGCATGCGCCCGGCCAGCATGTAGGTGATGGTCTCGAAGCCGCGGTGCGGATGATCGGGGAAGCCGCCGATGTAGTCGTCCTTGCTGTCGGTGCCGAAGGCATCGAGCATCAGGAACGGATCGAGCCGGCGCTGCAGGTTCTGCGTCAGCACGCGGGTCAGCTTGACGCCGGCGCCGTCCGAGGTGGCGATGCCGCGCACCACGCGGTCGACGGTGCGCGAGCGCGTCACGCTTTCGGCGGCGGCGGCGGGAATGGTGGCGAGGGTACGGGTGTCCATGTCTTGCTCCTGTGGGGCGGTCCGCGGCCGCGATGGCGGCGGTCCGTCGTTTCAGCTACCCCGTCAATTTAGTGGTTTGGCGGGGAAAGAGTAGAGGGCGCACGGGCAACAGATTGTTCTGCCGGCGCATCAAATCGATCAAGGTGCTGTATTGATTTCGGAACGATAGGAGCGCGGCGGGTGCGGTGTCCGGACCTCCGCCAACAGCAGCCGTGAAGGCCGAAGATCGGTGCCAGATGGCCCCGGGAAACGGCAAAGATGACAAGATCGATGAAGATCGCTATAATAGCGCTCTCTTTGTCATCCGTTGATGCGAGAAGCAAGGTGGGAGAAGACCCGCCAGCCCTTGCCAGTCAACGGCCGATGGACCGGCGGCGCGTCGGAAAACTTCAATACTTGCGCTGCCACTGGCCAACCGCTCGCGCTGTGCCTGCACCGCCGGTTGCGCCGCTTCAGGGACTGCCGTCCAACGGCATCCCGTCAATCGCGATTCCCCGCCCCTGGCGGACGAATCCACAGACCGTCCGCCGGCAATCGTGCCGGTCATGGCGGCAATGCAATCTGAACCGGGACTGGTGGCGCCCCATCTCCGCACGCACCAGCCCATATTGTTTTCCGTCGCCGGAAAGTGGCGTGCTGCGCGCTTTTCGACCCGGAGAAGGGGAGAGTATGTCAAAGCAATCGGCACGGGCGCTGGCCTGGGCGGGACTGACGCTTGCCGCGCTGGCCGCCCTGGTGGCGTGGATCGGCGTCGACGTGATCCGCCAGTACCAGGAGCGCCTGCTCTACGACGTTGCCGACCACCTGCGCCTGGTGGTGCTGTCGATGGCGCTGGCGCTGGCCACCGGCATCCCGGCCGGCATCGCGCTGAGCCGGCCGTGCATGCGCCGCTGGGCCGACCGGCTGATGCAGGTCTTCAACGTCGGCAATACGGTGCCGTCGCTGGCGGTGCTGGCGCTGGCACTGGCCGTGCTCGGCATCGGCGAGCGGCCTGCCGTGCTGGCGCTGTGGCTGGCCTCGCTGCTGCCGATCGTGCGCAACACCTACGAGGGCCTGCGCAATGTCTCGCCCACGCTGCTGGAGGCGGCGCGCGGCATCGGCATGACCCCGGCCCAGCGCCTGGTGCGCGTGGAACTGCCCAACGCGCTGCCGGTGATGCTGGCCGGCATCCGCATCGCGCTGGTGATCAACGTCGGCACCGTGCCGCTGTCGTTTCTGATCGGCGCCAACAGCCTGGGCGAGCTGATCTTCCCGGGCATCTACCTGAACAACCAGCCGCTGCTGCTGCTGGGCGCCGCCGCCACGGCGCTGCTGGCGCTGGCGCTCGATGCGCTGTTCGCCGCCGCCGGCCAGCTGTACCTGCGCCGCCGCGGCCTGGCGCGCTGAACTGGGGAGACCGAAATGGAAAAGCAGATGCAATACCTCCGCCGCCGCGCCCGCCGGGCGGTGCTGCTGGTGGCGGCGGTCACCGCCTTCGCCGCCGGCCTGGCGCTGGCCACCGCGCCCGAGGCCCGGGCCGCGGGCGCCGCCATCCGCGTGGGCGGCAAGAACTTCACCGAACAGCTGCTGCTGTCGTCGATGACCACCAGGTACCTGCGCGCCAAGGGCTTCGACGCCGAGTTGACCGCCGGCCTGGGCAGCACGCTGATGCGCCAGGCCATCGAGAACGACCAGCTCGACGTGGTGTGGGACTACACCGGCACCGCGCTGATCGTGTTCAACAAGGTCGAAGAAAAGCTCGATGCCCGCGAAAGCTATGCGCGCGTCAAGCAGATGGACGGCGCGCGCGGCCTGGTGTGGCTCGATGCCTCGGGCATCAACAATACCTACGCGCTGGCCATGCCGAAGGAGCGCGCGGCCGCCAGCGGCGCGACTACGCTGTCGGCCTTTGCCGAGCAGATGCGCAAGGCCGGCGCCGACGCCAGCCACCCGTTCGCGGTCGACATGGAATTCGCCGCGCGACCGGACGGGCTGGAGCCGCTCAAGGCGCTGTACCAGCTGCCGTTCTCGCGCCGCGACGTAATCCAGCTCGATCCGGGCCTGGTCTACACCGCGCTGAAGAACAACCAGGTGGAACTGGGGCTGGTGTACGCCACCGACGGCCGCGTCAAGGGCTTCGACCTGGTGCTGCTCGAGGATGACCAGCACTTCTTCCCGCCGTACAACGCGGTGCCGGTGGTGCGCAAGCCCGTGCTGGACAAGCATCCGGAACTGGCGGGCCTGCTCAATGCCCTCGCGGCGAAGCTCGACAACCAGAGCATGACCGAGATGAACTACAAGGTGGACATCGGCCAGCAGCCGGTGGACAAGGTGGCGGAGGACTTCCTGCGCGGCCACGGACTGATCTGAGGAAGGCCGCATGGACTTGTTCGCATACCTGCAACACAGCTGGCCCACGCTGCTGAAACTGACCGGCGAGCACCTCGCGCTGGTGGGCTCGGCGGTGGGGCTGGCGATCCTGATCGGGGTGCCGCTGGGCATCCTGATCACGCGCTTCCGCGCGCTGGCCACGCCGCTGCTGGCGCTGGCGACGATCGTGCTGACGCTGCCGTCGATCGCGCTGTTCGGGCTGATGATCCCCATCTTCGCGCGCTTCGGCCATGCGCTCGGCTACGTGCCCGCGGTGACGGCGGTGTTCCTGTACTCGCTGCTGCCGATCATGCGCAACACCTACACCGCGCTGGCCAACGTCGACCCCGGCATCCAGGAAGCGGGCCGCGGCATCGGCATGACCACCTGGCAACGGATGCGGCTGGTGGACCTGCCCCTGGCGGTGCCGGTGATCCTCGGCGGGGTGCGCACCGCCGTGGTGATGAATATCGGGGTTGCCACCATTGCCGCCATCATCGGCGCGGGTGGCCTTGGGGTGCTGATCCTGCAGGCGATCAGCCAGAGCAACATGAGCAAGCTGGCGGTGGGCGCGGTCCTGGTCAGCCTGCTCGCCATCGTGGCGGATGCCTTCCTGCAGTGGTTGCAGCGGGCGCTGACGCCGAAGGGGATCCGTCTATGATCGAACTCGACCAACTCACCAAGTCCTTCCCGCAGAAAGACGGCACCGAGATGCGCGCCGTCGACGCCGTGTCGCTGACGGTGCCGCGCGGCGAGATCTGCGTCTTCCTGGGCCCGTCGGGCTGCGGCAAGACCACCACGCTGAAGATGATCAACCGGCTGATCGAGCCGACCTCGGGCACGGTGCGCATCGAAGGCGAGGATACGCGCGGCCTCGACGGCGTGACGCTGCGCCGCAAGATCGGCTACGTGATCCAGCAGATCGGCCTGTTTCCCAACATGACCATCGAAGAGAACATCATGGTGGTGCCGCGCCTGCTGGGCTGGGACAAGAAGCAGTGCCGCGAACGCGCGCGCGAGCTGATGGCGATGGTGCAGCTCGATCCGAACCGGTTGCTGTCGCGCTATCCGCGCGAGCTGTCCGGCGGCCAGCAGCAGCGCATCGGCGTGATCCGCGCGCTGGCGGCCGACGCGCCGCTGCTGCTGATGGACGAGCCCTTCGGCGCGGTCGACCCGATCAACCGCGAGAGCATCCAGAACGAATTCCTGCAGATGCAGCGCCAGCTCGGCAAGACCGTGATCATGGTCTCGCACGATATCGACGAGGCGATCAAGCTGGCCGACAAGGTCGCGGTGTTCCGCCGTGGCAAGCTGGTGCAGTTCGACCACCCCGACGCGCTGCTGGCGCACCCGGCCGACGAGTTCGTGCAGGCCTTCGTCGGCCACGACAACACGCTCAAGCGCCTGCTGCTGGTGCGCGCCGGCGACGCCGCCACCATGCCGCCGAGCTGCCGCCCGGACATGCCGCTGGCCGAGGCACTGGGCGTGATGGACGATGCCGACGTGCGCCACCTGCCGGTGGTGGACGACGCGCAGCGCGCGCTGGGCTATGTCACGCGCCGCGACGCGCGCGCGGGCAAGGGCCTGTGCAGCGAGGTGATGCGCCCGTTCGCGGTGACCGCGGCGTTCGACGAGCACCTGCGCATCGTGCTGTCGCGCATGTACCAGCACAACACCAGCTGGCTGCCGGTGATGGGCGCGGACGGCGCCTACCTGGGCGAGGTCACGCAGGAATCGATCGCAGGCTACCTGAGTTCCGGCCGTTCGCGCGGCCAGGCCGGCGCGCCGGCGACCCCGGCCGCGCCGCTGCGCGCAGCCGCCTGATCGCGTCACCACGCCACGGCGCGAGCGCGGCCGGCGCGCTATGCTAGAAGCATGCTCCGCTGCTGCCGCTCACCCCTGTGCCTGGTCATCGAAACCCGCTGGCTGATCCCGCGCGGGTTTGACGGCTTCACGCCCGGCCCGCTGATCCTGCTGCGCCCCGGCGCCAGCCAGGCGCTGATCGAACATGAGAAGGTCCACGTGCGCCAGTTCTGGCGCAGCTGGGGCCTGATGGGCGTGCTCTACCTGGCCAGCCGGCGCTGGCGCCTGCGCTATGAGGTCGAGGCCTACCGCGAGCAGCTGCGCCACAGCCCTCCGGGCGCGGCGCGCGGGCTGGCGCGTGTGCTGGCCACCAAGTACCGGCTCCGGATATCGGAGGCCGAGGCCTACCGGCTGCTGAAGCAAGGCCTGCACGACGAGGCCGAATGAAAACGGCCCGCACCAGTCGCCGGTGCGGGCCGTTTTCGTTGTCTGGCGGAAGCGGTGAGATTCGAACTCACGGATGGGTCACCCCATCGGCAGTTTTCAAGACTGCTGCCTTAAACCACTCGGCCACGCTTCCGGAAAGTGCGGGCATTGTAGCGCGAAAGGGGCGGGGCCTCCGGCGCAGTGCCGCATGCAGACGCAACGGTCTGGCCGCGCATTATACAAGCCCCACGCTCCCCGATGGGGACTTGCCTCGCGGCATGGGCGCAGCCGCAAATTTCCGGCCACATCTTGCGCTGTGCTGTCGGGCTCTGTCTGACATGGCGGAACCTTCATATCGCGCCATCGCTCATATGGTCGTACCGGGCACTGCGGTGTGTGCCGCATCCCCGGCTTTTGCCTGGCAACAGAGGAGAACTCAAAATGCGAATCCCAAGCAAGACATGGCTGATCGTTCCGGTGGCCGCGGCGGCTGCGCTGGCCGGTTGTGCGGCGCCGTACAACAGCGGCTACGACCAGGGCTACAACACCGGCTACAACGCGCCGCCCCCGGGTTACCAGAACCCCCACACCTCGCAGGCACCGGCCGGCGCGGTCTACTACGGCCGCGTGGAATCGATCGAGCCGGTCACCACCACGCAGGGCAGCTCGGGCCTGCTGGGCACCGTGATCGGCGGCGCGGCAGGCGGCCTGCTGGGCCACCAGATCGGTGGCGGGCGCGGCCAGACCGCGGCGACCATCGGCGGTGCCGTGGTCGGCGCCGTGGCCGGCAATCAGATCGAGAAGCGCGCGGGCAGCAATACGCAAACGGTCTATCGCGTCAACGTGCGGCTCGATGACGGCCGCCTCGCCACGGTGACGCAGTCCAACCTGGGCAGCCTGCAAGTGGGCATGCGCGCGCGCGTGGCCAACGACACGGCCACGCCGTACTGACCTGCCAGCCTGACGTTTGCCAGAAGCCACAGGCCACGCGCTAGCGTGGCCTTTTTTTATCGTTGCCGGCGTGCGGGCCGCTCAGTCCTTCAGGAACATCTCCTGCAGGTCGTTGAGGAAGCGCCGGCCCAGTTCGGTGGGGCGGATCGTGGTCAGGTCGGCTTCCAGCAAGCCTTTTTTCTCGGCCTCGGCCAGCTGCTTGCTGATGGTGTGCAGCGGCAGCCCGGTGTAGTCGTGGAAGCTCGAGGCCGGCACGCCGTCGGTCAGGCGCAGCGCGTTGAGCATGAACTCGAACGGCAGCTCGTCGGCGCCGACGTCGCGCGCTTCCTGCACCGCGTTGCCAGCCATGGCCTGCGCCATGTAGGTGGCCGGGTGCTTGTGCCGCATCTGGCGCAGCACGCGCTGCGGGAACGACAGCTTGCCGTGCGCGCCGGCGCCGATGCCGAGATAGTCGCCGAAGCGCCAGTAGTTGAGGTTATGGCGCGCCTCGCAGTGCGGCTTTGCATAGGCCGAAGTCTCGTAGTGCCGATAGCCCGCCGCGGCCGTGCGCGCTTCGATCCAGTCCTGCATCTCGTACGCCGTGTCGTCGTCGGGCAATGCCGGCGGATACTTCGCGAACAGCGTGTTCGGCTCCAGCGTCAGGTGGTACAGCGACAGGTGCGTGGTGCCGCAGGCCAGCGCGGCTTCGACGTCCGCCTGGCACTCCTGCAGGGTCTGGCCGGGCAGGGCGTACATCAGGTCCAGGTTGATATTGTCGAAGCTGGCCTGGGCGATGTCGATGGCGCGGCGCGCTTCGGTGCCGCCGTGGATGCGGCCCAGTGCCTGCAGGTGCCGGTCGTTGAAGCTCTGGATGCCGATCGACAGCCGGTTGATGCCGCTGGCGCGGTAGCTGGCGAACTTGTCGGCTTCGAAGGTGCCGGGATTGGCCTCCATCGTGATCTCGGCATCGGCGTCGAGCGGCAGCAGCGCGCGGATATCCGACAGCAGCCGGTCCATGCCCGCCGCCGACAGCAGGCTCGGGGTGCCGCCGCCGATGAAGACGGTATGCACCGGGCGTCCCCATACCAGCGGCAGCGACTGCTCCAGGTCCGCGCGCAGCGCGTCGAGGTAGAGGTCTTCCGGAATCTCGTGGTTGTCGGCGCCGGGTGCGGCATGCGAGTTGAAATCGCAATACGGGCACTTGCGCACGCACCACGGGATATGCACGTACAGCGACAGCGGCGGCGATCCGGGCAGGCTGATCTGCCCGGGCTTGAGCCACAGTTGCTTGCTGTCGACAGGCACGGACGCGGAGGCCGGTACGATCGGAATCATCGCGTGCCAGTCTCCGCGGCCTCGGCCTGCAGCCGGGCCACCAGTGCGCGCAGCGCCTGGGCGCGGTGGCTGACGCGGTTCTTCTCTTCCGGCGGCAGCTCGGCTGCGGTCTTGCCCAGCGCCGGCAGCAGGAAGTGCGGGTCGTAGCCGAAGCCGCCCGCGCCGCGCGGCGCGTCGACAACTTCGCCATGCCACACGCCTTCGGCGATGATCGGGCACGGGTCTTCGGCGTGGCGCACGAACACCAGCACGCAGTAGTAATACGCGTGCCGGTTCAGCTTGCCCGCCAGTTGCGAGACCAGGTAGGCGTTGTTGGCCGAGTCCGACTTGGCCTGTCCGGCCATTTGCGCATAGCGCGCGGAATAGACCCCGGGCGCGCCGTCCAGCGCCTGCACGCAGATGCCGGAGTCGTCGGCCAGCGCGGGCAGCCCGGCCAGCCGGCTGGCGTGGCGGGCCTTGGCCAGCGCGTTCTCGACAAAGGTGGCGAAGGGTTCTTCGGCCTCGGGGATGCCGAGCTCGCCCTGCGTCACCACGTCAAAGCCGAGCGGGGCCAGCAGCGCGCCGAATTCGCGCAGCTTGCCGGGATTGTTGGAGGCCAGTACCAGGCGTCGCATCGCGGGCTCCGGGGCTCAGGCCAGGCCCAGCGCTTCGCGCTGGTACTGCACCAGCCGGGCGATGCCGGCTTCGGCCAGGCGCGTCATGGCGTCGAGCTCGGCGCGGCTGAAGGGCGCGCCTTCGGCGGTGCCCTGCACTTCGACAAAGCCGCCGCTGCCGGTCATGACCACGTTCATGTCGGTGTCGCAGTTGCTGTCCTCGGCGTAGTCCAGGTCCAGCACCGGCACGCCGTCGACCATGCCGACCGAGACTGCCGCGACATGGTCGCGGATCGGGCTGGCGGCGATCAGGCCGTCGCGCAGCATGGTCGAGACCGCGTCGTGGGCGGCGACGAAAGCGCCGGTGATGGCCGCGGTGCGGGTGCCGCCGTCGGCCTGCAGCACGTCGCAGTCGAGGTGGAGGGTGTATTCGCCCAGCGCCGCCAGGTCGAACACCGAGCGCATGGCGCGGCCGATCAGGCGCTGGATTTCCTGGGTGCGGCCGGTCTGCTTGCCGCGCGCGGCCTCGCGGTCGGAACGCGTATGCGTGGCGCGCGGCAGCATGCCGTATTCGGCCGTGACCCAGCCTTCGCCGCTGCCCTTCTTGTGCGGCGGCACCTTGGCCAGCACGCTGGCGGTGCACAGCACCTTGGTATCGCCAAAGGCGCACAGGACGGAGCCTTCGGCGTGGCGGGTGTAGTGGCGGGTAAGGCTGATGGAACGCAGCGCATCGGCTGCGCGGCCGCTGGGTCGCATGAGATGGTTTGTCCGCAAGGGGTAGAGGAGGAGAGACCGCGATTCTACCGCTGCCGGACCTTGCGCGCTGCCCGCCGCCGCGGGCCGGACCCCCGCGGGGCCATCACCGCATCAGGTTGCTGGTCTTGTCGATGGCGGCGCGGATCTCGGCGATCGAGCGCTCGATCTCTTCCTCGGACAGCAGGTCGCTGTCGGTGCCGTTGCGCTCCAGGATCGACGTGGTGAAGGCATTGAGTGGCAGCGTGTCGGTCATCACCGCGTCCTGGCTGGCAGTGTTGTTGTCCAGCTCCCACATCATGGCGATGCCGGTGGTGTTGTCGGCACCTTCGCCGGCCTGCTGCAGCGCCTGGTCGATCAACGCCGGCACCGCCTGCACCACCGACAGCCGCGACAGCTTGTCCACCAGTACCGGCTCGTCCAGCGGGCCCCACAGGCCGTCGGAGCAGAGCAGGGCGACGTCGCCCGGTTCCAGCCGCACCGGCCCGCCCAGGTCGATCAGCGGCAGGTTGGGCGAGCCCAGGCAGTTGTAGAGCTTGTTGCGCTCGGGGTGGTTGGCCACCTCCATCGGCAGCACGCGCTCCTGCTGCAGCAGGTTCTCGATCTTGGAGTGGTCGCGCGTGCGCGTCAGCAGCCGGCCCTTGCGCAGCAGGTAATAGCGCGAATCGCCGGCATGGGCCCAGTGGATCTGGCCGTGCTGCACCAGGCAGCAGACCACCGTGGTGCGGGGCACGTCGGCCATCTGGTTGGCCTCGGCATAGCGGTGGATCTCGCGGTGCGCCAGCATGATGGTGTCCTGCAGGAACTCGGCCGGGTTGCGCACCGCGGGCCGCGCCTGCAGCTGGAAC
The DNA here is from genome assembly GCF_900250075.1 of Cupriavidus taiwanensis. Taxonomy (NCBI): domain Bacteria; kingdom Pseudomonadati; phylum Pseudomonadota; class Betaproteobacteria; order Burkholderiales; family Burkholderiaceae; genus Cupriavidus; species Cupriavidus taiwanensis. The sequence goes on from NZ_LT977070.1 coordinate 1,271,171, forward strand.
TGGCGCGCCAGCGTCTGCAGCGCCTGCTGCGCGGCGACTTCGCCGTGGGCGTGGCCGCCCAGGCCGTCGGCCAGCACCATCAGCAGCGCATCGCGGGTGAAGCAATAGCCCATGCGGTCCTGGTTGACGCGGCGGCCGCCTTTCCTGCTTTCCTGGTAGACAGAGAATCGCATGTTGGCTGGTTGGCTTTCTTGGGGTTCGATGGCCCGGCCGCGCGCACGGGGGCGTCGCAGCCGGGTTTGTGATTCAGTCGACGCTCGCGCCGGGTGCCTGCTCGTCACGCCGGCGCAGCAGCGTCAGAAAGCGCGAGGTCGCGGGCGCTTTTTCCGGCGGCATGGGGGCGGGTGCCGGCGCCTGGGTCGCAGGCGCCAGCGCCTGCTCGCCCAGCGCGTTGGTCTGCTCGCGCAATTCCTTCTGCAGCCGGAATACGCTCTGCGGGCGGCCCGATGGCTCCAGCCGCAGGCACCACTCGACCAGGTCGACCAGGCCGTTGGTATAGCTGCTGCGCAGCCGCATCAGCGCCTCGCCCATGCGGTCATCCTTCTCGCGCTGGTTGGCTTCCTGCGGCGGCAGTCCGGCCATGCAGGCGTAGAGCGTCGCGCCAAGGCTGTAGATGTCGGTCCACGGGCCCAGGTCAGTGTGCTTGCCGTACAGTTCCGGCGCGGCGAAGCCGGGCGTGTACATCGGCTGGAAGCGCGCGGCCTCCATGGTCAGGGTCTGCCGCGCGGCGCCGAAATCCAGCAGGATGGGGGACTCGTCCTCGCGCAGGTAGATGTTGCCGGGCTTGATGTCCAGGTGCAGCAGCTTGTGGATATGCACTTCGCGCAGGCCGCTCATCAGGTCGTGGAAGACCTTGCGGATGAAATGCTCGCGCAGCACCTTGGCGCGCCCCTGCTGCCGGGCCGCCAGCACATGTTCCTGCAGCGTCTTGCCCAGCTCGTAGTTCATCACCATGTAGACGGTGGCGTTCTCGCGGAAGAAGTTCACCACGCGCACCACGCTGGGATGGGAAATGCGGGCCAGCGAGCGGCCCTCTTCGAAGAAGTACTTCAGGCCCAGCCGGAACGCCGCGGCGTTTTCCTCGGGCACCACGGGGATCAGTTCGCCCGGGTTGCGCCGCGCCAGCGACGACGGCAGGTACTCCTTGATGGCGACCGGCGCGCCGGTTTCGTCGGTGGCCAGGTAGACGAAACTGAACCCCCCGCTGGCCAACTTCTTTACAATACGATAGTTGGACAGCAGCGTGCCGACGGGCAGCGGTGCACTCTTCGGTTGGGGCGTGCCCTTTGGCTCTGTCATGGGAATAGGACCGGAGTTGCCCCCGCGAATTTGCCTCAGGATTGTCCGGGCTAATCGGTCACTTGTAAAGAACACAAATACGGGCGTTATTGCCCGCCTTTCAACGTTTTGAGGGCGCCCCCCGCAGGCTGCGCCGCGCGCCGGCCGGGCGGGCGTCCGCCGGCAGGCCGCGGCCGCTTCGCGACGGTGCGGCGCCAATCACGAGAACAACCAATGATCCACAGCATGACAGGCTACGGCCTGGCGACGCGCCAGGCGCCATTGACCAACGCGCAGGGCGAGCCCAGCGGGCGCACCGCGTCTGTTTCGGTGGAATTCCGCACTGTCAATTCGCGTTTCCTCGACCTGTTGTTCCGGGCCCCCGAGGAGTGCCGCGCGTTCGAGCCGGCCTTGCGCGAGATGCTGATGGCCGAGCTGTCGCGCGGGAAGCTGGAATGCCGCATCAACCTGCAGCGCACCGATGCCGGCGGCGCCACGCTGGCGCTCAACGACGGGCTGCTGGCGCAGATCCGCGCGCTCGAAACCACCGTGGCCGCCACCTTCAGCAGCGCCGGCACCCTGCGCATGGGTGAGATCCTGCGCTGGCCCGGCGTGCTGGTCGAGCCGGAGCTGTCGCAGGAGTCGCTGCGCGAGGCCGTGCTCGGCGCCGCGCGCGAGGCGCTCGACCAGCTGCTGGAAGCGCGCCGCCGCGAGGGCGACGCGCTCAAGGCCACGCTGACCGAGCGCATCGACGCCATGCTGGCGATCGTCGAGCGCCTGACCCCGACCATCCCGCAACTGATCGCGCACCACCAGGAAAAGCTGACCGAGCGCCTGCAGGAAGCCTTCAACCTGGCCGCGCCCAACGGCATGCCGGCGATGAGCCGCGACGAGATCGCCGAGCGCATCCGCCAGGAAGCCACCGTCTACGGCATCCGCATCGACATCGCCGAAGAGCTGTCGCGGCTGCAGGCGCACCTGAACGAAACCCGCCATATCCTGAAGAAGGGCGGCCAGGTGGGCAAGCGCCTCGACTTCATGATGCAGGAGCTCAACCGCGAGGCCAACACGCTGGGCTCCAAGGCCGCCGCCAAGGAACTGGCCGATGCCTCGATGGAGCTCAAGCTGCTGATCGAGCAGATGCGCGAGCAGGTCCAGAATCTAGAGTAAGACAGTCACCGAAACATCATGAGCCCAACTTCTCCATCGGCCTCCGCTCCGACCTCGCACACCGCCATCGACACCGTCTACCCCGGCAACCTCTTCATGGTGGTGGCGCCCTCGGGCGCGGGCAAGTCGACGCTGGTCAACGCGCTGCTGGCGCAGGACCCGGCCATCCGCCTGTCGATCTCGCACACCACGCGCGCACCGCGCCCGGGCGAGGAGGACGGCCGCGAGTACCACTTCGTTACCGTGGATGCCTTCCGCAGCGCGCGCGATCGCGGCGATTTCCTGGAATGGGCCGAGGTGCACGGCAACTACTACGCGACCTCGCGCGTGTGGATCGAGCAGCAAATGGCGCAAGGCAACGACGTGCTGCTGGAGATCGACTGGCAGGGCGCGCAGCAGGTGCACCAGCGCTTTTCCAACGCGGTGGAGATCTTCATCCTGCCGCCGTCGCTGACCGCGCTGGAAGAGCGCCTGAAAAAGCGCGGCCAGGACGAGCCCAACGTGATCGTGCGCCGCCTGCTGGCCGCGGGCAGCGAAATGGCCCACGCCTCGGAGTCGGACTACGTCATCATCAACGAGGTCTTCGACGACGCGCTGGAGCAGTTGCGCAACGTCATCAGCGCCACGCGGCTGCGCTTTTCCTCGCAGAAGGCGCGGCATGCGGAGCTGTTCATCGAGCTTGGCATCCACTGAAACGATGCCTGCCGATGACAGCCGCGCGGGGCGCCGCCGGCGTTTCCCGCCGCGTGCTGTAAAATAGCAACCCAACGTAAGGTTTTGTCCCAAGGTGGATTTGATATGGCGCGTATTACCGTCGAAGATTGTCTGAAACACATTCCGAATCGTTTCGAGCTCGCGCTGGCGGCCACGTACCGTGCGCGCCAGCTGGTGCAGGGCCACACGCCCAAGGTCGAAGCGAAGGACAAGCCGACCGTGGTGGCACTGCGCGAGATCGCGTCGGGCCAGGTCGGCATCGAGATGCTGAAAAAGGTCCCGACCTGATCGACCAGGCGGCCCATGGCTCATCCCTGCATCGTGCCAGCACTGTTCCAGGCTCCCCAGCCGGATTCCCCGGGCCGCCGCCATGCCATCGCCGCATCCGCCCTCCAAGCCTCCATCCCAGCCGTCGCCGACCGCGGTCGTGCCGGCGCCTGGCGATGCGGCCCCGCCCGCGGCGCGTAAGCGCACCATTCCGGGCCAGTCTTCCGTGAACGCGCGCACCGGCGCTCCCAATCTTCCCGATCCGCTCGGCGACGATGTCGTCGGCGAGCGCGCCGTCGCGCCCGCGCTGGCGCCCGGCAAGACCCGGGGCGCCCCCGTGCAGGACGAACTGGTCGCGGCGCAGCAAGTGGCGCCGCCGGCAGCCGACAGCCTGTTTATCGATGCAGTGCTGGCGCAGTCATACCGGCACTTCTTCGGCCCGACCTCGCAGCCGGCGGTGCCGCCGCGCCAGCAGGTCATCTCCATCACCCGGCTGATGGAAAAGCTCGCGTACCTGAAGGCGCCGGACCTGGCGCGGGTACGCGAGGCCTTCCAGTTTTCCGACGAGGCCCACCTGGGCCAGTACCGCCAGAGCGGCGAGCCCTACATCACCCATCCGGTGGCGGTGGCCGAGCTGTGCGCGGACTGGAAGCTGGACGTGCAGTCCATCATGGCGGCGCTGCTGCACGACGTGATGGAAGACCAGGGCATCACCAAGAGCGAGCTGGCCGAGAAATTCGGTCCCAAGGTCGCCGAACTGGTCGATGGCCTGACCAAGCTGGACAAGCTCGAATTCCAGAGCCGCGAGCAGGCGCAGGCGGAAAGCTTCCGCAAGATGCTGCTGGCGATGGCGCGCGACGTGCGCGTGATCCTGGTGAAGCTGGCCGACCGTACGCACAACATGCGCACGCTCGACTTCGTGCCGCCGGAGAAACGCCGCCGCATCGCGCTCGAGACCATGGAGATCTATGCGCCGATCGCGCACCGTCTCGGTCTCAACACGATCTACCGCGAGCTGCAGGAACTGTCGTTCAAGGTCGGCTCGCCATTCCGCTACGCCACGCTCGAAAAAGCCGTCAAGGCTGCGCGCGGCAACCGGCGCGAGGTGGTCAAGCGCATCCTCGAGGCCGCGCAGAAGGCGCTGGCCGATGCCGGCATCGTGGCTGAACTGTCCGGGCGCGAGAAGACGCTGTACAGCATCTACCGCAAGATGCACGACAAGCAGCTGTCGTTCTCGCAGGTGCTGGACGTGTACGGTTTCCGCGTGGTGGTGGAAACGCAGATGCACTGCTACATGGCGATGGGGGCGCTGCACGGCCTGTACAAGCCGATGCCCGGCAAGTTCAAGGACTACATCGCGATCCCCAAGATCAACGGCTACCAGTCGCTGCACACCACGCTGGTGGGTCCGTTCGGCACGCCGGTGGAGTTCCAGATCCGCACGCGCGACATGCACCAGATCGCCGAGGCCGGCGTGGCCGCGCACTGGATGTACAAGCACCAGGCCGACCACGCCAACGATATCCAGCAGCAGGCGCACCAGTGGCTGCAGTCGCTGCTCGATATCCAGAGCCAGACCGGCGATTCGCAGGAATTCCTCGAGCACGTCAAGATCGACCTGTTCCCCGACGCGGTCTACGTGTTCACGCCCAAGGGCCATATCCGCGCGCTGCCGCGCGGTGCCACCGCGCTGGACTTTGCCTACGCGGTGCACAGCGACCTGGGCAACCAGTGCGTCGCGGTCAAGATCAACAACGAGATGCTGCCGTTGCGCACCGAGCTCAAGAGCGGCGATATCGTCGAGGTGGTGACGGCGCCGTATTCCAAACCCAACCCCGCATGGCTGTCGTTCGTGCGCACCGGCAAGGCGCGCGCGGCGATCCGCCACTACCTCAAGACCACCAAGCTGGACGAGGCGATCCAGCTGGGCGAGCGCCTGCTGGAGCAGTCGGCGCGCCAGCTCGGCATCGAGCTGAAGGCGGTGCCGCAGTCGGTGTGGGACCGCATGATCCAGTGGACCGGCAACAAGCAGCGCGAAGACATCTTCGCCGACCTGGCGCTGGGCCGGCGCGTGCCGGCGGTGGTGGCCAAGCGCATGGAGATCCTGCTGCAGGAGCTGTCCGGCGATGTCGACAGCGCGCTGCTGGCGGCGGTGCAGACCTTTGCCGGCGAGGAAGCGCCCGCGGTGCCGATCACCGGCGACGAAGGCATGTCGATGATCTTCTCGGCATGCTGCCGCCCCATCCCCGGCGATTCAATCGTCGGCTACCTGGGCAAGGGCGAGGGGCTGCAGATCCACGTGCAGGACTGCAAGATCGCCAAGCGCCTGCACAGCAAGGATCCGGAGCACTGGATCGATGTGATGTGGGCCAAGAAGACCACGCGCGCCTTCGACGTGTCGATCAAGGTGATGGTGCGCAACGTCAAGGGCATCGTCGCGCGCGTGGCGGCGGACCTGACCGCGGCCGATGCCAACGTTGCCCACGTGGCGATGGAGCAGCAGGACGCCGGCCAGCAGGAAGCCACCTACATGCAGTTCATCATCCAGGTGCAGAACCGCCTGCACCTGGCCAACGTGATGCGCGGGCTGCGCCGCAACCCCGACGTCATCCGCATCTTCCGCGACCGCAACGACAATTGAAGCGCCGGCGCCGGCTTACTGCTTGCGCGCCGGGTAGCGGACTTCCAGGATATCGATCTGCTCGACGCCGGCCGGCGTGCGCAACGCCACGGTGTCGCCTTCGCGCGCCTTGAGCAGCGCCTTGGCAATCGGCGAGATCCAGCTGACGTGGTTGTGGTCGAGATCGACCTCGTCCATGCCGACGATGGTGATGGTGGTCTCTTCGCCCGACGCATGCGCGTAGGTAACGGTGGCGCCAAAGAAGATCTGGTCGTTGTCGCCCTGCAGGGACGGGTCGACCACTTCGGCCTTGTCGAGGCGGCGCGTCAGGAAACGGATGCGGCGGTCGATCTCGCGCAGGCGCTTCTTGCCATAGAGATAGTCGCCGTTCTCGGAGCGGTCGCCGTTGGACGCGGCCCACGAGACGATCTGTACCACGTCGGGCCGCTCCACATCGATCAGCTGCATCAGCTCGTTGCGCAGGCGCGCATAGCCTTCAGCGGTGATGTAGTTCTTGGTGCCGGGAGGCAGCGGTGCTGCGCCTTCGGGGAGATCGTCGTCCTCGTCGCCGGAGGACTCTTTGACAAATGCCTTGTTCATGGTCCGGATCACTTCTCTTCAGTCTGCCATTATAGGAAAAGCCCGCTGCCGGGCCGCCCCGGTGGCGGGGCGGCGTCGACCCACTCCAATAAAGATCGCAAAAAAGTTGGAGGGGGGGCTTCACAAAAACGAAAACTGGGTTATAATCTTTTTCTCGCGTGCGGCTGTAGCTCAGTTGGATAGAGTACTTGGCTACGAACCAAGGGGTCGTGGGTTCGAATCCTGCCAGCCGCGCCACCTATGCAGAAAGAAGAGGGCTTCCGGAAACGGAAGCCCTTTTTCTTTGCCGCTCGGTTTGCCTGTGCCGTCTTGCCGCGCGCCCGCGTTATGCCTTGCGGTCGCGCGTGTCGCCTCCTAGTCTCGAAGAACCATTCACGGATCCGGGAGTCGCTCGCATGGACAACGCTGACTGGCGCGTCGAGGCATATCGCGGCATGGACGTCTACGTCCTGGTGTCTCCGCAGGGGCCGGGCAGCATCGGCCGTTGGGGTTACGAGGTGCGCGTGTCGCAGGAAGGTGCCGATCCGGCCGATGCCGGTGATACCGAACTGCTGGCCAGCGGGCCGCAGCAGTTCGCCACGCGCCATGCGGCCGAGGTGGCTGCGTTCGGCGCCGGCTATGCGCTGGTCGACCGCCTGCTGGGACCTGCCGAGTAAGCGCGGCAAGCCGTTGCGCGCGCAGCGGTTTATGTCACGTTGTGATGTATCGACTTGCCCGCGGGGCAAACGATTTGGTGTGCCGACGCAAATAGTGCTTGCCATGCGCCGTCGGATCACCCATAATCCATCTCCTTCAGACGCGGGGTGGAGCAGTTGGCAGCTCGTCGGGCTCATAACCCGAAGGTCGCAGGTTCAAGTCCTGCCCCCGCAACCAACACCCTGGCATTCGCCATCCGCGGCAACCGCCGCAATCTTTCCAGCGTTGTTTCTCAGGCCGACCGGCCAAATCCCCAAGTGTTTCGACATCGGTGCCAATGCGTCCTGTGCGCGCACGGACTCGCACGCATCAATGTCATGCCGGCACGCGTTCCGCCGCAAGCCTGAAGGTATCGCGCACCAGCGGCTGGTCTTCGCGATCGGCTGCCTCGGCGCGATCGCGCAAGCGCGCGGCGAGCACCGTCAGCGTTCCCTGTGCCTGCGGTCCGCCGGCGGCCTGGCACTTGGTCACGGCTTCGCGCATCACCGCATCGAGTTCGACGCTGACGTCGGCACCATCGAAGGCGCTGACCGAAAGGGCCGAGATGCGTTCCAGGTAGAGATTGACCAGCGCTTCGTCGTGTAGCGGTTCGGACATGTCTGCTCCTTGTCGATGACGGCATACCCAACCATTGTAGTGAAGGCGCCGCCTGCCCGGGATCAAACAATAATGATTCTTGTTCTGGCGCTGCGCGGGCTTCCCATACAATGGGCGCCTGCCGATTTATCCAGAAGTAGAAGCCATCATGATGCTGCAGATTCCCGACGTACTGTCCAAGGCCCAGGTCGCGCAGGTGCGCGAGATCATCGACTCGGGGCCCTGGGCCGACGGCAACGAAACCTCGGGCTACCAGTCGGCGCTGGCCAAGCGCAACCTGCAGCTGCCCGAGGGTTCGCCGGCGGCGCGGCAGGTCGGCGACCTGATCCAGGACGCACTGGGCAACCATGCACTGTTCTTCTCGGCGGCGCTGCCGCTGAAGGTCTACCCGCCGCTGTTCAACCGCTACGAGGGCGGGCAGACCTTTGGCAACCATGTCGACAACGCGATCCGCTACCTGCGCGGCACCAGCTTCCGCATCCGCAGCGACCTGTCGGCGACGCTGTTCCTGACCGAACCTGAAGACTACGACGGCGGCGAGCTGGTGGTCGAGGACACCTACGGGCAGCAGCGCGTGAAACTGCCGGCCGGGCACATGGTGCTGTACCCGGCCACCAGCATCCACCACGTGACGCCGGTCACGCGCGGGGCGCGGGTGTCGTCGTTCTTCTGGATCCAGAGCATGGTTCGCGACGACGGCCAGCGCGCGATGCTGTTCGAGCTGGACGGGCGCATCCGCCAGGTGGCGCGGGAACTCGGCCAGGCGCACGAATCGGTGATCGGCCTGACCGGCGTCTATCACAATCTGCTGCGGCGCTGGGCCGACGCCTGAGCGCTGCCGGCGCGCCCTGGCGGGCGCGCGGCGCTGGATCGGCGGGGATGGACAGGGCGACTAGTCGTCGCGCCGTCGCTGGTTCTGCAGCAGTTCGATGGGAGAGGGCTGGATGCGCCGCCGCGCCGGACGCAGCGCCCGGTTAGGCCACAGCACATAGTTGGTGTGCGGGTCCAGCGGCTTGCCGAAGTACGAGACCCAGACCTGTACGCCCTGCTCGGTTTCGGCAACGATGGCCGCGACGGCGCGCGCCGCGGCGGATGGGGACTTGAGCAGCTCGGCCAGGGCTTCGACGCCCTGCACGACATGGTGCTTCACCCCTGCAAACCATGCGTACTGACGCATGGCGGACAACAAACGCTTGGTCATGAACGCGACTCGGGTTGGTTGGAAGTGCGGATGAGACTTTCGTACATCCGTTTTGTTCACAGCAATTTCGCCCGGCAAGTATGACTGAGGCGCCATGTCGCAGGTATGTCACCCGCTTGCCGTGTGTGGCTGGCGTCTCCCGGTGCCGGCCGCATCACGCGGGGCGCGACGGGGCGGGAGCCAAGGCAGAGAGTACCATCGCGAGCCGGTCCAGGGCAGGGTCGATATCCAGCAGGTCGATCGCGCCGAAGCCCAGCAGCAGCCCGGCGCAACTGGGTGGCGGACTGGCATAGCAGGGGTCCAGCGTCGCCACTTCCAGGTCCGCGAGCCGCGCCATCGACACCAGCGCCTCGGTGGCCACCGGCACCCGCAGCCGCGCCGCCAGGTGGAAGCCGGCCACCGCCGGCAGCGGCTCCAGCCACGGCGACAGGTCACCCTGCAGCCGCGCCAGCAGGCGCGCGCGGCGCTGGGCATGGCGCGCATGCGAACGCCGGATATGGCGCAGCAGGTGGCCTTCAGACAGGAAGCGCGCCAGCGCCTGCTGCAGCAGCGTCGGCGTGTACCAGTCCATCAGGTGCTTGACCTTGCGCGCCGCCGGCATCAGCCAGGGCGGCAGCACCAGGTAGCCGCCGCGCAGGTTGGCTGCCAGGGTCTTGGAGAACGTGCCGAGGTAGGCCACGCGGCCATGCCGGTCGAGCGTCTGCAGCGCATCCAGTGCCTGGCCGCCGTAGCGGAATTCGCTGTCGTAGTCGTCTTCCAGGATGACCGCATGGCGGCGCGCGGCCCAGTCGAGCAGGGCCTGGCGCCGCGCCAGGCTCATCGGCACACCCAGCGGCGACTGGTGCGACGGCGTGACATAGACCAGGGTGGCGTCGCTGGGCAGCGCCGCCACCACCAGGCCTTCGTTGTCGACCGGTACCGGCACGACCCGCGCGCCCAGGCCCTGGAACAAGGCGCGTGCCATCGGATAGCCGGGATCTTCCATCGCCACCACCGCGCCCGGACCGAGCAGCAGGCGCGCCAGCAGGTCGATGCCTTGCTGCGCGCCGCTGGTGACGAGGATGTCGGTCGGTGCGCTCTGCACGCCGCGGGTAAAGGCGATATGGCGCGCAATGGCCTGGCGCAGCGGCATCTCGCCGGCGGCGTCGGGCGGACCGGGTGCGCGCGTGCGTTCGGCCGCCAGCGCCGCGCGCACGCAGCGCGACCAGGCCTCATGCGGAAAGCGGGTGGTATCGGCCTGCCCGGGCTGGAAGGCATAGCGGGCGCCGCCTGTCGTGGCCAGGAACGGCGTGGGCACGGCCAGCCAGCGCTGCACCGCCGGCGGCAGCACCGGCGCCGCGGCGATGCGCACCGCCGGGCGCGCCAGCCCTTGCGCCACATAGGTGCCGTCGCCGACCCGCGCGTGCAGCCAGCCTTCGGCCACCAGCCGCTCATAGGCCGTGGTCACGGTCTTGCGCGCCACCCCCAGTTGCGTGCCGAGCAGGCGCGAGGGCGGCATGCGCGCACCGGCTTCGAGGCGGCCGCCCTGGATCGCGTCGCGGATGTGGTGGACGATCTGCGCGGTCAGGTCGCCGGCATGGTCGAGGGCCAGATGCAGTTCCATGGTAGGTGGCGTCGATCTCGATTGGTCTACTGATTCTGCCGGAAATTGGCAGTGTACGGGGCCAATGTGGGGATCTATCTTTCATTCCGTCGGGCGCCATCCCAGCGCCCGCTGCAATCGAACCTGAATCCAACTGTCTACGGAGATCGATCATGGAAGAACGGATGAACTGGCAGGACGTGGCCCCCGACGCCTACAAGGCAATGATCGGCGTCGAGGTCTACCTGGCGCGCTGCTCGCTGGAAACCACGCTGAAGGAACTGGTCAAGATCCGCGCCTCGCAGATCAACGGCTGCGCCTTCTGCCTGGACATGCACGTGACCGACGCGCGCAAGCACGGCGAAAGCGAGCGCCGCCTGAACCTGCTGCCGGCCTGGCGCGAAGTCAGCTGGTTCACCCCGCGCGAGCGCGCCGCGCTGGCGTGGACCGAGGCGCTGACCCTGCTGCCGCAAAGCCAGGCGCCGGATGCGGACTACCAGGCGCTGCGCGAGCAATTCTCGGAAAAAGAGATGGCCGACCTGACGCTGCTGATCTCGGCGATCAACGCGTGGAACCGCTTTGGCGTCGGCTTCCGCCGCCAGCCGCCGGCGCTCTGACGCCCGCACTCCTGGCTGCCTGAGCAGCGCGCGCCGGCTTGTCGATTGACAAGCCGGCGCGCGCTGCTTTAGCTTTGTTTCGAGTGTGACGTCCCCTCGCCAGGAGTCTGCCCATGACCGAAGACACCCTGCTGCAACTGATGACGGAAGTCGAGAAGGAAGACCCGATCGACTACGCCGACCTGCCGTTCGACGACGCCGCGCTGCGCCGGCTGGCCTGCCGCCTGATCGCCGAGCGCTCCAGCGAGCTGGAAGCGTCCGGCCTGCCGGTGGAGGCGCTGCTGGCCACGATGTGGGCCTCGACCGCCAAGCTGGTGCTGGAGAACCTGGTGCTCAACGCGCGCCTGCTGACGCTGCAGGGCCAGCCCGACGACGCGCGCGCGCTGATCGAGCGCATCGCCCGCCAGTCGCGCGGCGACGCCTGATTCGCCGCTGGCCGGCACGTGCGCCGGCCCCAACATGTGCCGCAGCCGGCGCAAGCTGCGGTGCCCCCGCCGTTTCGCTAAAATACGGGTTTTCGCCCAGCCGGGCCGCGCCATGCGGCACAGACGGCTGACCAGGAGGATTTCGGTGATCAAGTGGATAATCGTCGCGGGCTACCTCGGTGCCATCCTGTATGTGCACTTCCGCGGCAAGGTGCGCCTGCGCCTGTGGCGCCAGCTGCTGGACCATTCGGCCCTGGTGGCGCCGATCAACTGCTTCATGTACGCGTTCTCGGGCGTGCCGCGGACCCCGTATATCCCGGTCGACAATTTCCCCGACCTCGAAAAGCTGCGCGCCGCCTGGCCGGAGATCCGCGATGAAGGCCTGGCCCTGGCGGCGATGCGCAAGATCAAGGCTGCCGACAAGAACGACGACGCCGGCTTCAATTCCTTCTTCAAGTACGGCTGGAAGCGCTTCTACCTGAAGTGGTATGAGGCCCAGCATCCGTCGGCCGAGCAGCTGTGCCCCAAGACCGTGGCGCTGCTGCGCGAGCTGCCCACGGTCAAGGCGGCGATGTTCGCCGAGCTGCCGCCCGGCGGCAAGCTCAATCCGCACCGCGACCCGTTTGCCGGCTCGCTGCGCTATCACCTGGGCCTGGCCACGCCCAACGACGATCGCTGCTTTATCGAGGTCGACGGCGAGCGCCACAGCTGGCGCGACGGCGAGGGCGTGGTGTTCGACGAGACCTACCTGCACTGGGCCGAGAACCGCAGCGACGCCAACCGGCTGATCCTGTTCTGCGATATCGAGCGCCCGATGCGCTACGGCTGGGCCGCAAAATTCAACCACTGGATGGGCCGCAAGGTCATGACCGCGGCCAGCTCGCCCAACGACGAACACGACCAGACCGGCATGATCAACCGGCTGTTCCGCTTTGTCTGGCTGGGCGGCCAGTATCGCCGCCGCTTCAAGGCCTGGAACCGCCAGCTCTACTACGTGGCCAAGTTCGGCCTGATCGTGCTGGGCGTGGGTTTGATCGTCTACCTGTAAGCAGCAAGAGAGCCGGCGCCAGCCGGCTCTTTCGTTTTGCGGACCTGTTTGCTCCTGCCGGAGATGCCGATGCGCTTTGTTCCCGTAGCCCTCGGGCTGGCCGCCAGCCTTGCCGCGACCGCCTGCACCACCACGCCCGCCGAGCGCCCCGCCAGCACTGGTGCCGCCATCGGCATGGCCAACCCCGCCTCGGTCAACTGCGCGCAGCGCGGCGGCAAGCTGCAGATCGTGTCGACGCCGGCGGGCCAGACCGGCATCTGCACTTTCCCGTCGGGCAGGCAGTGCGAGGAATGGGCACTGCTGCGCGGCGAGTGCACGCCGGGCTGAAGCGTCGTGCCGTAGCGCCTGCCCTTCAGTCGCGGCGGCGTTCGTTGGCGAGCGCGGCGTAGTGGTCGCGCTTGGCCTGGTACATGCGGCTGTCGGCCAGCTTGACGATGTCGCCGAGGCGTTCGCCTGCCTGGCAGGTGGCGTGGCCGATGGAGAAGCTGAGCCGCGTGCCGGGGTAGAACGTGTTGTTCAGCTCCACCACCTTGCCGATCTGCTCGACCACGGTGGCGGCGCCGCGCTCGTCGCGGCCGGGCAGCAACACCATGAACTCGTCGCCGCCGGTGCGCGCCACGCAGGCCTGATCGCCCACCGCTTTCTTCAGCACCTCGCCGGTGCGGCGCAGCAGGCTGTCGCCGTCGGCGTGGCCGAACTGGTCGTTGACCACCTTTAGCCCGTTCAGGTCGACCGCCACCACGCTGACCGGCCACGGGCCCTTGCGGCCCAGCCGCGCCAGTTCGTCCTCATAGTAGGCGCGGTTGTAGAGCTTGGTCAGCACGTCGTGCTTGCCGAGGAACTCGACATAGGCCTCGGCCTTCTTGCGCGCCGTGATATCGGTCAGCGACACCAGCACCTGGTCCCAATCTGCTTCCCGCCCGGGAAACACCGACCATTGCATGAACACGTCGACGGCGCGGCCGTCGAGCGCGTAGTTGATGACTTCGCGCTGCTGCCACAGCCGGCCGTGCCACAGGTCGATCAGCTGCTCGGCAAAGTGGATGCGCATGTCGTCGCGGAACACGTCGCCGAGCCGCGACAGCAGCGTGGCCTTGCTGTCCGCGCCGAACATCAGCAGGGTCTGCTGGTTGACGTCGAGCACGCGGATTTCCTGCATGCAGCGCGAGACAAAGTCAGGGTGGACGTTGAGGAAGGTGCGGAAGTCAGTGATGCCGGCGGCGCGCACCTCGTCGATCAGCACCTTGACCGCGCTGAAGTCCTCGACCCACAGCGACACCGGCGAATGCTCGAACAGGCCCAGCGCATACTGCTCGCTGCGGCGCAGCTCGCGCTCGCTGCGCAGGCGCGGGGTGATGTCCTTGATCGACAGCAGCACGCGCTCCCAGGTCTGTTCGTGCCCCGGCATCACCGTGGCCTCGAGCTGGATGTCGAGCCGCGTGCCGTCCAGCGCGTAGTTGACGGTCTGGCTGGCAAAGCCGTTGGCGCCGTCCCACAGCTGGCCGAGTTCTTCGACATGCTGCTCGAACATGTCGTCGCGGAACACGGTGTCGAGGTTGGCCACCAGGTCGTCGAGGTCGGCCGCGCGGAACAGTTCCAGCGTGCGCCGGTTCACCGCGATCACGCGGATCAGCGCGGAACACTGCGCCACCCGGCGCGGATCGTCGCGCAGGTGCGCGCGCACGTCGGTGATGCCCTGCTGCCGCCATTGCGCGAAGCACTCGCGCACCGCGCTGAAGTCTTCCAGCCATAGCGAGACGGGTGCCAGCTGGAACAGGGCCTGGTAATCGTCGGGAAGGGTGTGGGTGGGGTCGCCGCTGCCTTTGCCGGCGGATGGCGCCACGGATGTACTGGTCAAGGCCATTCTCCTTGTTCTTGTTGCAGGCGCGCGGCGGCCGTGGGCAACCGATGCGAGCGGGGCCGCCGGGGACCAGCCGGGCAGCCGCGTGCGCGCCAGCGCACTAGGATAGGCGAGCGGCCGATAAAAGGGGAAGGGTTGTTGCAAAACGGCGCCGGCCCGGGCGCCGGCCAACTCGGCTTCAGCCCGCCAGCCGCTGCACGATCGTGGCAAGCGTGCCGAGCGCGCGCTCGATCTGCGCCGAGCGCGGCGCGCCGCAGTTGATGCGCAGGCAGTGGTCGAAGCGCCCGGCGTTGGAAAACATCACGCCCGGCATCACGCGGATGCCCGCCTGCAGCGCCTGGTCGAACACCGCCTCGGACGAGACCTGCGCGGGCAGCTCCACCCACAGGTGCATGCCGCCGCGCGGCGCGCCCAGCCGCGTGCCGGTGGGAAAGCCGGCGGCGATGGTTTGCGTGAACCATTCGCGCTGCGCGCGCAGCCGCGTGCGCAGCCGGCGCAAGTGGCGGTCATGCGCGCCCGACGCCAGGAAATCGGCGGCGGCCATCTGCGACAGCATCTCGTTGGGCCGCGACAGCCCGAACTTCAGCATCTCGACGCGCGCCTGCCACTTGCCCGCGGCGATCCAGCCCAGCCGCATGCCGGGCGCCAGCACCTTGTGCAGCGACGCGCAGTGGATCACGTTGCCGCTGCCATCCCATGCCTTGGCCGCGGCCGGCGGCGCCTCGCTGTCGGCGGTGGCCGAGAAGCAGTCGTCCTCGATCAGCGCGATGCCGCGCGTCTCGCACCATTGCACCAGCCGCGCCTTGTGCGCGTCGGGCATGATGCAGCCGAGCGGGTTCTGCAGGTTCGGCACCACCGCGACCGCGCGGATGTTGTCGTAGTGCTGCGCCGCCAGCTCCAGCGCCTCGAGCGAGAGGCCGGTCTGCGGGCTGCACGGGATTTCCAGCGCGCGCATGCCCAGGCTTTCCAGGATCTGCAGCAGGCCGTAGTAGGTGGGGGACTCCACCGCGATCACGTCGCCGGGGCCCGCCACGGCGCGCAGGGCCAGGTTCAGTGCCTCGGTGCAGCCGTTGGTGATGACGATCTCTTCCGGGGCCAGCTGCACGCGGTTGCGCAGCGCCTGCCGTGCGATCGCGGCGCGCAGCGGCTGGTAGCCGTCGGGCTCGACGCCCTCGCCGAACAGTTGCGGATGCCGGCGCAGCGCGCGCGCCGCGGCGCCGCGCAGGGCCTCGGTCGGGTACAGCGAGGGCGCGCAGTAGGCGCCGCCCAGGTTGGTGTGCACGTGCTCGTGCTGGCCGCGCGCGAGCAGGCCGGAAATGCGCTGGTGGATGCCGACATACTGGGCCGGGTCGGGCAGCGCGGCGGCGGGCTCGGACAGCGCGGCCAGCGTTGCGCGCCGCGGCGCGGCCACGAAGTAGCCCGAGCGCGGCCGCGCTTCGAGCAGGCCATCGCTTTCCAGTTGCCGACAGGCCTGCAGCGCGGTCGACAGGCTTACGCCGTGCAGCGCCATCAGCGCGCGCACCGACGGCATGCGGTCGCCGGCGGCGAGCGTGCCGGAGTCGATGGCGCGGCGGTAATGGCCGGCAAGCTGGCGATAGAGCGGGGTGGTGTCCATGGCGGCATGGTGGCGTGTCGGGCCGCATCGATACAGATACAGAGGCGGGGGCGCTGTATCGTAACAGGCGGAAATCCTGGCTGCTGTTTCGGTCGCCGCGATGCGGCCTTGTGCCTGCCGCGCGCGCTAGGCGGTCGATAGGCTGGAGTCCTGTGCCAGCTACCGGAGTCCTGCCATGCCAAGCGATCTCGACTACACCCCGACGGTGATGCCACTGCCGGCCGGCCAGGCCCTGCGGCTGCATGTGGCGGCCGGCACCGTGCTGCATGCCACCATCGGCGAAATGGTGCTGGCCGGGCCGATGCAATGGCTCGCCGGCCACTGCCACATGCCGCAGCGGCGCCTGCGCGCGGGCGACACCTGGATCGTTCCAGCGCGCGGCTGGCTGACGGTGTCGGCGAGCCGGGGCGGAGCGTTATCGGTCACGGTGCCGCCGGGTTGGCTGGCTCGGTTGCGGGCGTGCCTGGTATTGCCCTGGCACCGTCCGCGCCCGGCTCCGCTGCGGATTCCCGACCCGGCGCGCCAAAGACGATAAAATTGCGCTCCGGCCGGCCTGGCACATCGGTGTGCCCAACCCCCCGGCCGCAGTTCCCGGGTTCCCCATGCTACGTCTAAGTGAAGTCAAACTCCCGCTCGACCATACCGAAAGCGACCTCGACGCCGCCGTGCGCGCCGGTGCCGCGCAGATCGGCGTCAAGGGAGACGGCCTGATCGGCTATACCGTATTCCGCCGTGCCCACGATGCGCGCAAGCGCTCGGATATCAAGCTGACCTACATCATCGATATCGAAGTGAGCGACGAGGCCGCGGCCATCCGCCGCATGGCCGGCAAGCCGAACTGGAGCGTGACGCCCGACATGGCGTACCACTTCGTCGCGCGCGCGCCGCAGGGCGGCACGCATCCGCGCCCGGTGGTGATCGGCATGGGCCCGTGCGGGCTGCTGGCCGGCCTGATCCTGGCGCAGTCGGGCTTCCGCCCCATCATCCTGGAGCGCGGCAAGGAAGTGCGCGAGCGCACCAAGGACACCTTCGGCCTGTGGCGCAAGAGCGTGCTCAATCCCGAGTCGAACGTACAGTTCGGCGAAGGCGGCGCCGGCACGTTCTCGGACGGCAAGCTGTACAGCCAGATCAAGGACCCCAAGCACTATGGCCGCAAGGTGCTGAACGAGTTCGTGCGCGCCGGCGCGCCGGAAGACATCCTGTTCAAGGCGCGCCCGCATATCGGCACCTTCCGGCTGGTCAGCATGGTCGAGAAGATGCGCGCCGAGATCATCGAGCTGGGCGGCGAGATCCGCTTCGAGACCCGCGTCGACGACATCGATATCGATGGCGGCCAGGTGCGCGGCCTGAAGCTGTCCAACGGCGAGTATCTCGAGGCCGACCACGTCATCATGGCGGTGGGCCACAGCGCGCGCGATACCTTCCAGATGCTGCACGAGCGCGGCGTGTTCATGGAGGCCAAGCCGTTCTCGCTGGGCTTCCGCATCGAGCATCCGCAGGGGCTGATCAACCGCAGCCGCTTTGGCAAGTTCGCGGGCAACAAGCTGCTGGGCGCGGCCGACTACAAGGTGGTGCACCACTGCAGCAACGGCCGTTCGGTGTACAGCTTCTGCATGTGCCCGGGCGGCACGGTGGTGGCGGCGGCATCGGAACCCGGCCGCGTGGTGACCAACGGCATGAGCCAGTACAAGCGCGCCGAGCGCAATGCCAACGCCGGCATCGTGGTCGGCATCACGCCGGAAGACTACCCGGGCGGCCCGCTGGCCGGCATCGAGTTCCAGCGCAAGTGGGAAGAGCGCGCGTTCGAGCTGGGCGGCGGCAACTACAATGCGCCGGGCCAGCTGGTGGGCGACTTCATCGCCGGCCGCGCGTCGACCTCGCTGGGCTCGGTCGAGCCTTCGTACAAGCCGGGCGTGACCCCGACCGACCTGAGCACGTCATTGCCCGACTACGTGATCGAGGCGATCCGCGAAGGCATTCCCGAGATCGACAAGAAGCTGCCGGGCTTCGCGCTGCATGACGCGGTGCTGACCGGGGTGGAGACGCGCACCTCGTCGCCGCTGCGCATCCGCCGCAACCACGACGACTACCAGAGCATCAACGTCAAGGGCTTGTACCCGGCGGGCGAGGGCGCGGGCTATGCGGGCGGCATCTATTCCGCGGCGATCGACGGCATCGAAGTGGCCGAGGCGGTGGCGCTCAGTATAGTCGGCGGCGCCGGGGGCGTCGGGGGCTAAAGGCGCATCACGCTGCGTCGATAACCAGCCGGTGGGCTGCGGCGTGTCCACCGGCGGCGCGCTCACGGCCGGCCGCGTAGCGAGCGGCATTGCGAGGCGGCTACCCCACCAAAGCAGGGGGAGCCCGACAGAGATGGCCGCGCTACATTAGCGGCGCCCTGCGTCCTGCAGGACGTCAGGCACAAGAACAAGACGCCCAAAAAACAAAATTCACGGGAACATGCGGTCATCTTTGTCGTTGGTCCTCGTCAGCACTTGCCTGGCGAGCGGTTGTGCGTCGATTGTCGACGGCACGACCCAGGTAGTCTCCGTCGAAACCCACCAGTCCCAAAGCCCTGTCACCGGCGCACGATGCGAGATGGTGAACAGCAAAGGCACCTTCCATGTGACCACTCCCGGCACCGTCACGGTCAGCCGGGCCTACGGCGACCTGATGGTTCGCTGCGACAAGGATGGCATGGAAACCGGACAGGCCACGGTGGTATCGGCCACCAAGGCGATGGCGTTCGGCAATATCATTTTTGGCGGCGCGATCGGCGTGGCGGTGGACGTTTCGTCCGGCGCGGCCTATGACTATCCGGAACTGATCCGCGTGGGGATGGGCGAGACCGTGGTGATCAATTCGCGCGACGTGGCCCCGGCCACGTTGGACGCGGCCAATGCCGAAAAGCCCGCCACGGTGGTGGCTGGTTCCGGCGCGCCGCAGAGTCCGTCTGGCGCTGAGGCCAAGGCATCGGCCGCGCCAGCGGCGCCGCTCGCCGCCACGCCGGCCGGGGCGCGCAGCGCGCAGCCGGTGGCCATGGACGACCTGCGCCATCTGTTGCCGCCGCGCTGAGGTTCGTGGTGCCAGGGTTGCCCTGGTAGTCGTCCTCCGTCACCTTCATTGCTGTTTCGTTTCCCCGCCATATCCATGCGCCTACGTTGTCTGCCTGCTGCCATCGGCCTGCTTTGTATCGTTGCCACGCCTGCCATCGCGGTGGGGGCCGAGCCATCGCTCTCAACCGTTTCCCAGAGCATCTTTGCCGTGCGCACCTATGGCCCGCAGGAAGCGCCGCTGGGCGCGGGCCTGGGCGTGGTGATTGCGCCGGGACAGGTGGTGACCGCATGCCAGGTGCTGGCCGGCGCGCGCTCGATCGCGGTGCGGCGCGAGAACGTCAGCTACGGCGCCTCGCTGGAAGCGCCCGATGTCGAGCGCGGCCTGTGCCTGCTCAAGGTACCCAACCTGGGTGCGCCTGCGGCGCAGATCGCGTCCGGGGCAGCGCCAGGATTCGGTCAGAAGGTATTCGCTGCCTCTGTCGCCGGCACCACGGTGAGTTTGCGCCAGGCGACGGTGGCGGGCCTGCAAGCTGCCGCCAACGGCAAGCTCGATCGCATCGAGGCATCCGTTGCGCCCGAGGACGGCGCGACCGGCGGCGGCCTGTTCGATGAGGCCGGGCGCCTGGTCGGCATCCTGGTTGGCGCGCCCGGGCCGGCCACCGCACGCGCTCAACTGCGCCAGGCGGCAGTGCCTGCATCGTGGGTTCCGGAGATCCGCGCGCGCGGCGCCGCAGCGCTGGCGGGCTACCGGCCCGCGGCGCAGCCCCCGGCGCTTGCGACGGCACTGACTTCGGCATCCGCCGCGGCGCAACCGTCCGCTGCGGTGGGCGTGCCGGTCGGCGCCCACGCGGGCTCGCCGCGCGTTGGCGAGGAATGGCGTTACCAGCTTACCGATAACCTGACCGGCACACGCCAGGACGTGCGGTATCGCGTGGATCGGATCGAAAACGATCGCGTGATCTTCAATCAGGGCGGGCGGATCGAGCTGATGGATGGCCGCGTCGATCGCATTGCCACGCCGGCAGGCGGCGAGTTTGACTCGGCCGCGCCGCCGGGCGGGTGGGTGCCGGCCAATGTGAAGGTGGGCAACCGTTGGCGGGTGTCGTATCGTCAGGCCGGTACCGGTTTCGAGACCCAGCTCGATGGCGTGGCCACTGGTGAGTCGACGGTACGCGTCGCCGCCGGTGCCTACCGCGCTATTCGAATTACCTACGACGGTCACGTGCAGCGTCCCTTCTATGGCTTTGGCACAATCGGAACCGGCTCCGTCTCATACAAGGCGGTCGTCTGGTATGCGCCTGAGCTGAGTCGCGTGGTGCTGTTTACGGCAGAATTCACGTCGCGCTATGAGCGGACCAACGAAAGGTTGGAGTTGGCAGCACACCGGCTCGACTGAGGGCGGCCGGCGCCGGACCAGTGCCTGTCGGGATGATCGCGCGGGCGCTATGGCCACGCCGGGGTCCGCTTCCGCGCTTTTGTAGTCAGACCTGCTTCAGGTAAGCCGCCGCCCCCAGCGCCGCGGTGCGGCCGCTGGCGAAGCAGGCCGTCAGCAGGTAGCCGCCGGTGGGCGCTTCCCAGTCCAGCATCTCGCCCGCGCAGAACACGCCGGGCACGGCGCGCAGCATCAGGCCGGCATCCATCGCTTCGAAGCGCACGCCGCCGGCGCTGCTGATGACTTCGTCGATCGGGCGCGGGCGCAGCACGCGCAATGGCAGCGCCTTCAGTGACAGGGCCAGCGTGCCGGGATCGAGCATGGCGTCGCGGGACAGGCATTCGCGCAGCAGGCCGGCCTTGACGCCGGTGATGCCGAGCCGGCTCTGCAGGTGGCTCGACAACGAACGCGAGCCGCGTGGATGCTCGACCTGCGAACTGACCTGTTCGGCGCTGTGCGACGGCAGCAGGTCGAGATGGATGGTGGCCTCGCCATCGGCTTCGATGCGGTCGCGGATCGGTGCCGACAGTGCATAGACCAGGCTGCCTTCGATACCGTCGCGGCTGATGACGAATTCGCCCTGGCGGTAGTGCGCGTGTCCGTCACGGTCATTCAGAGCGATTGCCACCGGCTTGACCGGCGCGCCGGCAAAGCGCGCGGCAAAGTCCTCGCTCCATGCCACGTCGAACCCGCAGTTTGCGGGACGCAGCGGCGCGATCTCGACGCCGCGCCCGGACAGGCGCGGCACCCATGCGCCATCGGACCCCAGCCTGGCCCAGCTGGCGCCACCCAGCGCCAGCACCACGGCGCGCGCGCGCACGACCGTGTCGCCGTGCGGCGTGGCAAAGCGCAGCGCATGCGCGGCGCCGTCATCGCCGTCTCCATCGTCCCAGCCCAGCCAGCGATGCCGCATATGGAACTGCACGCCCGACTCGCGCAGCCGGTGCAGCCACGCGCGCAGCATCGGCGCGGCTTTCATGTCGGTTGGGAAGACGCGGCCGGAACTGCCGACGAAGGTCTCGATGCCAAGCCCGTGCACCCAGTCGCGCAGCGCCTGCGCGCTGAAGTCCGCCAGCATCGGCGCCAGCTGCGCGGTGCGCGCGCCGTAGCGGCCCAGGAAGGCCGGCTCCGGCTCGGCATGGGTCAGGTTCATGCCGCCCTTGCCGGCCATCAGGAACTTGCGCCCGACCGACGGCATCGCGTCATAGAGGGCCACGCTGGCACCCTGCGCCGCCAGCACTTCGGCGGCCATCAGGCCGGCCGGGCCGCCGCCGATGACGGCAACGTCGGGAGTGGCATGGTCAGGGGCGGGCGTGGCGGCAGAGGGCATCGGCGGGGCTGGGCAGGACAGGGATGTTTCCGCCGCGGATTATAGAGCCTGCGGCAGCGCTAGAATGACGGTTTGCCGCACCTTGCCATCATGTCTTCCGCCATGCACTCCGCCAGCCAGTCCGACGATGCCGTCATTGCCGCCACCCGCCATTGGCTGGAACGCGCGGTGATCGGGCTCAACCTGTGCCCGTTCGCCAAGAGCGTGTACGTGAAGGAGCAGGTGCGCTATGTGGTCAGCGCTGTCACCGAGGCACCCGATGTGATGGATGAACTCGAGCGCGAACTGCGCCTGCTGGCCGATGCCGATCCGGCGCAGATCGACACCACCCTGCTGATCCTGCCGCACGCGGTGGCCGATTTCCTCGACTTCAACGACCTGCTGTACTTCGCCGAGCGCCTGCTCGCCAGCCTGGGGCTGGAAGGCACGCTGCAGATCGCCAGCTTCCATCCGCACTACCAGTTTGCCGGGACCGAGCCGGACGATATCGAGAACTACACCAACCGCGCGCCGTACCCCATCCTGCACCTGCTGCGCGAGGATTCGATCGAGCGCGCGGCGGCGGCGTTTCCCGATGCGGCGGACATCTACGAGCGCAACCAGGCGGTCATGCGGCGCCTTGGGCACGAGGGCTGGCGACGCTGGATGGCGGGCGAGGTTGAACCCGGGACCGAGTCAGGTTCCGAGTCCGGGAAGCCGTAGTTACGCCACCGCTGCCGGCTCGGTGAAGAAGCGCTCGCGCAGCTCTTCCAGTCCCAGCCGCCCCAGCACCTCTTCCAGCCGCTCGGCCGGACGCCGGCGCGGCAGGTCCTTGTACTGCGCGATGATCAGCTCGTTCTTCATCGAGTGTTCCCAGCCGACCAGCTCGGTCACGCTGACCTGGTAGCCGTGCGCTTCCAGCTGCAGGCAACGCAGCACGTTGGTCACCTGGCTGCCGAACTCGCGCGTATGCAGCGGGTGGCGCCAGATCTCCGTGAGCGGATTGCCCGCCAGCAGCTTGCCCTTGTGCTTGCGCAGCACGCTCGCCACCTCGGCCTGGCAGCACGGCACCAGCACGATGTGCTGCGCGCGCTTGGCCAGCGCGAAGCGGATGGCGTCGTCGGTGGCGGTATTGCACGCATGCAGCGCGGTGACCACGTCGACGGTGGGCGGCAGCTGCGGCGAGGTGATCGAGTCCGCCACCGACAGGTTCAGGAACGACATCCCCGGAAAACCCAGCCGCGCCGCCAGCGCCTGCGAGGTCTTCACCAGCTCTTCGCGGGTTTCGATGCCATAGATGTGCGAGTCGTCCTGCAGGGCCTTGAAGAACAGGTCGAACAGGATGAAGCCCAGGTACGACTTGCCGGCGCCGTGGTCTACCAGCGTGACGCGGCCGCGCGCGGCCTTGACTTCCTGCAGCAGCGGTTCGATGAACTGGAACAGGTGGTAGACCTGCTTGAGCTTGCGCCGGCTGTCCTGGTTCATCTTGCCGTCGCGCGTCAGGATATGGAGTTCCTTGAGCAGCTCGATGGACTGGCCGGGGCGGATTTCGTGGGTGTTTGACATGGAGGGGGACTGCAAGGCTGCGGGGCGCGGCGCGCCCCCGGAATGGCGACAGTTTACCGAAAAGTCGCCCGGCGGCCGCCGGGGCTTGCCGTGTGCGCTAAAGTTCCCGGCGCGCCTGCCGTTGGTGATGAATCGATAACAAGCAGAGCGCCGGCTTGCGCCGTCGCCGCCAGACGATTCAGGGGACGCATGACGCATGAATCGGGACTGCGCCTGGAGCTTGCCGAGCCGGGCGAACAGGTGCATGCACGCTACACGCCGCAGCCGGGCCGGCTGCCGCCGGACCCGGCCAGCCTGCAGCAATGCCTGGCCGACCTGGGCTGGTCCGGCGCGCGGCTGGATGCGCGCGCGGTGGCGCAGTTCCTGGCGCAATGCCAGCGGGCCGAGCATGAGATCGACGCGACCATCGGCGCGCTGGTCGACGGCGCGTTCGAGCTCGACATCAGCGCCGACGGCCTGGCGGTGCGGCTGACGCTGATGCCGCCGGAGGGCGGCCGGCCGGTCAGCGCGGACGAAATCCGCCGCGCCATCGCGGAGCGCGGCGTGGTGGCGCCGATCCAATCCCTCGCGCTGGACGCGGCACTGGCCGAAGGCGGCTGCGAGCTGCGCACCATCGCCGCCGGCATGGCGCCGCGGCAGGGCGAGCCGGCGCGCTTCATCAACCTGCTGGAGCCGCGCAAGCCGGTGCACAGCGACGACGACGCCGGCAAGGTGGACCTGCGCGAGCTGGGCAACCTGCTGCTGGTCAGTCCCGGCACGCCGCTGATGCGGCGCATTGCGGCGGTGCCGGGCCATGCCGGCGTCGACGTGTTCGGCCAGCCGATTGCCGCCGATGCGGTCGACGACCCGCCGTTTGCCGAGGGCCTGACCGGCGCGGCAGCGGATGCCGACGACCCCGGCCTGCTGCGCGCAGTGATTGCCGGATCGCCGGTGGTCGGCGTCTACGGCATCTCGGTCAGTCCCGTGGTGCAGGTGGAATCGGTGGACCTGCACTCCGGCAACGTGGCGTTCGATGGCACGCTGCGCGTGTCGGGCGACATCCGCACCGGCATGTCGGTCAACGTCAGCGGCGACGTGGTGGTCGAAGGCACCATCGAAGCCGCCAGCATCGAGGCCGGCGGCAATGTCATCGTCAAGGGCGGCATTATCGGCAAGTCGGAAAGCGCCCATGCCGAAGGCGGCATCAGCCGCGCCAGCGTGCGCTGCAAGGGCGCGGTGAAGGCGCGCTTCATCGAGAATGCGGTGGTCGAGGCCGGCACCGAGGTCACTGTCGACAGCGGCATCCGCCAGAGCGATGTCGCCGCCGGCCAGCGCATCGTGGTGGGCGGCACCGGCGTGCAGGGCAGCATCAGCGGCGGCCGCAGCCGGGCCATGCTGGCGGTGCGCGCCGCGGTGCTGGGCGCGCCGGCCGGCACCGCCACCAGCATCCAGGTTGGCCTCAATCCCTATGCCGACGCCCAGCGCGCCGCGCACGAGGCCGAGCGCCGGCGCATGCTGGAAGAGCAGAACAAGGTCAGGCAACTGGTGGACTTCTTTGCCAAGCATCCGGAGCGCGCCATCGGCGACGTGCGCGAAAAGGCGCGCGCGACGCTGTTCAAGCTGTCGCGCGACCTGTTCGAGCTGGAGGCGCGCCTGGCCGAACTGGGGCAGCAGATGCAGCCCGCCGCCGAGGCCGTCATCGACGCCCCGCGGCGCATCCATGGCGGGGTTACGCTGCAGGTGGGCAGCCGCGTGCTCAAAGTGATGGAAGACAAGCCCGGCGGCCAAATCCGGCTGGTCGACGACCGCATCATGGTCGGCTGAAGCGCGCGCTTGGTTGATCCCGCTTTGATCGGCGGGGATTTGTACTATCCTGCAGGTATGTCCTGGGGTGCCGCAGGATGGGCGACCGAGCTAGCGTTGGGCAATGAATGCAGAAGCGGATCAGCACTCTGTGGAAGCGTTACACCGAACCGACACACGTGGCACTTGAATGAACGGGAAGGCCAGCCATCGCGCTGGCCTTTCTGTTTTTGCCCGGCCCTTTTGCAAGTGCCCGCAAGTACCGTAATCGGAGCAGGGAAGGCTTGCGGCTCATGCCGCCCATAGCCGCAACTCGTGCAGTCCGCTGCGCGCCACGCGTGTGCCAAGCGCGCGTCCCTGTGCCTCGAACATGTCTTGCAGCCATGCCATGTCGACTTCGCGCGCATACGCCAGCCGGAAGTGGCTGCGCCGCAAGGGCACCAGCCGCAGGTCCGCACTGCCGCCGCCATCGAAGCTGACGAATGCCATCAGCGCCAGATCGGGGCGGTAGCTATCGTATCCGCCAATGCCCTCGTAATCGTTGATGAAGTCGCCGCAGCCATACAGGATAGGCTTGCCGGCATGCAGCTCGATGCCGAGCGGATGGTGCGAGGAATGCCCGTGCACGATGTCGATGCCGGCATGCTCGACCACCGCGCGGGCGAAGGCGCGTTGCGCGGGGTCGATGTGGTAGCCCCAGTTAGGGCCCCAGTGGATCGACAGCACAACGACATCGCCGGGGCGCCGCAGTTGGCGCGCCCGCGCGGCAATGTGTTGCTGCGAGGCCGCGGACCAGTCGTCCAGCAGGTTCACGCCCGAGTGCCCGGCGGTGGCGCGCCACGCCGCCGGCGTGCCGGCGTTAGTCATGGCGAAGGCGAGCACCACCACGCGACCGCCGCCGGGCCGAGGCAGCACTGCGGCGCATGCCGCGCTGGCCTCGTCGGCACCGGCCCCGGCGTGCGCGATGTGCGCGCCGTCCAGCGCGTCCAGCGTATCGGCCAGGCCCGCGCGGCCCCAGTCCAGCACATGGTTGTTGGCGAGGACCGCGCAGTCGATGCCGGCGGCCTGCAGGCAATCGACGTTGCGCGGATGCATGCGGTAGTGCACGGACTTGCCGGGCCAGGCATCGTCGCTGGTGGTGATGGCGGTTTCCAGGTTGACGATGCGCGGCCGCGCGGCGCGGCTTGCCAGTTCCGCCAGCGCATCGCCCCACGGATAGTCCGGCCCCACGGGGCGCGCGATCGGACCGGCCTTGCGTTCCGCCAGGCGCACGTAGTCGAGCGCGCAATGCACATACGATTCATGCAGCAGCGGCTGGCTGGGATGCGCCAGGATCTGGTCGATGCCGCGACCGGTCATCACGTCGCCGCACAGGAACAGGGGAGGTTGGCTGGCAGGGTCCATCGTGCAGGCGCACGGCGCGCGGGCACCGTGCCGCCGTGCCTCCATGATAGGCCGCGCGGCCACGGCTGGATCGGGGCCCCACCCGCGGAATGCGCCGCGCGCAGCGCGCATTTACATTCGCGCGGTGCCTGCCTTAAATGATGAAGTCATCGGTCCTCGTGGCCATTTTTTGCTCCTGACGCCGCGTGTCGTCCGATGTTTGCAATCAGCATCGGGAGGCAGATCATGGCCCAGCCATCGCAGGAACATATTGAAGCACTCAAGGCGCAGCTGCGCGGACGCTTGCTGCAGCCGGGCGACGGCGGCTATGACGACGCGCGCCGGATCTGGAACGCGATGATCGACCGCCATCCGCAGTGGATCGTGCAGGCCGCGGGCGCCGCCGACGTTGCAGCGGCGGTGAACTTTGCGCGCGAGCACGGGGTGCTGCTGTCGGTACGCGGCGGCGGCCACAACATCGGCGGGCTGGCGATCTGCGAGGGCGGCATGGTGCTGGACCTGTCGACGATGCGCTCGGTGCGCGTCGATCCCCACGCGCAACGCGCGTGGGTGGAGCCGGGCGCCACGCTGCGCGACTTCGACCATGAAGCGCAGGCGCAGGGCCTGGCCACGCCGCTCGGCATCAATTCCACCACCGGCGTGGCCGGGCTGACGCTGGGCGGCGGCTTCGGCTGGCTCAGCCGCAAGTTCGGCACCACGGTCGACAACCTGGTGTCGGCGCAGGTCGTTACCGCCGACGGCAAGCTGGTGCGCGCCAGCAGCGACGAGAACGCCGACCTGTTCTGGGCGCTGCGCGGCGGCGGCGGCAACTTCGGCGTGGTGACGATGTTCGAGTTCCGCCTGCATCCGGTCGGGCCGCAGGTCTATGGCGGACTGATCGTCTATCCGCTGGAGCAGGCCGCCAGCGTGCTGCCGGCCTATCGCGAGCTCTATGAATCGATGCCCGACGAGCTGACCGTGTGGGTAGTGCTGCGCCAGGCGCCGCCCCTGCCGTTCCTGCCGCCCGAGGCGCACGGCAAGCCGGTGGCGGCGCTGGCGATCTGCTATATCGGTCCGCCGGAGCAGGGGCCGAAACTGGTGGAGCCGCTGCGCCAACTTGGCACCCCGTATGGCGAGCACCTGGGACCGATGCCGCTCACCGCGTGGCAGCAGGCTTTCGATCCGCTGCTGACGCCCGGTGCGCGCAACTACTGGAAGTCGCATAACTTCGCCGGGCTGGACGACGGGCTGATCGCGATGCTGATCGAGCAGATCGGCAAGCTGCCGTCGCCGCAATGCGAGGTCTTTATCGGCGCCATGGGCGGGCAGACCAACCGCGTCGCGCCCGACGCCACCGCCTACGCCAACCGCGATGCCAAATTCATCATGAACCTGCACGGGCGCTGGGACAGTCCTGCGGACGACGACCGCTGCATCGGCTGGGCGCGCGAGGTGTTCCGCGCGGCCGCGCCGTTCGCGCTCGGCAGCGTCTATGTCAACTTCCTCACGCAGGAGGAGGTGGACCGCGTCGGCGCTGCCTATGGGCCGAACTACGAGCGGCTGGTGGCGGTGAAGCGGCGCTACGATCCCGACAACCTGTTCCGCCATAACCACAACATCAATCCCGCGGGCTGAAGGCGTATCGCGTGGCGGGCCGCATGGGGCAGGGGACAGGGGGCAGGGCAGCCTGCCCCGCCTTCACGCGGCTGCAATACGGCCATGCCAGCATCGCCGCGACCGCGTTGTATCCACAGGGAGAGCAAGCAGATGAGACCGGGTGAAGCAGAGCTGGTGCGGCGCATCCACAACGAGGTGGCCGACTACTACGACGAAGAGATCGAACTGGAACTGGACGACCGCGAGGCCAGCGAGGCCTTTGGCGATCCCGTGCACCTGGACGACCAGGCCGAGCAGGACAGCCGCCGGAAATATTTCCGCGAGCTGTTCCGGCTGCAGGGCGAGCTGGTGCGGCTGCAAAGCTGGGTCGCCGCCACCGGGCACAAGGTCGTGATCCTGTTCGAGGGGCGCGACGCCGCCGGCAAGGGCGGCGTGATCAAGCGCATCACCCAGCGGCTGAACCCGCGGGTCTGCCGCGTGGCCGCGCTGCCCGCGCCCAACGACCGCGAACGCACCCAGTGGTATTTCCAGCGCTACGTCGCGCACCTGCCCGCCGCCGGCGAGATCGTGCTGTTCGACCGCAGCTGGTACAACCGCGCCGGCGTCGAGCGCGTGATGGGCTTCTGTACCGACGACCAGTACGAAGAGTTCTTCCGCTCCGTGCCCGAATTCGAAAAGATGCTGGTGCGTTCCGGCATCCAGGTAATCAAGTACTGGTTCTCGATCACGCACGACGAGCAGCGCCTGCGCTTTCTCAGCCGCATCCATGATCCCCTCAAGCAGTGGAAGCTCAGCCCGATGGACCTGGAATCGCAGCGTCGCTGGGAAGACTACACGCGGGCCAAGGAGATCATGCTCGAGCGCACCCACATCGCCGAGGCGCCGTGGTGGGTGGTGCAGGCCGACGACAAGAAGCGCGCGCGGCTGAACTGCATCCATCACCTGCTGAGCCTGGTGCCGTATGCCGAAGTCGAGTCCCCCACGGTGGTGCTGCCCGGCCGTGAACGCCACGAGGATTACGTGCGCCAGCCGGTGCCGAAGGAGATGATCGTGCCGGAGGTGTACTGAGCGGCGCAGCGCGCTAAGGGTATCCACGGGTGCACCATCGGCCCCATGCCGGAGGCGGCTACCTATAATGAAAGCGGCCACCCCGACATCCGCGGCGGCCGTGATCGTGGAACTGCTAGCTTTCTGGGCGGCCATGCTTGCCGCCTATCTCCTGATGAAGCGTGCCGGCTGCTTCAGCCAGCCGGTGCTCTATCCCGATCTGGAACACCCCTTCCGCTACTGGTGGGCGCAACGGCTGGGGCGCCAGCCAGTGGCATTGCCGCTGCCCCCCTGTACGCCGCCGCCATCGCAAGAACGCAGGCAACAAAAAACCCGGAGAGCGTGACGCTGTCCGGGTTTGTGCGGGGCTGGGCCCTGGAATTCTGGTGGTGCCGAAGAGAGGAATCGAACCCCCGACCTTCTCATTACGAATGAGCTGCTCTACCGACTGAGCTACTTCGGCAACATGTTCCGGCGATCTGGAACAGCCCGCAATAGTAGCAGCGTTTTCCGGCCTTGTGAAGCCCTTTTGTGTCGCCGGTGCCATCCGGCGCCGGCATGAAAAACGGGGCGCGGCGCGCCCCGTTTCAGGCAAGTCCGGCCGCGATCAGGCCTGGGCCTGCGCTTCCTGGTGGTAGCGCGTGACGCGCTCCACCTCGTTCTTCGAGCCCAGGATCACCGAGACGCGCTGGTGCAGTTTGGTCGGCTGCACGTCGAGGATGCGCTGCTCGCCGTTGGTGGCGGCGCCGCCGGCCTGCTCGACCAGCATCGCCATCGGGTTGGCTTCGTACATCAGCCGCAGCTTGCCGGGCTTTTCCGGCTCGCGCTTGTCCCACGGGTACATGAAGATGCCGCCGCGGGTCAGGATGCGGTGCACGTCGGCGACCATCGAGGCCACCCAGCGCATGTTGAAGTTCTTGCCGCGCGGGCCTTCGTCGCCGGCCAGGCACTCGTCGATGTACTTGCGCACCGGCGGGGCCCAGTGGCGCATATTCGACATGTTGATGGCGAATTCCTTGGTATCTTCCGGGATCGTGACGTTGGACTGCGTCAGCACGAAGCTGCCGGCCTCGCGGTCCAGCGTGAACATGTGCACGCCGTTGCCGACCGTCAGCACCAGCGTGGTTTGCGGGCCGTACACGGCGTAGCCGGCCGCGACCTGGTGCGTGCCGGGCTGCAGGAAGTCGGCCTCGGTCACGGTCTGGCCGGGCTTGGGCATGTGCAGCACCGAGAAGATGGTGCCGATGGAGACGTTGACGTCAATGTTCGACGAGCCGTCGAGCGGGTCGAACATCAGCAGGTATTCGCCCTTCGGGTAGCGGTTGGGAATCTCGTAGAACGATTCCATTTCTTCCGACGCCATCGCGGCCAGGTGGCCGCCCCATTCGTTGGCGTCGAGCAGCACTTCGTTGGCGATCACGTCCAGCTTCTGCTGGGTTTCGCCCTGGACGTTGCCGGTGCCGGCCGAGCCCAGCACGCCGGCGAGGGCGCCCTTGCTGACGGCGTTGGAAATGGCCTTGCAGGCTCGCGCGACCACTTCGATCAGCAGCCGCAGTTCGGGCTGGATGGTGTTGTGCTTGCGCTGTTCCTCGACCAGGTAGCGGGTCAGGCTGATGCGAGTCATGGTTGGTTCTCCTTGGATGGCCGCAATTCTACATGCCCGGCCGCGCGGGGCCGGGCATCGGGGGCGTGGGCCGGGCTGCCTGTCCCGTCGCCGGCGCGCTCAGCCGGCCAGCGCCTTGCCAACGATCTCGCGCACGTCGCGCGACAGCGTGCTGCAGGCGGCAACGCGTTCCAGCTCGGCGCGCATGCGGTCGCGCAACGCCAGTTCGTACTTCTGCCAGCGGTCCATCACCCGCGCCAGGCGCGCCGCCACCTGCGGGTTGATGGCGTCCAGCGCCAGCACCTGGTCGGCCCAGAAGCGGTAGCCCGAGCCGTCCTCGGCGTGGAACTGCGCGGGGTTGCCGGAACAGAAGCTGAAGATCAGCGAGCGCGCGCGGTTGGGGTTGCGCAGGTTGAAGGCGGGGTGCTCCATCAGCGCGCGCACGGTGTCGATGGTGCGCTTGCCGGCGTGCGGGCCACCGGCCTGCGGGCCGACGCTGCCGCGCTGCATGCCCTGCAGCGAGAACCACTTGTCGATCACCAGCGGGTCGTCTTCGAAGCGCTGGTAGAAGTCCGCCAGCGCGTGCTCGCGGCCGGGGGCGAAGCTGTTGACCAGCGCCGACAGCGCGGCGAAGCGGTCGGTCATGTTGTCGGCGTGCTGGTACTGCTGGTCGGCCAGCGCCTGCATCGCGGCGTCGCCGCTGTCGGCCAGGTAGCCGAGCGCGAGGTTGCGCAGCGCGCGCTTCGCCGCCGAGGCGGCATCGGGCGAATAGGGGCCCGGCGTGGCATTGGCTTCATAGGCGGCCAGCCAGTCGGCCTGCAGCGCGAGCGCCAGGCCTTCGCGCATGAACTGGCGGGCGCGGTGGATGGCGGCGGGATCGGCCACGCCCATGCGCTCGGCCAGGTAGGCCTCCGCCGGCAGCACCAGGGCCTGCTCGCGGAAGGCGGGGTTGAGCGTGTCGTCGGTCAGCACCGCGCGCATGGCGCGCACCAGTGCGGGATCGAGCCTGAGCTCGCGCCCGGCCTGCACGTCGGCCACCAGCTGCAGCAGTGCGCGCGTGGCCAGGCGCTGGCCGGCTTCCCAGCGGTTGAAGGCATCGCTGTCGTGCGACAGCTGGAAGGTCAGCTGCGCGTCGGTGTACTCGGCATCGACGATCACCGGCGCGGAGAAATTGCGCAGCAGCGACGGCAGCGGGGCCTGCGCGCCGCGCGGCAGGTTGATGAAGCGGAAGCTCTGCTCGGCCTGCGTGAAGTCGAGCACGCGCGTGGTGCCGGCGGGCGCGCTCTCGCCCTCGAGCTGCAGCGGCAGGTCCTTGCCGTCCGCGCCCAGCAGGCCGAGCGCGAACGGGATATGGAACGGCTGCTTCTCGGGCGTGCCGGCGCGGGTCTCGATGCCGACCTTGGGACAGCGCTGCGACAGCGTCAGCGTCAGGCTGCCGTCGTCGCCGTTCCACGCGGTGCGCGCGGTCACCACCGGCGTGCCGGCCTGGCTGTACCACAGCCCGAACTGGGTCAGGTCGCGGCCGTTGGCATCGGCCATGGCGGCGCGGAAATCGTCGCAGGTCACGGCCTGGCCGTCGTGGCGCTGGAAGTACAGGTCCATGCCCTTGCGGAAGCCTTCGCGGCCGAGCAGGGTCTGGTACATGCGCACGACCTCGGCGCCTTTCTCGTACACCGTGACCGTGTAGAAGTTGTTGATCTCTTCGTAGCTGTCGGGGCGCACCGGATGCGCCATGGGGCCGGCGTCCTCGGGGAACTGCACCTGGCGCAGCACGCGCACGTCCTCGATGCGCTTGACCGCGCGGCCCGATTCCGAGCCCATCATGTCGGCCGAGAACTCCTGGTCGCGGAACACCGTCAGGCCTTCCTTCAGCGACAGCTGGAACCAGTCGCGGCAGGTCACGCGGTTGCCGGTCCAGTTGTGGAAGTACTCATGGCCGACCACCGCTTCGATATTGGCAAAGTCGGTGTCGGTGGCGGTTTCCGCGTTGGCCAGCACGTACTTGGTGTTGAAGATGTTCAGGCCCTTGTTCTCCATTGCGCCCATGTTGAAGTCGCCGACGGCGACGATCATGAAGCGGTCGAGATCGAGCTCCAGGCCGAAGCGCTGCTCGTCCCAGCGGATCGAATGGACCAGCGAATCCATCGCGTGGCGGGTCTTGTCGAGGTCGCGCGGCTCGACCCATACCTGCAGCAGCTTGTCCTTGCCGGAGGCCGACTGGATCCGTTGCTCGATGCATTCGAGCTTGCCCGCGACCAGCGCGAACAGGTACGACGGCTTGGGGAACGGGTCTTCCCACACGGCCTCGTGGCGGCCATCGGGCAGTTCGCGCTGGCTCACCAGGTTGCCGTTGGACAGCAGCACGGGATAGGCGGCGCGGTCGGCGCGCAGCGTGACGCGATAGGTCGCCATCACGTCGGGGCGGTCGAGGAAATAGGTGATGCGGCGGAAGCCCTCGGCCTCGCACTGGGTGAAGAAGTTGCCGTTGGACACATAGAGTCCCGACAGCGTGGTGTTGGCCGCGGGCTGGCAGGCGGTGGTGATTTCCAGCGTGCCTTGCGCCGGCAGGCCGGGCAGCGTCAGCGTGCCGCCGTCCTGGGTGGCGTTGGCCACCGGTTTGCCGTCCAGGCTGACGCCGATCAGTTCGAGTTCTTCGCCGGCCAGCACCAGCGGCGCGTCGGGCGCGCCCGCCGTGCGCGCGAAGCGCAGCGTGCTGGTGACCACGGTGCGCTGGGGATCGAGTTCCAGCACCAGTGCAGCGTGGTCGATGGCGAACGGTGGCGGGGTATAGTCCTTGCGATAGACGGTAACGGGCGTGTCGGTGCGCAGCATGGAAGGATCCTGTCTTCGGAAGACCGTTAGGAAAAGGGGGGCGGCCACGCGCGTGCAAGCAAAGCATGGCGCTGAAGTCCTCATTGTAGCCAAGGGGTCGGGGCGCGGTCTGGCGGGCGCCGCACCAAGCGGTGCAGGGAATTCCCCGGCGCCGGCGTGGTCTCAGAGACACGCAGGGTTTCAGTAGATAGAAGAGCGAGGTAGCACTATGTGGCAGCGCGCAGGCGGTGTCGGCAATCAAGGGACAGCGGGCCGGTGGCCCGGGCTGCGCAGGATGTGGGGCGCGCTGGCGCTGCTGACGGCGCTGCTGCTGACGGGGTGCGCCAGCACCGTGACCACCGATGTCACGTCGTTCCGCCAGCCCGGCTGGCAGAACGACGCGCCGCGCACCTACAGTTTCGAGCATAGCGCCGAGCAGGCGGCCCAGCTCGACCGGCAGACCTATGAGCAGTGGCTGGCGGCCGCGCTGGCGGACGTCGGCTTCGAGCAGGTGCCGGCCAGGCAGGCGCGCTACCTGGTCAGCATGGATTACGACTCGGTGCCGGGGCTGGTGCGCGTGGCCGAGACGGTCTACCCGGACCCGTGGTACGGCCCCTGGGGTCCGTACTGGGGCCCGTACTGGGGACCGGGCTACTACCGGCCATGGGGTCCCTGGGGGCCATGGGGCCCGTGGGGACCGGGCTACTGGCCGCAGACGGTGGTGCGCGACGTGCCGGTGACGTTCTCGAGCCTGCGGGTGTATTTCAAGGATGCGGCCAGCGGCAAGCGGGTCTGGCAGGTCACCGCGCAGAACCAGGCCGAGAACAGCAGCCTGCCGGCGATGATGCCCTACCTGATCCGCAGTGCCTTCACCGACTTCCCGTCCGACAGCGGCCGTCCGCGTCGGGTGACGCTGGAGGTGGGGAAGGACGCCCACTAGGGCGGCCGCCGTCAGCTACCACCCGCCGCCGCAGGCCTCGCGGCGCCATGCGTGCGGATGCATGCAGGAGCATGCTTCTGCACCGCCATTGCATACCCAATGGTAAAAGCTGTTTAACGGCCAGAATCCGCGCAAAATGCGGCCTGCGGGCGTGCCGCGGTGGTACTTTGCGCGGGCGCGTGGGCTAGAATAGCTGCTCGATTTTTCCGGCCTGGCTGCCGGAGTCGTCAGTTTCGCTGCCAGAGCTTGTCCTTCGCTGCCGGCTTGTCGCTTGAGCCGGCCGAACCATGGCGGGAGAGGGGCGCTTCGGTCCGGGCCATTTTCCGGACGAGCCAATGAGCAGCAAGAACGGCGGTGATGCACCGCAACATGCCCCGAACAGTCCTGAAGCGCAGCTGCGCCTCGCCGCGCTGGAATACCACCGCAGCCCGACCAAGGGCAAGATCCAGGTCACCGCGACCAAGGCGCTGTCCAACCAGCGCGACCTGTCGCTGGCCTATTCGCCGGGCGTAGCGTACGCCTGCGAGGAAATCGCCAAGGATCCCGCCACCGCCGCCGAGTACACCTCGCGCGCCAACCTGGTGGCCGTGGTCACCAACGGCACCGCCGTGCTGGGGCTGGGCGACATCGGCCCGCTCGCCGGCAAGCCGGTGATGGAGGGCAAGGGCTGCCTGTTCAAGAAGTTCGCCGGCATCGACGTGTTCGACATCGAGCTCGATGCGCGCGATCCGGACAAGATCGTCGAAATCGTCGCCGCGCTGGAGCCCACGCTGGGCGGCGTCAACCTGGAAGACATCAAGGCGCCCGAGTGCTTCTACATCGAGCAGAAGCTGCGCGAGCGCATGAACATCCCCGTCTTCCATGACGACCAGCACGGCACCGCGATCATCTCGGCGGCGGCGCTGCTGAACGGCCTGAAGGTGGTCGGCAAGGACATCGCCAAGGTGAAGATGGCGGTGTCGGGCGCCGGCGCCGCCGCGATCGCCTG
Source organism: Cupriavidus taiwanensis (assembly GCF_900250075.1). Taxonomy (NCBI): domain Bacteria; kingdom Pseudomonadati; phylum Pseudomonadota; class Betaproteobacteria; order Burkholderiales; family Burkholderiaceae; genus Cupriavidus; species Cupriavidus taiwanensis. Next base: position 1,306,993 of record NZ_LT977070.1, read on the forward strand.
CCTCGACACCATGGTCAGCCTCGGCGTGAAGCGCGAGAACGTCTCGGTGGTCGATTCCAAGGGCGTGATCTATGTCGGCCGCGACGCCAACATGGAAGCCAACAAGGCCCGCTACGCGCAGGACACCTCGGCGCGCACGCTGGCCGACATCGTCAAGGGCGCCGACGTCTTCCTGGGCTGCTCGACCGCCGGCGTGCTGACCGCCGAGATGGTCAAGACCATGGCCGAGCGGCCCATCATCCTGGCGCTGGCCAACCCCGAGCCCGAGATCCGCCCGGAAGTGGCCAAGGCCGCGCGCCCGGACTGCATCATCGCCACCGGCCGTTCGGACTACCCGAACCAGGTCAACAACGTGCTGTGCTTCCCGTACATCTTCCGCGGCGCGCTCGATTGCGGCGCCACCAAGATCACGGAAGCGATGAAGCTGGCCTGCGTCAAGGCTATCGCCGAGCTGGCCGAGGCCGAGCTGAACGACGCCGTGGCCGCGGCCTACGGCGGCCGTGAGCTGAAGTTCGGCCCGGACTACATCATCCCGACGCCGTTCGACCAGCGCCTGATCGAGAAGATCGCGCCGGCGGTGGCCAAGGCGGCCGAAGAGTCCGGCGTGGCCACGCGCCCGATCAAGGACCTGGAAGCCTATCGCCAGCAGCTGTCGACCTACGTCTACCACACCGGCCTGATCATGAAGCCGGTGTTCTCGGCCGCCAAGGCCGCGCCCAAGCGCGTGGCCTATGCCGAGGGCGAGGAAGAGCGCGTGCTGCGCGCGGTGCAGTCGGTGGTCGACGAAGGCCTGGCACGCCCGATCCTGATCGGCCGCCCGCACGTGATCCAGATGCGCATCGACAAGGCTGGCCTGCGCCTGAAGCCGGGCGTGGACTTCGAGCTGATCAACCCCGAGGACGACCCGCGCTACCGCGCATACCACGAGGCCTACCACGCGCTGCGCGGCCGCGACGGCGTGACCCCGGACATGGCCAAGGTGGCGCTGCGCCGCTCCAACACGCTGATCGGCACCATGCTGATGCACATGGGCGACGCCGACGCGCTGCTATGCGGCACGGTGGGCCGCTTCGAGGCGCACCTCGAGCACGTGCGCGACGTGATCGGCCTGGCGCCGGGCGCGCATGTGTTCGCGGCGATGAACGCGCTGATGCTGGAGAAGTACACGCTGTTCATCACCGACACCTTCGTCAACGACGACCCCAGCGCGGAACAGCTGGCGGCCATCACCCAGCTGGCCGCGGAAGAAATCGCCCGCTTCGGCCTGCAGCCCAAGGTGGCGCTGATGTCGCACTCGATGTTCGGCTCGTCGACGCGCCCGTCGGCGCGCAAGATGCGCGAGGCCGCGCAGATCCTCGCGCGCGAGGCGCCTCACCTGGAGGTGGAAGGCGAGATGCAGGGCGATGCCGCGCTGGTCGAGGACGTGCGCCGCCACTTCCTGCCGTCGACCAAGCTGGCCGGCAGCGCCAACCTGCTGGTGATGCCGACGCTGGACGCCGCCAACATTGCCTTCAACCTGCTCAAGATCACGGGCGGGCAGGGCGTGACGGTGGGCCCGATCCTGCTGGGCGCGGCCAAGCCGGTGCACATCCTCAACCCGCAGGCCACCACGCGCCGGATCGTCAATATGACGGCCGTCGCCGTGGCCGAGTGCAACGCGGTGCGCTGATCCGCCGCGAAGCCTTCGCCATGCAAAAGGCCGGGTCCATGACCCGGCCTTTTTGTTTGTTGCCCCGCCGCATCCGTGCGGCCAGGGACGGTTGGGGTGATGGCTATTGCAGCACGTTGTACTGCTCGCGCATGACCACGATGATCGATTTTGCCGCCGCGAGCTGGTGGCCCAGGTTGTCGACGGACTCCTGCGGGAAATCGACTTCCGCGCTCCAGTTGCAACCGGTATGGTCAGGCTGGTGCATTCGCACCGCGTGCAGCTCGCATTCGCCGCACTCGGGGTTGTTGTCGAGGCACTGGTTCAGGATGGCCATCAGTTCCGAACGGGTCTTCGCGTATCGCCGCATGTGTCACCTCGCTGTCATGGTTTTTGAGGCCTGGAACACCAATCTAGGAAGCGCGCCGGGGCCAATCCAATTGAATCCGCCTATGGAGCGGCAGCTTCTCATGTGGCACTGCGTGGCGCAGTGCAGCATTGCGCGGCAACGGCGGGTGGCGCGCGCGCCGCCCCGCGGGCCATGAAAAAAGCCCGCCGAAAGGCGGGCTCCAGTGCTGCCGGTGACGCGCTCAGCGCATCAGAACTTGTGGCGCACGCCCACGCCGAAGGTATCGCCGTGCTCGATGCCGGTGATCTTGTCGTAGTAGTAGGCGGCGTACACGTCGGTGCGCTTGGACAGGTTGTAGTCGTAGGCGACGGCAAAGGTATTGCGCTTGAAATCGCCCAGCGAGTTGTCGACCTTGCCGTAGGCATACGAAGCCAGCAGGTTGCCGGCGCCGATGGGCACCGAGGCGCCGAACTGGCCGTCGATGTGCTTGATGTCGCCGGACGGCGCGGTGGTGGCGCGGGTCTTGATGTACTGGCCCTGCGCGAACAGCTTGACCAACTTGAAGTCATAGGACAGGCCGATCTGTGCGGCGTCCTGGCGCGACAGGCCGATGTCGGACATGTCGGTCGGCACGCTGTTGAATNGAAGCGCGCCGGGGCCAATCCAATTGAATCCGCCTATGGAGCGGCAGCTTCTCATGTGGCACTGCGTGGCGCAGTGCAGCATTGCGCGGCAACGGCGGGTGGCGCGCGCGCCGCCCCGCGGGCCATGAAAAAAGCCCGCCGAAAGGCGGGCTCCAGTGCTGCCGGTGACGCGCTCAGCGCATCAGAACTTGTGGCGCACGCCCACGCCGAAGGTATCGCCGTGCTCGATGCCGGTGATCTTGTCGTAGTAGTAGGCGGCGTACACGTCGGTGCGCTTGGACAGGTTGTAGTCGTAGGCGACGGCAAAGGTATTGCGCTTGAAATCGCCCAGCGAGTTGTCGACCTTGCCGTAGGCATACGAAGCCAGCAGGTTGCCGGCGCCGATGGGCACCGAGGCGCCGAACTGGCCGTCGATGTGCTTGATGTCGCCGGACGGCGCGGTGGTGGCGCGGGTCTTGATGTACTGGCCCTGCGCGAACAGCTTGACCAACTTGAAGTCATAGGACAGGCCGATCTGTGCGGCGTCCTGGCGCGACAGGCCGATGTCGGACATGTCGGTCGGCACGCTGTTGAATCGCACCTGCTGGTAGGCCACGGTCGCGGCGAACGGGCCGTTGAAGTACAGGACGTTGCCGCCGAACTTCTGCTTGCCCGCGGCGCCCGGCTGCTCGCCGAAGCCGTAGATGAAGTTGGCGGTCAGGCCGCCGAAGTTTGGCGTGCTGTACACCACGGAGTTGTTCCAGCCCGAGTCGCCGATGATGCCGGGATCGGCGACGGCGCCGCTGACCGCGCCGAAGTAGGTGTGGAAGATCGCCGGCGAGAACACGTACGAGTCGACCAGCGGGTTGAACAGGATGGTCGAAATGAAGTACGGCGTGGTGTTGCGGCCCAGCTTGATGGTGCCGGCCTTGTCGTTCTGCAGGCCGACATAGGCATTGCGGCTGAACATCGAGTCGCCGTTGAAGCGGCCGCTGTTGCCGCTGTCGGTACGGAAGAAGCCGTTCAGGTCGAAGATGGCCTTGGTGCCGCCGCCCAGGTCTTCGGTGCCCTTGATGCCCCAGTAAGACGTCTGCATCCCGCCCGAATTGGCCACCCAAGCGCGCTCGCCCGAGCCCGGGCTCTTCACGGCGCCGACGAACATGTCAGCCTGGCCGTACAGCGTGACGCTGGACTGCGCCATCGCCGCGCCGGAAAAAAGGGTAGCCGCTACCGCCGCCAGCTTTAGCGCCGGCTTGTACTGCTTCTGCATTGTTAGACCTCCGTGGTTTTGATCCTGCTTGGAACGTTGTGTACTGGGTCCCTGACGGGTTCTTGTAATGTCTTTGTGCTTTTATTCGTGCCGCCTGGCGTGGGCTCGGTGTGGTGTTGCATTGGGGGCCGGCGGCATCGGGGTACAGCGTTTTTGTTATACAGGTGACGCTTTTTTTCTCAGGCGGATACTAAGTCGTCGAGGCGGAACTGTGCAATGCGATGGATCTGGTTGATGCAAGTTTGCAACTCTTGCTGCGGCGTGTTTTCAATGCGGCGCGCGAACTCCGCGATGATGCCGTGGCGGTCGTAGCCGCGCACCGCCAGGATGAACGGGAAGCCGAACTTCTGGTTGTACGCCGCGTTGAGCGACTGCAGGCGGTCGAACTCCTCGGGCGTGCACTGGTTCAGGCCGGCGCCGCTTTGCTCGCGCGTCGACTCGGCGGTCAGTTCGCCGCGCACGGCAGCCTTGCCGGCCAGTTCCGGGTGGGCGCGCACCAGCTTCAGCTGCGCCGCTTCGCCAGCTTCATCGACGGCCTGGCGCAGCGCCTGCGCCAGCGCGGCGCCATCGGCGAAGGGCCGTTGCGCGGCGGCGGTCTCGGCAAACCAGGGGGAGTGTTCGTAGATGCCGCCCAGCACCTGCACGAATTCGGCGACCGGCATGGTGTTGAGTTGGGCGATGGTGTAGGTCTGGCTCATGCTTGATTCCGGGGAGTGTAGGGGTGGGTGGCGGCCCAGTGCCGGGCGATATCGACACGGCGGCAGATCCACACCTTGTCGTGTCCCTGCACGTAATCGAGGAAACGCTGCAGCGCGCGGAAGCGGCCCGGGCGGCCGAGCAGGCGGCAGTGCATGCCGACTGACAGCATCTTGGGGCTGTCCTGTCCCGCGGGATCGCCTTCTTCATACAGCACGTCGAACGCATCCTTCAGGTACTGGAAGAACTGCTCGCCGGTGTTGAAGCCCTGCGGCGTGGCGAAGCGCATGTCGTTCGAATCCAGCGTGTACGGCACCACCAGGTGCGGCTTCCTCTCGCCGCCGCTGACTTCGACCTCGGTCCAGAACGGCAGGTCGTCGCCGTAGTAGTCCGAGTCGTACAGGAAGCCGCCATGCTCGACCACCAGCCGGCGCGTGTTGGGGCTGTCGCGCCCGGTGTACCAGCCCAGCGGCATCGAGCCGGTCAGGTCCTTGATGATCTGCATGCCGATGCGCATGTGCTCGCGCTCGGTGGCTTCGTCGATGTTCTGGTAGTGGATCCAGCGCCAGCCGTGGCAGGCGATCTCGTGGCCCAGTTCGACGAAGGCCCGGGTCAGTTCCGGATGGCGCTGCAGCGCCATCGACACGCCGAAGATGGTCAGCGGCAGGCCGCGTTTTTCGAATTCGCGCAGGATGCGCCAGACGCCGGCGCGCGAGCCGTATTCATAGATGCCCTCCATGCTCATGTGGCGGTCCGGGTAGGCCGCGGCGCCGACGATCTCGGAGAGGAACTGCTCGGAGGCGGCGTCGCCGTGCAGCACGCAGTTCTCGCCGCCTTCTTCGTAGTTGAGGACGAACTGCAGCGCGACGCGCGCGCCGCCCGGCCAGCGGGCGTGCGGCGGGCGGGCGCCGTAACCGATGAGATCGCGTGGATAGTTATCGTTTGTCATGTGTCGTTGCTTGCTTCAGGAAACCACCCGGCACCGCCGTCCCGCCGCAGGCGCCGACCGTCATGCAATGAGCATGCCAGTGGTGCCGGCGGCGGCGCCGGTACTGCTTCGGGGCCGGGTCCCTGCGGGCCGGCCCAGCCTTGCCGGTACTTCGATTACTCGGTGCCGTGCGAATTGGCCGCGGCGTTGCGCATGGCCTCTTCGCGCGACTGGATGCCGTTGTAGAACAGGTTCAGCGCCACTGCCACGATGGTGCCGAGCACGATGCCGCTGTGCGTGAACGGGTCGGTCCACTTGGGCAGGTACTGGAAGAACGTCGGCGCCAGCGTCGGGATCATGCCGAAGCCGATCGAGATGGCGACGATGAACAGGTTATGGCGGTTGCGGTTGAAATCGCACGAACCCAGGATGCGGATGCCGGTCGCGGCGACCATGCCGAACATCACGATGCCGGCGCCGCCCAGCACGAACTGCGGCACCGAGGCCACCACGTGTGCCATCTTGGGAAACAGGCCGAAGGCGATCAGGATGATGCCGCCCGCTGCCGCGACGTAGCGCGAGCGCACGCCGGTCACCGTCACCAGGCCCACGTTCTGCGAGAACGAGGTGTAGGGGAAGGTGTTGAAGATGCCGCCGATCACCGTGCCCAGGCCGTCGGCGCGCAGGCCGCGGGTCAGGTCCTCGTTGCTCAGCTTCTTGCCGGTGATGTCCGACAGCGCCAGGAACATGCCGGTCGACTCCACCAGCGTGATCAGCATGACGATGCACATCGACAGGATCGCGGTCACTTCGAAGGTCGGCATGCCGAAATGCAGCGGCGTGATGACGGCGACGAAGCTGGCTTCATCCAGGCCGTCGAACGACACCTTGCCCAGGCCCATCGCCACCAGCGTGCCGATGATGATGCCGAGCAGCACCGCGCAGTTGGCGACCAGGCCACGGCCGTACTTGGTCAGCAGCAGGATGGTGATCAGCGTCAGGCCGGCGATGCCAAGGTTGGCCAGGTCGCCATAGGCCAGGTTCGGCACTTCCTTGACGACGCCGTCGATGACGGCGCGCGTGGTGGGCTGGCCACCGGCCGACCAGTTGATGGCCACGCGCATCAGCGACACGCCGATCAGCGTGATCACGGTGCCGGTCACCACCGGCGGGAACAATCCCAGCATGCGCCCCATCATCGGCGAGATCAGGATGCCGAAGATCCCGGATGCGATCACCGCGCCGTAGATGCCGAGCAGGCCGACATTGGGATCGGTGCCGATGGCGATCATCGGCGCCACCGAGGCGAAGGTCACGCCCATCATCACCGGCAGGCGGATGCCGAACTTCCAGAAGCCGATGGCCTGGATCAGCGTGGCCAGGCCGGCGGCGAACAGGTCGGCGTTGATCAGGAAGGCCAGCTGGTCCTTGGGCAGCTTGAGCGCGCCACCCACGATCAGTGGCACGGCAACCGTGCCGGCGTACATCACCAGAACGTGCTGCAACCCGAGCGCGAGCAGGCGCCCGGAAGGCAAACGCTCGTTGGTGAGGTCCGTCGGGACCGTGGTGCTTGCGGAATTCATTGGTGCGTCTCCTCTCCTTTGGTTTGATGGGAACGCCACGTCCGTGCCGGCAGTTTGGTCGGTGTTGTTATGGGCCTGCCGTCGCCGCGCTCTCGTTTGCACTGCCTGGGCGCGGTACTGACGACTGGCCTGCTGCCTTCTTCTTGCGGGGGCGTGACGGGAACACCGTGCTAGGTGGAGCGGCCCAGCACGCTGCGAAGATCGAAGCTGCCCGGTTCGTCCGGCTGCACGCGGTCGGCGCAGGCGCCGAGGTGGTGCGCCATGCGCGACTGGGCCAGTGCGGCGTTGCCCTGTTCCAGGGCGTCGAGGATTTCTTCGTGCTCGTCGAACGAGCAGGCGTTGTTGCCCGGTGCTTCCACGCTGGCAATCATCAGCGTGGTGCGCGACACCAGGCGGCGCATCATGTTGACCAGCAGCGCATTGCCCGACAGTTCCGCCAGCGCGGTGTGGAATTCGGCGGACAGGCGGATCCACTTGGGACGGTCGTGCGTCAGGAAGGCCTGCCGCTCGCTGGCCACCATCTGCCGCAGCGGCGCGATCACGGCCTTGACGTCAGGCATGGCGGCCAGCTTTTCCAGCACCGCGCGCTCCAGCATCTGGCGCAGCTCGAACATGTCGTGCGCCTCGTCGGTCGACGGGCTGGCGATAAAGGCGCCGCGATTGGGCTCGAGGTCGACCATGCCGTCGGCCGCCAGGTGCGACAGCACCTTGCGCACGGTGTGGCGCGCGGTGGCATAGATCTCGCAAAGCGAATGCTCGGTGAGCTTGGTGCGCGGCGGCAGCCGGTGCTCCATGATCGCGTCGTAGATCTCGTGGTACATGCGCTCCTCGACCGAGCCCTTGCGCGCAGGCTTGGCGGGCTTGCCCGGGATCTCGGTCGGCTCGCCGGCCTCGGCTTGGGCCTTGGATTCGGCGTTGGCGGCAATCAGCTTCAGGCTCTTGGACATCGTGGCACCGGCAGGTCAGGCATGGCACCGTAAATCCTGCGTATCAGGGTACGGTGATCCAAAAATTGTTGACAATTATTTGGTTACGGCCTCAATATTGTCAACAAAACCAACTCAGGTTTTCGACAACTCAGGGAAATCCCTGAATTGCCAACGGGGAAGTGCAGGCGCATTGTCGCCACGCACCAACCCAGCGCCGGGATGCGTTACCAGACGTACCGAGCGGGCACCATTCCCACATATGGTGCTAGTGAAGGCAGCGGCGCCCCTCACAACCCAATCGCAAAAGGACAAATACGATGGGACGCTTGACCACCCATGTTCTCGACACCGCTGCGGGCACGCCCGGGCAGGGCATGTCGATTACTCTCCATAAAATTGTCGACAATCGTCGCGAAACCCTCAAGACCGTGGTCACCAACCACGACGGCCGCTGCGACCAGCCCCTGCTGGAGGGGGCCGATCTCGCCGCGGGCGTGTACGAGCTGGAATTCGCCGCCGGCGACTATTTCCGCGCCCAGGGCGTGAAACTGCCCGAGCCGGCCTTCCTGGACGTGGTGCCGCTGCGCTTCGGCATTGCCGATGTCAACGCGCACTATCACGTGCCCCTCCTGGTTTCGCCCTGGTCGTACTCGACCTACCGCGGCAGCTGACGCGGTGGCATAGGGAAACAGGAGACAAGACATGGAAGGCTATATCCTCGACTGGGCCAATATGCTGCTGCGGTGGGTGCACGTCATCACCGCCATCGCATGGATCGGCTCTTCGTTCTATTTCGTGTGGCTGGACAACAGCCTGACCAAGCCCACCGCGCCGGACCTGAAGGAGAAGGGTGTCGACGGCGAGCTGTGGGCGGTGCACGGCGGCGGCTTCTACAACCCGCAGAAGTACCTGACCGCGCCCAAGCAGTTGCCGGAGAACCTGCACTGGTTCTACTGGGAGTCGTATTCCACCTGGATGAGCGGCTTTGCGCTGCTGGTGGTGCTGTACCTGTTCAACGCCAGCACGTTCCTGATCGACAAGAACGTGTTCGACATGTCGCCCGGCGCGGCGGTCGGCTTTGCGGTGTCGTACCTGCTGATCGGCTGGATCGTCTATGACAGCATCTGCCGCCTGTTCAACAAGAACGACCGCCTGGTCGGCATCCTGGTGGCGATCTACATCGCTGCCGCCGCCTACGTCGCCTGCCATATCTTCTCGGGCCGCGCGGCGTTCCTGCTGACCGGCGCGATGATCGCGACCATCATGAGCGCGAACGTGCTGGCGTGGATCATCCCGGGCCAGCGCAAGGTGGTCGCGGCACTGAAGGCCGGCCAGCCGGTGGACCCGATCCACGGCAAGCGCGGCAAGCAGCGCAGCGTGCACAACACCTACTTCACGCTGCCGGTGCTGTTCGCGATGCTGTCGAACCACTACAGCATGACCTACGCGCACAAGTACAACTGGGTGGTGCTGATCCTGATCATGCTGTCGGGCGTGCTGATCCGCCAGTTCTTCATCCTGAAGCACAAGGGCAAGATCAACGTGCTGTGGCCTGCAGCCGGCGTCGCCGCGCTGGGGGTTGTCGCCGTGATGATCGCGCCGCAGCCGCGCCCGGCCGTGGCCAAGGCCGATGGCGAGGCCGCCGCGGCGGTCAGCTTCGCCAAGGTGCAGGAAGTGATGAACGCGCGCTGCGTGCAGTGCCATGCCGAGCAGCCGAAGATGATGCCGACCGCGGCCAAGGGCATCAAGCTCGAGACGCCCGAGGACATCAAGGCCCACGCCCAGCTGATCTACCAGCAGGCGGTGCAGCAGAAGGCGATGCCGCTGGGCAACGTGACGCAGATCACCGACGACGAGCGCGCGCTGCTGGGGCAGTGGTTCGAAGGCGGTGCCAAGACTACGAATTAACGTGTTTCTGAACTGAGAAACAGTGGGGCTGGCTCTTGCGGAGCCGGCCCGAGAAATCCGAGCATCGGTGATCGACGGTCCGGAGGGTTGAGCGGTTGGCAGCCGTCAGTACCGGACCGGCGAGGGTTTGAACGGGGCCTTGTGCCCCGTTTTTTTTTTATGCCTGACGCTTATCCTCCGATATTCAACAACGCCAGCACCCCCAACACCAGAAAGATCCCCGCTGCAATCTTGTGCACCAATCCGATCGGCATCTTGTTGGCGAACCTGTCCCCCAGCAACACAGCCGGCGCATTGGCGACCATCATGCCGAAGGTCGTCCCCATGACCACCGCCAGCACCGCATCGCTGAAGCGCGCCGCCAGCGCCACCGTGGCGATCTGGGTCTTGTCACCCATCTCGGCAAAGAAGAAGGCGACGAGGGTGGTGCCGAGGATGCCGATGAAGCCCTTGACCGGTTTGGCCTGCTCGGCGTCGTCGAACTTGTCGGGGATCAGCATCCATGCGGCCATCGCGATAAAGCCCAGGCCGAGGATCCAGCGCAGCAGGCTTTCGCCCACCACGTGCGTGATCCAGCCGCCGAGCGCGCCGGCGAAGCCGTGGTTGAACAGGGTGGCGATCAGGATGCCGAGGATGATGGGCGCCGGCTTGCGGTAGCGCGCGGCCAGCACCAGCGACAGCAATTGCGTCTTGTCGCCCATTTCTGCGAGAGCGACGATGCCTGTGGAGACGAGGAAGGCTTCCATATTGGTCTTGTGGGGTAACCGGGCCGCAATGCATCGCGAGATGCCAATGACGCAACCCTTTCCCGGCCCGGCCAGAAAAGGATGGTCATCGGTCTCGCCAGGCATGGACGCTGCCTGGGCCGGTCTGGCCAGGCGGGTCCGGAGCTGCGCACGCCATAACCGCAAGCGGTCAAGTCTGTTGACGTACGCCCCTGTCTGCCGGAGTCCGCATTGCGCGGCGCGGCGAGAGCAGGGCGGCTACTCCCCAATGGAAGCGGCGATTATAACCGCGACGGCGGTGGATCGTCCACCGCCGTCGCGGCCGGCAAGGCGATCAGGCCGGTACCGGCGCGTTCTCGCTGGTCTGGCGGCCGCGGAAATCGGTCCAGCACAGCGCCTTGAAGTCATAGAGCTTGCAGCGGCGCGCCGTGTCGAAATACCAGCGCCACGAGAAGTTCTCGATGATGATGCGGCCCGGCAGCGCATGCTCCAGCAGCGCCTGCGCGCGCTTGAGGCGGTACAGCGGCACGCTCATGTCGACGTGGTGCGCGGTGTGTTCCATGATGTGGTGCAGCGCCGCGCCGATGCCATGGCGAAAGCGCAGGTGCACGGTGGTCGAGACGAACGGCTGGGCCCTGGCCCACATCGCCTTGGTGTCGTACCAGGCGACGCTGGTGTGGGTATGGTGCACGTACAGCACGAAGCCGACGGTTACGTTCCACACCAGGAAGGGCAGCACGAAGCCGGCGCCGACCAGCATCCAGACGGACTGCTGCGTGGCCAGCGCCAGGCCGACCAGCGCGCCGATCCAGGCCAGCCCGAACGCCGCCACCAGCACGCAGTCGCCGGTGAAGATCGACCGGCGCGTGGCCATCTGGCGCTTGCTGGGGAAGAACAGCTTGCACCACCAGATCTCGACCAGGTAATACAGGCCCGGACCGAAGCCGGTGCGGTAGATGCGCTCCATCACGCGGCGCCAGCGCGGCAGCGCGTTGAATTCGTCGAGCGAATACGGCGCCCAGACGAAGTCGAAGCCCTTCAGGTTGGTGTAGCCATGATGGACCACGTTATGGCCGACTTCCCACAGGCTGTACGGCGTCAGCGACGGCAGGAAGGTCAGCCGGCCCAGCCACTTGTTCAGCCCGCGGCGCGGAGTCAGGCTCTGGTGGCAGGCATCGTGGCCGATGATAAACAGGCGCGCGATCACCAGCCCGGCCAGCACGCCCAGCGCCAGCTTGGCGGCCCAGTGCGGTGCCAGCACCACGCCGGCCAGCACGGCGCCGAACAGCAGGTAATCGAAGGCGAACAGCATCAGTGCGCGCGGCGTGCTGCGCTGGCCCAGCGGGATCAGCCAGCCGCGGATGATCTTGCGCGACGGCAGCGGCGCGTCCGGCGCGATCGGTTCAGGCAGCGGAGCCTGGTGCGGGGCATGGGCGCGCGCGCCGGGATGCGCCTGGGCGTGCCCGGGGGCGGGCTCGACGGATTGAGCGGATTGATATGCGGTCATGCAGAACCTTCTGATTGCGGTCGATCGGTATTTAGTGCGCGGCAAGGCAGAGTGACCGCGGCGGAACCGCAAGGTTAGAAGGCTTTGTCGAAGGCAGTCTTGACGGTCGTCAAGCCGGTGGGACGGCGGAAGCGGTAGAGGCGTGCCCGCCGCGGGTGCGGCGGGCCAGGGATGTTGAAGTGTGGCGGATCAGGCTGCCGGGACGGTGGCCGCCTCGCCCATCACGTAGACGCTGTCGATCACGCGGTCGTCGCCCAGCATGGCGAAGGCAAACAGCTCTTCTTCCAGCGTTTCCGAGCGGTTGCTGCGGCGTGCGATCAGCGGCGTGGCCTTGGGGTCGAGCACGATGAAGTCAGCCTCGCAGCCCTCGCTGAAGCTGCCGACGCGGCCGGTCCAGCCCAGCGCCTCGGCCGCGGCGCGGGTGGCGAGGTAGAACATGCGCAGCGCGGTCAGGTAGTAGCCGCCCATGCGTGCCACCTTGTGCGCGGCGTTCATGGTGCGGAACATCGAGAACGAGGTGCCGCCGCCGACGTCGGTGGCCAGCGTCACGTTCAGGCGGTTGGCATCGGATTGGTGGAAGTCATAGAAGCCGCTGCCCAGGAACAGGTTGGAAGTCGGGCAGTGCGCCACCGCGGCGCCGCTGTCGGCCAGCCGGCGGCGGTCGTCCTGGTCCAGGTAGATGGCGTGGCCGTACATGGCGCCGGGACGCAGCAGGCCATAGCGGTCGTAGACGTCCAGGTAGCTGCGCGCGTCCGGGAACAGCTCGGCCACCCATTTGACCTCGTCACGGTTCTCCGCCACGTGGGTCTGGATAAACGCGTCCGGATAGGCGCGCGCGAGTTCGCCGCAGGCGGCCAGCTGCGCCTCGGTCGAGGTTGGCGCGAAGCGCGGCGTGATCGCGTACGACAGGCGGCCCTTGTTATGCCAGCGCGACAGCAGGTCGGCGGAATCCCGGGCGCCGCTTTCGGCGGTGTCGCGCAGGAATTCGGGGCAGTTGCGGTCCATCATCACCTTGCCGGTGACCATGCGCAGGTTGCGCGCCTCGCTTTCGGCAAAGAGGGCGTCGGCCGAGGCCTTGTGCACCGTGCTCCAGACCACCGCGCTGGTGGTGCCGTTGCGCAGCAGTTCCTCGGTAAAGAAGCCGGCCACGCCGCGCGCGTAGTCGGGATCGGCGAAGCGGCGCTCTTCCGGGAAGGTGTAGGTGTCGAGCCAGTGCAGCAGCCCCGGCGACGGCGACGCGATCATGTCGGTCTGCGGGTAGTGCACGTGGGTGTCGATAAAGCCCGGCACGATCAGCTTGCCGCGGTGGTCGATGACCTCGGCGCCGGCAGGGATGCGCGCGGCCAGCTGGGCGTAGTCGCCGGCGGCGGCGATGCGCCCGTCGGTGACGATCAGCACCCCGTCGTCCCAATACTGATACGCGTCCTCATGGAATTGCGGGTCGCGCAGGAAATGCAGCACGCGGCCGCGGATGGCGCGGGTACGGGAGTCAGTGGTGGGGCGGGTCGTCATGGTTTGTCTCTCGTGGCCGGCCCGCGCGGCACCGCATGGTGCAAGCTGCAGGCCGGTCTATTGGCATGCGCCGGGATCAGGCCGCGGGGGCCGTCGCGGGCGGGGACTTGGGCGGAGCGGACCAGAAGTGGTCGACCTCCGCCAGGAACTCGGCCTTCTGCATGGCAGGCAGGAAGGCCGCTTCAAAACTGTTGCGGGCCAGCTTGTGCGCGTCGGCCGCGTCCAGCGGCAGCGCGTCGAAGGTGGCTTCCCAGTTCGCATTCATATAGCCGCCGAAGTAGGCCGGGTCGTCCGAATGCAGGGTGATCGCCACGCCCGCGTCCAGCATGCGCTTGAGCGGGTGGTCGCGCAGGTCGGGGTAGACCTTGAGCTTGACGTTCGACAGCGGGCACACCGTCAGCGCCACGCGCTCGCGCGCCAGGCGCTCGACCAGCGCGGCATCGTCGATGGCGCGCACGCCGTGGTCGATGCGCTCGGCCTTGAGGATGTCGAGCGCATCGGTCACGTATTGCGCCGGACCTTCCTCGCCCGCGTGCGCCACCAGGTGCAGGCCGAGCTCGCGCGCCCGGGCGAACACGCGCGCGAATTTTTCGGGCGGGTTGCCTTTTTCCGACGAGTCGAGCCCGACGCCGACGAAGCGGTCGCGATACGGCAGCGCCGCTTCCAGCGTGGCGAATGCGTCTTCCTCCGACAGATGGCGCAGGAAGCACAGGATCAGGCTGCTCGAGAAGTCGTACTCGGTGCGGGCCTGCGCCAGGGCATCGGCAATGCCGTCGATCACCACGCCGATCGGCACGCCGCGCGCGGTATGGGTCTGCGGATCGAAGAAGATCTCGGCGTGGCGGACGTTGTCGGCGACGGCGCGCTTGACGTAGTCCATGGTCATGTCGAAGAAATCTTCCTCGGTCAGCAGCACGCTGGCGCCGGCGTAGTAGATGTCCAGGAACGACTGCAGGTCGGTGAAGGCGTAGGCGGCGCGCAGTGCTTCGACGCTGGGGTAGGGCAGCGCCACCTGGTTGCGCTGCGCCAGCCGGAAGATCAGTTCCGGCTCAAGCGTGCCTTCGATATGCACATGCAGTTCGGCCTTGGGGGTGCGGCGGATCTGTTCCGCGAGCGCGGCATCGATGGTCATGGGGGCCTCGTTTCTGGGCTTTTCTGTGCCGGCCGGCAGCACCGGCGGCACGGGTTCAGGGATGCACCGCCTCCGTGCGGCCCGCACGCAGCGCGGCAAGGCGCTGTTCGCGGACCTGGAGCAGCTGGGCGACGATGGCAACCGCAATCATAGCCGGAGCCTTGTCGGTGATCCCGGGAACCCCCATGGGGCATGTCATTTCCGCAAACCTGGCCGGGTCGATGCCGTGCTCGGCCATGCGGTGTTCAAAGCGCGCGCGCTTGGTCTTGGAACCGATCAGCCCGAAGTAGGCAAAGTCGGTGCGCTTGAGGATTTCCTCGCACAGGGTCTGGTCCAGCGCATGGCTGTGGGTCATCACCAGGAAGTAGCTGCCCGCCGGCGCCTGCGCCACCACCGCCTCGGGCGTGTCGCTGGCCTCGGCCTCGACGTTGTCGGGCAGGCCGCCGGGGAACAGCGTGTCGCGCTCGTCGACCCAGTGCACGCGGCACGGCAGCGTGGCCAGCACCTTGACCAGCGCATGGCCGACGTGGCCGGCGCCGAACAGCACCACGTGCATGGTGTCGGGCACCAGCGTGTCGGTCCAGCTGCCGTCCGCTTGCAGCTCCACGCCGGCGAGCACCGCGCGGCTGTCGCAAAAGGTCACCGCGCCGCGGGCCGGTACCTGCCGCTGCAGCGCACGCTGCGCGGCGAAATTGCGCTCGACCGCATCGAGCCAGGCCAGGTCGGCCTGGCCCAGCACTTCGAAGGCAAGCTGCACCACGCCGCCGCAGCACTGCCCCAGCGCGGGCCCCAGCGGAATGCGCTCGATCCGGCGCGGCTCGCCGCGCACCAGCATCTCGCGGGCGATGTCCATGCCGCGCCATTCCAGATGGCCGCCGCCGATGGTGCCGACCAGGTCGTCGGCGCTCACCAGCATGCGGATGCCGGCCTCGCGCGGCGCCGAGCCCTTGACCTCGACGATGGTGACCATCGCCACCGGCACCCCGGCACGCACCATGCGGGCGGCGTCGGCGAAGCGGAAGGGTTTGAGCGGTGAGTCCTGCATGGTCGGGGGCCTTGTGGTGATGCGTGGTATCGCTGGTGGTATCGCTTGTGTCAGTGGTGGCGCGCGCCTGCTTCTTCCGCCGGCCCCTCGCCTGTCAACGCAGTCGAGAGGGGAAAGTCCGGGGCCTCCGCAGGCGCGCGCTTCCTTGCCACCGTTCAGGCTGCGGGAGCAGCCACCCGAGCAGCCCCTTGCCCCGCCGCCGCACGCACGGCATCGACGGCATCGAGGATCGCCTCGCTGGTGGCTGGCGCCTTCAGCGGCGGGTTGATGCGGTAGTCGCCCAGCGCGGCCACGGCGTCGCGAATCGCGAAGAACACCGAGAACGGCAGCAGCAGCGGCGGCTCGCCCACCGCCTTGGAGCGGTGGATGCTGTCCTCGACGTTGCGGTTCTGGAACAGGCGCACGTTGAATTCCTCGGGGCAGTCGTTGACCGTCGGGATCTTGTACGTGGACGGGGCGTGCGTCATCAGCTTGCCGTCCTTGTTCCACCACAGTTCCTCGGTGGTCAGCCAGCCCATGCCCTGGATGAAGGCGCCTTCGACCTGGCCGATATCGATCGCCGGGTTCAGCGAGCGGCCGGCGTCGTGCAGCGCGTCGGCGCGCAGCAGTTTCCATTCGCCGGTGAGCGTGTCCACCAGCACCTCGGAGCATGCGGCGCCGTAGGCAAAGTAGTAGAACGGGCGGCCCTGCAGCGTCTTCTGGTCCCAGTGCAGCTTGGGCGTGGTGTAGAAGCCGTCGGACCACAGCTGCACGCGCGCCACGTAGGCTTCGCGCGCCAGGCCGCCGAACGACAGGCGCAGTTCGCCGGCGCTGACCAGGTCGTCGTTGAAGCGCACCTCGGACGGCTCCACGCCGGCCTTGCGCGCGGCAAACGCGGCCAGGCGCTCGCGGATCTGGCGCGCGGCGTCCTGTGCGGCCTTGCCGTTCAGGTCGGCGCCGGTCGATGCCGCGGTGGCCGAGGTATTGGCCACCTTGCTGGTGTCGGTCGCGGTCACGCGCACCCGTTCCATGCGGATGCCCAGTTCGTGCGCCACCACCATCGCCACCTTGGTGTTCAGGCCCTGGCCCATTTCGGTGCCGCCATGGTTGACCAGCACCGAGCCGTCGTTGTAGACGTGCACCAGCGCGCCGGCCTGGTTGAAGTGGGCCACGTTGAACGAGATGCCGAACTTAACCGGGGTGATGGCAATGCCCTTCTTCAGCACCGGGCTGCTGGCGTTGAACGCGCGCGTGGCCTCGCGGCGGGCGCGGTATTCGCTGCTGGCCACCAGTTCGTCGATCAGCTCGTGGATGACGTTGTCTTCCACGGTCTGGCCGTAGGGCGTGACGTTGTTGCCGGTCTTGCCGTAGAAGTTGGCGCGGCGCACGTCGAGCGAATCCTTGCCGACCGTGCGGGCGATATTGTCCAGGATGTACTCGACCGCGAACGCGCCCTGCGGGCCGCCGAAGCCGCGGAAGGCGGTGTTGCTCTGCGTGTTGGTCTTGCCGCAGTAGCCGTCGATCTGCACGTTCGGCAGCCAGTAGGCGTTGTCGAAGTGGCAGATGGCACGGGTCATCACCGGGCCCGACAGGTCGGCCGAGAAGCCCGCGCGCGACACCATCTCTACCTTGACGCCTTCGATATGGCCTTCGTCGTCGTGGCCGACGCTGTAGTCGAACACGAAGTCATGGCGCTTGCCGGTGATCATCATGTCGTCGTCGCGGTCCGGGCGCAGCTTGACCGGGCACATCAGCTTCCAGGCCGCCAGCGCGGCGCAGCAGGCGAACAGCGCCGACTGCGATTCCTTGCCGCCGAAGCCGCCGCCCATGCGGCGGCATTCCACCAGCACCTGGTGCGCCTGCCAGCCCAGCATATGGCACACGGCGTGTTGCATTTCGGTGGGGTGCTGGGTCGAGCACCACACTTGCATGCTGTCGTTCTCGCGCGGGGCCGCGTACGAGATCTGGCCTTCGAGATAGAACTGCTCCTGGCCGCCCAGGTGGATCGTGCCGCTGTCCTGGTGGGCCGCGCCGGCAATGCGCGCGGCGGGTTCGCCGCGTGTCAGGTGCATCGGCGGCAGCACATAGCTGCCGGCCTCGTGCGCGGCCTGCGGCGACAGGACCGGCGGCAGGTCTTCGTAGTCGATCACGCCGAGGCGGGCGGCGCGGCGGGCGGCGTCATGCGAGGTCGCCACCACGATAAAGACCGGCTGGCCGACGAACTGCACCACGCCGCGCGCCAGAATCGGGTCGTCATGGATGATCGGGCCGCAGTCATTGGTGCCGGGGATGTCGTCCACCGTCAGCACGTCGACCACGCCCGGCGCGGCGCGCACCTTGTCGAGCGAGACCGACTTGATGCGCGCGTGCGCGCGGGTGCTCATGCCGAGCGCGGCGTGCAGCGTGCCGGCCAGCTCGGGAATATCGTCGGTGTAGGTCGCGGTGCCGGCCACGTGCAGGTGGGCGGATTCGTGCGGACGCGAGATGCCGACCTGCGGTACCTGTTCGGCGGCGGCGTCGAGCAGGAAGGGTTCGGTTTGCTTGTTCATGCCGATGCTTTCCTTGTTCTCTCTGGCTCAGGCCGTGGCGGTTTCGGTGGCGCCGGCGCCGAGCGCGCGGACATTGACGGCTGCGGCGGGCAGCGCGTTGGCGCTGGTTTCGAGCCAGAACCGGTACAGCAGGTTGGCGGCACCGCGGCTGCGGTACGAAGCGGTCGCGCGCATGTCAGACAGCGGCGTGTAGTCCTGCGCCAGCGCGGCCATGCCGGCGCGCGCGGTGGCTTCGTTCCACGGCTGGCCGGTCAGCGCCGCCTCGGTCGCGGCGGCACGCTTGGGCGTTGCCGCCATGCCGCCGAAGGCGATGCGGGCCTGCGTGACGATGCCGTCCTGCACGGTGATGCCGAACGCGGCGCACACGGCGGAAATGTCCTCGTCAAAGCGTTTGGACAGCTTGTAGGTGCGGAAGTGCTGCGGGCCGGCCACCGGCACGCGCAGCGCGGCGACGAACTCGCCCGGCTGCATCGCGGTCTTCTGGTACGCCAGGTACAGGTCTTCCAGCGGCAGCGTGCGGCGCGTCTCGCCGTGCTGCAGCACCACTTCCGCGCCCAGCGCGATCAGCGCCGGCATCGAGTCGCCGATGGGCGAGCCGTTGGCGATATTGCCGCCCAGCGTGCCGGCATTGCGGATCGGCAGCGAGGCGAAGCGCTTCCACAGTTCTTCGAGCTCGGGATGCGCGGCGTTCAGTGCGGCGTAGGCCTTTTCCAGCGTTACTGCCGCGCCGATCTCGATCATGCCGTCGCGTTGTTCGATCCGGTTCAGGTCTTCCACCTGACCCACGTAGAGCAGGTTGCCCAGCTCGCGGAACTGCTTGGTGACCCACAGGCCCACGTCGGTGCTGCCGGCCAGGATGCGGATATCGGGCTGCGCTGCCTTGATCGCGCCGAATTCGGCCGCGGTGCGCGGGGCAAGGAACTCCTGCCCCTGGGCGCGGTAGCGGAAGGTCTCGCCGCGCTTGAGGTTGCGCAGGGTGTCGGCGATCTGCTTCGGGTTGAGCTTGTCCGCGGTGGGGGCGGGCAGGGCCATCATGCGCTCGCCGGCGTCGATGATCGGGCGGTAGCCGGTGCAGCGGCACAGGTTGCCGGTCAGTGCGTCGCAGATGGTCTGGCGCGACGGGGCCGCGCCGCCCGGCGTGTGCTGCTGGTACAGCGCCCACAGCGACATCACGAAGCCGGGAGTGCAGAAGCCGCACTGCGAGCCGTGGCATTCGACCATGGCTTCCTGCACCGGGTGCAGGTTGCCGTCGGCCTGGCGCAGGTCTTCGACCGTGATCAGGGCCTTGCCGTCGAGCGTGGGCAGGAACTGGATGCAGGCGTTGACGGCCTTGAATTCGACGTCACCGCCGTCCTGCAGCTCGCCGATCACGACGGTGCAGGCGCCGCAGTCGCCTTCGGCACAGCCTTCCTTGGTGCCGGTGCAGCGCGCGTCCTCGCGCAGGTACTGCAGCACGGTGCGGTTAATGGGGGCTTCGGATACTTCCTTGACCTGGCCGCGATGGAAAAAGCGGATGGTTTGCGTCTCCATGGTCTTCTCTCTCTTGGTGATGGCGGAAACATAGCACCCAGGCCTTTCATGCAATATTCGGCCCAGGTGATATGCCCCATCAGCGGGCACCTCGGACGGTGCGCCGCCGCACCAGGCGGCGTCCCCCGAGGGAGGGGTGATTTGACCGTTTGTGGGGTGCCTGTCATACACTATGCGCCGTTCCCATCCCCCACGCCACCCATCCGGCTCCGCCGGCGGGCCGCCATCGCCATGCACGGACGCGACCATCTCGATACTTATTTGCTGCGGGTGCTCCACACCCTGCTCACCGAGCAGAGCGTGACCCGCACCGCCGTGCGTCTGGGCCAGTCGCAGCCCGCCATCAGCAATACCCTGAAGCGCTTGCGCGAGATCACCGGCGACGCCATTCTGGTGCGGGGCAAAAACGGCATGGTGCCGACCGAGCGCGGCCGCGAGCTGCTGGCGCTGGCCGAGCAGAGCCTGGCGGCGATGGACCGCATCGCGCGGCCGCCGCAGCAGTTCGACCCGGCCACCACCACGCGCACCTTCCACCTCGGCGCGCCCGACTACCTGGATGCCTTCTTCCTGCCCAATATCGTCGAGCGCGTGCGCCGGCTGGCGCCGGGCGCCAAGCTGTTCGTGCACCCGATGACGTCGTCGTCGGACTTCCTCGACGACCTCGAGCAGGGACAGCTGGATATCGTGGTCGGCAACTGGCTGTCGCCGCCGGAACACCTGCATATCTCGCCGCTGTTCGACGACGAGGTGGTCTGCATGCTGGGCGCGCAGCACCCGCTGGCGCGCAAGGGGCTGACGCTCAAGCACTACCTGGAGATGCCCCACCTGGCGCCGGCGCCCTACGCGTCGATGCAGCGCAGCATGATCGACCAGGCGCTCGCCGAGCAAGGCTACAAGCGCAATATCCAGGTCACGCTGCCGTACTTCGGGCTGGTGCCCTATGTGCTGATGAAGACCGACATGGTCTTCACCACCGGCCGGCAGTTTGCCGCGCACTACGCGCAATACCTGCCGATCCGCATGGTGCCGTCACCGGTGTCGTTCCCGCGCATGCGCTTCTACCAGCTGTGGCACGAGCGCTGCCATGCGGCGCCGGATGTGATGTGGATCCGGCGGATGATTGCGGAGGTGGCGGCGGATCTGCCGCAATTGCCGCGGCTGGAGGCCGAGGCGGGTTGAGTCATGGGAGATGAGAGCGCTGAACGCTTGAGGCTGGATCCGGATGCGGCAGGATCTGTGGCTGCGGAGACCCTGTACCAGTCGCTCCGGCTTCGCCTTGCAGCAGTTCTGCCGGCCGATGCCGTCATCGAGCATGTTGGTGCCACGGCGGTCCAGGGCTGTCTGACGAAGGGGGACCTCGATATCTCGGTCCAGGTCAGCCGGGACTCGTTTGCCGCGGCGGACGAGGCGCTGTCAGTCCTGTGCGAGCGCAACCTGGGCTCGGTGCGCACCGACACATTTTCGGCGTTTCAGCGTCATGACCTGCGGCCATCCGTCGGCATCCAGCTGGTCGTCCGCGGTGCGCCGCTGGATGTATTCGTTCACTTCCGAGACAGGCTGCGGGCAAATCCGGAACTGGTCGAGCGCTATAACGCGCTCAAGCGTTCGCATGAAGGTGTGGGGATGGACGCCTATCGGGCCGTCAAATCAGCCTTTATTGCGTCGGTCCTGAACGCGCCCGACCGGGTGGCGGGCGCCGGCTAAGGCCTCTACCCGGCCTTGTAGCTCGGGAAGAAGAGCTGCTCCCCACCCACCTTGTACCCCGCAATCGCGTCCTGTCCTTCACGTGACGTGATCCACTCCACCAGCTTCATCGCATCCTTGTAGTTGGTGCCCGGATGCCTGGCCGGGTTGACCGCGATGATCCCGTAAGGGTTGAACATCTTCGGATCGCCTTCGATGGCGATGGCCAGGCCGGTCTTGGCGCGATATGCGCCATAGGTGGCGCGGTCCGACAGCGTATAGGCCGGCATCTGCGCCGCCATGGTCAGCACCTCGCCCATGCCCAGGCCGGCGTTGACGTACCACGGCTGGCCCTTGGGCTCGATGCCGAGTTGCTTCCAGTAGTCCTTTTCCATCACGTCGGTGCCGGAATTGTCGCCGCGCGAGATGAACTTGCTGCCGCTGGCGGCAAGCTTGCGGAAGCCGGCCAGCACGTCCTTGCCGCCCTTGACCCCGGCCGGGTCGCTGGCCGGCCCGACCACGATGAAATCGTTGTACATGACGTCGCGCCGGTTGACGCCGTAGCCGGCGGCGACGAAGGCATCCTCCATCTTGCGCGCGTGCACCAGCAGCACGTCGACGTCGCCCATCTCGCCCATCTTCATGGCCTTGCCCGAGCCGACGGCGATGACTTTCACCGTGACGCCTGATTTCTGCTCGAAACGCGGCAGCAGGTGCTTCAGCAGACCAGAGTTCTCGGTGCTGGTGGTGGTGGCGAGCTTGATCTCGCCGGCCTGCGCGGCCGACAGCAGGCCGAGGCACAGCAGCGGCACGGCGACGTGGCGCGCGCGGTGGCGCAAGGGTTCGGCAGGGCGGGGCATCGGCGACTCCTCGTTGTTATGTTCTTGCAGACATAATTGATTTTGCCTTCGGACCTCAGGGAGAATTCGGCAAAACAACATAAGAATGGGGTATTCATTGTGGTCCAGCCGAGATCGACAAGTAAATATGTAGCGGGGAACCTATGACCTTCCGCTTCGACCTGTTTCCGGTGATCGCCTCCGACGACAATCCGCGCGCCAATGCCAAGGTGTTCCAGCTGCTCAAGGCGGTGCGCGAAACCGGATCGCTGCACCGTGCCGCGCGCGAGATCGGGCTGTCGTACCGCCACGCCTGGGGCGTGATGCGGTCGTGGGAAGAGATGCTCGGCCGCAGCATGCTGGATATGGAGCGCGGGCGCGGCGCCTCGCTGACGCGCTTCGGCGAGCGCCTGCTGCGCGCCGAGCTGCGCCTGCGCGAGTCGATCGAGCCGGCGGTGCAGCGCGCCATGGCGGAGTTCATCGCCGACCTGGACGACGCCCAGCAGCCGCAGTCGTGCGTGCATTTCACCGGCAGCCATGACCCGGCGGTGGAAGTGCTCGCCGCCGCGCTGGGCACGGCCGGCAGTCCGCTGCAGCTCGACACGGTGTTCTGCGGCAGCGTGGAAGGGTTGATCTGCCTGCAGGAGCGCCAGTCGGAGCTGGCCGGGTTCTATGTCTCGCCGGTGCAGACCGCGGGCTCGGTGGCGCATGTGACCCTGCGCAAGTGGCTGCGGCCCGGCGCCGTGCGGCTGCTGCGGCTGGCGTGGCGCGAGCAGGGCCTGATCCTGGCGCCCGAGCTGGCGCCCGAGGTGCACGACCTGCGCGGCCTGGCGCGCAGCCAGGCGCGCTTCGTCAACCGGCAGCGCAGTTCGGGCACGCGCATGCTGTTCGACCAGCTGCTGGCGGCCGAGGGCCTGTATCCCGACCTGGTCAATGGCTACGACGAGACCGAGTTCAGCAATGAAAAAGTGGCGGAAGCGGTGCACAGCGGCCGCGCCCAGGCGGGTTTCGGGCTGCGCATGAACGCCGAGGCCCACGGCCTGGCGTTCGTGCCACTGACGCGCGAGGCCTATTATCTGGCGCTGCGCAAGAACGACCAGACCGCCGGCTGGATGGCCGCGCTGCTGGCCTTGCTGGCCGATCCGGCCTTCGCCCGGCGCATCGAGGCGCTGCCCGGCTATACCATGGCCGAGCCGGCGGGGATCCTGACCCCGCAGGAGGCGCTGCCGTGGTTTGGCCCGGACGGCAAGGAAGGCAGCTGAGCCAGGGCCGGGCCTGTCTCGGCCCGGTCGGCCCGGTCGGGCCGGTCCGTATTACACTCCCTGCCAGGGCGCGCCGGTCTCTGCGCCGGCCCGCGCCGGACCCTTGCAAGGAGCGCCATGCTGGAAACCGCCGCGCTGGCCGCGGGCATGTCCTGGGCCAGCGGATTTCGCCTTTATCTTGCCGTGCTGGCCGCCGGGGTGCTGGCGCGGCTGGGCTGGCTGGAACTGCCGCCGGGGCTGCAGCCGCTCGAGTCCTGGTGGGTGATCGGCGTGGCCGCGGTGCTGGCCGTGGCCGAGTTCGTCGCCGACAAGGTGCCGGCCTTCGACACCGTCTGGGACGGCATCCATACCTTCATCCGCATTCCGGCCGGGGCGATCCTGGCGGCCGCCGCGTTCGGCCAGCTGGATCCGCAGTGGGTGGTGGCGGCCGGCCTGATCGGCGGCACGCTGGCCGGCACCGCGCATGCGGTCAAGGCCGGCACGCGCGCGCTGATCAACGTCTCGCCGGAACCGTTTTCCAACTGGACGGCCTCATTCACTGAGGACCTGACCGCCACCGGCATCCTGCTGCTGGCCTTCTTCGTGCCGGTGCTGTTCCTGGTCCTGCTGGCGGTGTTCCTGCTGGGCTCGGTGTGGCTGCTGCCGAAGTTGTGGCGTGGGGTGCGCCGCCTTCATGCCAGCCTGCGCGGCGGAGCCCGGCATGACGCGCCGCGCTAGCGGCGCGGCCGTTCCTGGCAGCTTTTTTGCCTTGCCCGACTGACCCGAGGCGCACCGGCGCCAGCACAACCAAGAACCAACCAACCGATGCCCTCCGAGTCCGCCATCGACGTCCCGGCCACTGCGGCCCAACCCGCCGGATTGCACGCCGCCACCGGCGGCAAATTTTCCGCCTGGCGCCAGGCGCTGCGCATGGCCCGGCGCGACTGGCTGGCGGGCGAGCTCTACCTGCTGCTGTTTGCGCTGGTGCTGGCCGTGGCCGCGCTGAGCAGCGTGGGCTTCATGGCCGACCGCATGCGGCTGGGTCTGGAGCGCGACGCGCGTCAGATGATCGCGTCCGACGTGCTGCTGGTCGCCGACCAGCCTTTCGATGCCGCCTTCGCGCGGCGGGCGCAAGCGGCGGGGCTGGCCGTGGCCCAGACCGTCACCTTCCCGAGCATGGCTACCGCCAACGGCAAGGCGCCGGCCGGCGGCGACGCCCCCAGCCAGCTGGCCGCGCTCAAGGCAGTGACCGACGGCTACCCGCTGCGCGGCAAGCTCAAGGTGGCCAGCGCGGCGGGGGCGCCGGATGCGCCCGCCGAAGGCATTCCCGCGCCGGGCACCGTATGGGTCGACGAGGCGCTGCTGGGCGCCCTGGGGGTTGCCGTGGGCGACACGTTGCAGCTGGGCAGCCGCAGCTTCCGCATCGACCGCATCATCACGCAGGAACTCGACCGCGGCACTGGCTTCATGAACTTTGCGCCGCGCGTGCTGATGCCGCTGGCGGACCTGGACAGCACCGGGCTGATCGGCTGGGGCAGCCGCGTGACCTACCGGCTGCTGGTGGCCGGTCCCGACGCTGCCGGCGCGGCCTTCCAGAAATGGGCGCAGGACGAGATCGAACGCCGCAAGCTGCGCAACACGCGGGTCGAGTCGCTGGAATCCGGCCAGCCCCAGATGCGCGCCACGCTGGACCGCGCCGAGCGCTTCCTGTCGCTGGTGGCGGTGCTGTCGTCGATGATCGCGGCGGTGGCGATTGCCATGTCGGCGCGCCGCTATATGCAGCGCCACACCGATGCCTGCGCGGTCTACAAGTGCCTGGGGCTGTCGCGCGGGCAGATCCTGCGGGCCTTCGGACTGGAATTCCTGCTGGTCGGCGCGGCCGGCGCGCTGGCCGGCGTGCTGCTCGGCTACCTGGCGCACTATGGGCTGCTGCTGTCGCTGGGCGGGCTGCTCAAGGTGTCGCTGCCGCAGCCGTCGCTGCTGCCTGCGCTGGTGGGCGTGCTGGCGGGCCTGGTGCTGCTGGCCGGGTTTGCGCTGCCGCCGCTGCTGGCGCTGACGCGGGTGGCGCCGCTGCGGGTGCTGCGGCGCGATATCGGGCTGCCGCCGGTGTCGGCCTGGGTGGCCTATGCGCTGGGGCTGGGCGCCTTTGTCGCGCTGCTGCTGGTGGCGGCGCGCGACCTGCGGCTGGGGCTGACCACCGCTGGCGGCTTTGTCGCCGCGGGCGTGGTGTTCGGCGTGCTGGCGCTGGGCCTGCTGACGCTGCTGTCGCGGCTGCTGCGGGGCCGCCTGCGCGGGCGCGCGGCGATGGGATGGCGCTTCGCACTGGCGGTGCTGGAGCGCCGCCGCGCGGTCACGGTGCTGCAGACCGTGGCGCTGGCGGTGGGGCTGATGGCGCTGCTGCTGCTCGGCATGACCCGCAACGACCTGGTCGATTCGTGGCGCCAGGCCACGCCGGCCGACGCGCCCAACCGCTTCATCATCAATATCCAGCCGGACCAGCGCGAGCCGCTGCGCCAGATGCTGGCCGGCGCCGGCATCACCGACCTGCTTTATCCGATGGTGCGCGGGCGCCTGACCCATATCGGCGAGCGCACCATCCGCGGCGACAGCTTCGAGGACGGGCGCGCGCGCAACCTGGTCGAGCGCGAATTCAACCTGTCCTATACCGATGCGCTGCCGGAGGGCAACCGCGTCATCGCCGGCCGCTGGTCGAACGGGTCCGACGGTGCGGAGGCGGGCGCATCGGTGGAAGAGGGCATCGCCAAGACCCTGGGGATCCGGCTGGGCGACACGCTGCGCTTCGACGTGGCCGGGCAGCCGGTGCAGGCGCGCGTGACCTCGCTGCGCAAGCTCGACTGGGGCTCGATGCGGGTCAACTTCTTCGTGATCCTGCCGCCGCGGGCGATGCAGGGCATGCCCGAGACCTACATCACCTCGTTCCACCTGCCGCCCGCCAGCGCCGCGCTGGGCAACCGGCTGATCGCCGCCTTTCCCAATATCACCGTGGTCAACACCGACATGATCCTGCGCCAGATCCAGGACATCCTGGACCAGGTGATCGCGGCGGTGGAGTTCCTGTTCGTGTTCACGCTGGCCGCGGGGGTGACGGTGCTGTACGCGGCGTTGTCCGGCGCGCGCGACGAGCGCATGCGCGACGCGGGCCTGCTCAAGGCGCTGGGCGCTTCCGCGGCGCTGGTGCGGCAGACGCAATATGCCGAGTTCCTGGTGGTGGGCGGCCTCGCCGGCCTGCTGGCCAGCCTCGGCGCGATCGCGGTGGGTTGGGGGCTGTCGCAGTTCGTGTTCGACTTCCCTTACCGCTTCAATGCGTGGATCGTGCCGGTCGGCGTGGTTTCTGGCATGCTGTGCGCTTTTGCCGGCGGCTGGCTGGGCCTGCGCGAAGTGCTGCGCCAGCCTGCGCTGGCGACCTTGCGCGATGCCTGAGCCAGCGTGCCGGCGCCGCGCAGACCGAGTGTGTGATGAGTACTGAATCCGATGACAAGCCCGGCAATGCCGAGGTCACTGCCTTTGAACTGGTGGGCGGCGAGGCGCGCGTGCGCGAACTGGTCGACCGCTTCTACGACCTGATGGACCTGGAGCCGCAGTTCGCGGGGCTGCGCGCGCTGCACCCGCCGTCGCTCGACGGCTCGCGCGACAAGCTGTTCTGGTTCCTGTGCGGCTGGCTGGGCGGCCCCAACCACTTTATCGAGCGCTTCGGCCATCCGCGCCTGCGCGCGCGGCATATGCCGTTCGAGATCGGCGTCAGCGAGCGCGACCAGTGGATGCGCTGCATGGCGCTGGCGATGCAGGACATCGGCCTGTCCGAAGACCTGCAGCTGCGTCTGATGCAGGCCTTCTTCCAGACTGCCGACTGGATGCGCAACGTGGCGCGCTAGGGCGCCAAGGCTCCCGTTTCTACACCGAGAGGTTTCCCCTGCCGATGACAGCCCAACTGCCTGAAGACGCCGTGCGTGTGCTGGATTTCTGGTTCGACCGCCCCGGCTCGGCCGCCTGGAATACCGCGCGGCCGCAATGGTTCACCAAGTCGGATGCGTTCGACGCGCAGATTCGCGCAAACTTCCTGTCCGACTGGCAGGTCGCCTGCGACGGGGCGCCTGACGACTGGTCGGTCACGCCCGAGGGCGCGTGCGCGCGCGTGGTGCTGCTGGACCAGTTCCCGCGCAACATGTTCCGCAACGATCCGCGCAGCTTCGGCACCGATGCGCAGGCGCTGGCACTGGCCCGGCGCATCGTCGCCTCCGGCATGGACCGCGCGCTGCCCACCGACTATCACCGCATGTTCTGCTACATGCCGTTCGAGCATTCGGAGGCGCTGGAAGACCAGGACGAGGCGGTGCGACTGATGACGCAGCTGCGCGAGGCCAGCGGTGGCGCGGTCGACGTGGTGGAATGGGCCGACAAGCATCGCGCGATCATCGCGCGCTTTGGCCGCTTCCCGCATCGAAACGCGGTACTGGGCCGGCCCGGCACGGCCGAGGAACAGGCGTTCCTGCAGCAGCCGGGCTCGTCGTTCTGAGCCGGGCCGGGAGGCTCGGCCCGATGGGGCGCGCTCAGGTCTTGTCGCGCGCCTCCTGCCACTTGTCGACGCGCACGCGCGGCGCGGCGGCCAGTTGCGCCAGCAGGCCCGCGGGCGTGTCGCCGACGTGCAGCAGGTCGGCGTGCACCTGCTTCAGGAAGCCTTCGCGCACCGCGTGCGACAGGAAGCCCAGCATGCCGTCGTAGAACCCGGCCAGGTTCAGCAGGCCCACCGGCTTGGCGTGGTAGCCCAGCTGCAGCCAGGTGAAGGTCTCGAACAGTTCCTCGAAGGTGCCCACGCCGCCGGGCATGGCGACAAAGGCATCGGCGCGGTCGGCCATCATCTGCTTGCGTTCGTGCATGTTGCGCACCACGTGCAGCTCGGTCAGGCCGCGGTGGCCGACTTCCTTCTGCATCAGCGCTTCGGGGATGATGCCGACGGCCCTGCCGCCATGTTCGAGCACGGCATCGGCGACGATGCCCATCAGGCCCACCTTGCCGCCGCCGTACACCAGCGTCAGGTCGTTTTCGGCCAGGGTGCGGCCGAGCAGGCGCGCGCCCTCGGCGTATTCGGGACGGTTGCCGGGGCTGGACCCGCAATACACGCAGACGGATTTCACTTGGCTTCCTTTGCCGCGCCGGCGGCGGCCTTGGCTGCGGCGTAGTCGCGCGCCAGCTGGTCGAATGCCTCCCGCGCCCGGCCGCGCAGATACGGGGCCAGGATCGAGAAGATGTGGTAGCTCGAGCCGTGCAGGTAGCCGCGGATCTGCTCGGGGTCGTTGTACTGGCGCGGATGCTGCACGAACTGGAAGGACAGCCAGTAGGTGGCGACCACCACCATGTTGGTGCAGATGGCCTCGACCTGTTCGGGCGTGGCTTCCATCTCGCCGTCCTCGATGAACTGGCGGCAGATCTCGTGCGCAAATCGCTGCTTCTGCTCGACGATGCGCTTGAAGTTGGTCTCCAGCATCCGGTTGCGCGCCAGCAGGTCGTTGATGTCGCGGTACAGGAAGCGGTAGTTCCACAGGAACTCGGACATGTACTGCAGGTAGCCCCAGCTTTCGTCGAGCGTGGCCTTGTGGTCGTCCGGCATCTTCAGGCGGCGCTCCATCTCCTGCTCGAAGCGCACGAAGATCGAGTTGATGATGTCGTCCTTGTTGCGGAAGTGGTAGTAGAGATTGCCGGGGCTGATCTCCATCGCTTCCGCGATCGTGGTGGTGGTGACGTTGGGCTCGCCGACTTCGTTGAACAGGCGCAGCGAGACGTCGAGGATGCGGTCCCTGGTGCGGCGGGGTCCGGTTTGCGGTTTCGGTTCCATGGGCGTCCGGGCGATCGGTGCGATCGGTAAGTCGGGGGCAGGGTTGCGATTATAAGCAATCGGCCTGCCTTGCCCATCCTGTGCCCCTCGGTCCGCCGCGGGCCGGCTCAGCCCGCCAGCGCCTGCACCCACCGCACCACGTGCGGTCCGGCAATGGTGATCCAGGTGCCGCCGCACAGCACCAGCGCCAGCATCACCGCGGCGCTGCCGAAGTCCTTGGCGCGCTTGGATAGGCTGTGCCGCTCCAGCGAGATGCGGTCGACCGCGGCCTCGACGCTGGAGTTGAGCAGTTCGACGATCAGCACTACCAGCAGCGTGCCCAGCAGCAGGATGCGCTCGACCGCCGTCACCGGCACCAGGAAGGCGCACGGCGTCAGCAACACCACCAGGGTCAGCTCCTGGCGGAACGCGCTCTCCTCCAGCACCGCATAGCGCAGCCCCGACAGCGAATTGATGGCGGCATGCCAGGCGCGCGCCAGGCCCCGGTTGCCCTTGTGCGGATTCTGGTCGACGGAGTAGTCAGCGCTCTGCATGGCGGGCGGCGGCCTCTGCATTGGCGGGTCGGACGGCAGTTCCGGATGCGGTTTCGGCATGGGTTTGCGGGGCGGAAGGCTGGGCTGTGGCTGGTTGGGCCGCTGCGCCGCCCCGGCCTGGCCTGGCGGCGGCGAACGGCCGCAGGTGGGCCAGGAACTGCTCGGACGCGGCGCGCCACGAGAAACGCTCGGCGTGGGCCCGGGCCGTGGCGCGGTCGATGCGCAGCGCTTCCAGGCAGGCCTCGCGCAGGTCTTCGTGCATCACGCCGGCGGGGCTGTCGCCGAGCACGTCGATCGGGCCGGTGACCGGATACGCGGCCACCGGCAGGCCGCTGGCCAGCGCTTCCAGCAGCACCAGCCCGAAGGTGTCGGTGCGGCTCGGGAACACGAACACGTCAGCGGAAGCATACACCCGCGCCAGCTCGGGCTGGCTCAGCACGCCCAGGTAGTTGGCGCCGGGATAGCGCGCGCGCAGCGCCGGCAGAGCCGGGCCGTCGCCGACCACCCATTTGGAGCCGGGCAGGTCCAGCGCCAGGAATGCCTCGACGTTCTTCTCCACCGCCACGCGGCCCACGTACAGGAAGATCGGGTGGGCGGTGTTGAGCACATTGGCGCGCTGCGGCGTGAACACGTCGAGGTCCACGCCACGCGTCCACAGCACGGCGTTGGTAATGCGGTAGCGCCGCAGGTCGTCCAGCACCACCGGCGTCGGCGCCATCACCGCTTGGGCGGGGCCATGGAACCAGCCGAGGAAACGGTAGGTCCACGCCAGCGGAATGCCGAAGCGGGCCTGCACATATTCCGGAAAGCGCGTGTGGTAGGCGGTGGTGAAGGGCAGCTTGCGGCGCAGCGCATGGCTGCGCGCGGCCAGTCCCAGCGGGCCCTCGGTGGCGATGTGCAGGGCGTCTGGGCCGAAGGCCTCGATGCGCCGCCGCACGCGCGCGCCCGGCAGCAGCGACAGCCGGATCTCGGGGTAGGTCGGGCAGGGCACCGTGCGGAATTCCAGCGGCGTGATCATGTCGACCGTGTGGCCCATCGCCTCCAGTTCGCGGCGCGTCGACTTGAGCGTGCGCACCACGCCATTGACCTGCGGTTCCCAGGCATCGGTGACGATCAGGATCTTCATGCAGCCTCCTTGGGCGCGGTGGAAGGGCAGTGCGGATGGCGCCGGGCAGATGGCGCCACGCGGAAAAACGTTACCGGCGCGGCTCAACCGGCCACGGCAGCGCGGCGCCGGCGGCGCATGGCGGGCGCGGGCGCGTCGAGCAGCCTGGTCCAGTAGACGATCTTCAGTTCGCCTTCGAGGGTTTCGACCAGTGCCGACAGGCTTTCAACCCAGTCGCCGTCGTTGCAGTAGAGCTGGCCGTTGACCTCGCGGATCTCGGCCTTGTGGATATGGCCGCAGACCACGCCGTCGCAGCCGCGGCGGCGCGCCTCGTCGACCATCGCGCTCTCGAACGCGCCGATGTAGTTGACTGCGTTCTTGACCTGGTGCTTCAGGTACTGCGACAGCGACCAGTACGGAAAGCCCAGGCGCGCGCGCAGCCGGTTGAAGTGCCGGTTGAGCGCCAGGATCATGGTGTAGAGCGAATCGCCCAGATAGGCCAGCCAGCGCGCGTGCTGCACCACGCCGTCGAACAGGTCGCCGTGCACCACCCACAGGCGGCGCCCGGTGGCGGTGACGTGGATCGCCTCCTCGCGCACGGTGATGTCGCCGAAGGCCATGCCGTCGAACTGGCGCGCGGCCTCGTCGTGGTTGCCGGGCACATAGATCACCTCGGTCCCCTTGCGCGCCTTGCGCAGCAGCTTCTGCACCACGTCGTTGTGGCTTTGCGGCCAGTACCAGCCGCGGCGCAGCTGCCAGCCGTCGATGATGTCGCCGACCAGGTAGAGCTGGTCGGATTCGTTGTGCTTGAGGAAATCCAGCAGGTAGTCGGCCTGGCAGCCGGGCGTCCCGAGGTGGATGTCAGACAGCCAGATGGCGCGGTAGCGCTGGATCGGGTGCGGCTCGGGGGGATAGGTTTCCTGCGCTTCGCGCGGCGGCGCCAGCGCGGCGCCATCGAGTGCCGGCGCCATGAAGGCGCTCACCGGCGCGGCGGGGCCGCTGTCAGCGCTGCGGCGCAGCCATGGCGCCAGTTGCGAGGCCTTCGACAGATACCCGCGGGCAGATCGGATTGCTTGCACCATGCCAGTCCCGGTTGCGGCGATGGCTGCATTCAGCCATTAAGCAATGACGCGACGGTGACGAAAACATGACTGACATGTGAATCGTTGCGGCTGCGGGACAGCCGCTGCATGGGCCGACTCGCGGCCAGCTCAGAGGCCGCGCGCGGACAGCTCTGCCAGTGCGTCGAGCACGGCACGCTCGGCGGCGGGATGGCGCAGCAGCGACACATGGCCGATGCCGGACAGCGGGATATGGCCGGCGCCGTCGAGCCAGCCGGTGCAGGGCGGGCCCGCGATCGAATCATGCCAGCTGAAGATCGAGATCATGCGCGCGCGCAGCCGCGGCGTTTCGGCGGCCGCGAGCGCGCGCAGCCAGGGGCTGCCGCAGCGCATCTGGCGCGCATTGTGGCCGCCGCCAAAGCGCGCCAGCGCACTGCCGTGGTGCGGGCTGCCCAGCGTCACGATGCCGGCGCAGAGGTCCTCGTCGCCGGCCAGTTGCAGCGCGGCGCGCGCGGCCAGGCCGCCCATGCTGTGGCACAGCAGCAGCGGCGCGCGCCCGCTTTCGGCGCGGATGCGCCGCATCGCGGCCAGCAGCGCGCGGGCGTAGTCGTCGATGTCGCCGAACACGGGCTCCAGGTCGATCCCGTGGCAGCGGTAGCCGGCGGCGGCCAGCGCCGGCTGCATGTCGAGCCAGATCGCCTGGCCGCAGGCATAGCCATGGACCAGCAGCACCGGCGGGGCATCGCGGCCGGGCCGGGCAGGATCGGCCGGCGCAAACGGTGCCCGTGCGCGGAAGGGCTGCAGCCAGTCGAACATGCGCAGCACCGCCAGGCATTCGGTTGCGTAGCAGCGCAACGCCTCCGCCGGTCGCAGCGGCCGGCGGGTGGCGGCAAGTTCGGCGGGCGGCGCGGGCGGGTGGTCGCCGCGTGCGACCCACAGGCCGCGCCCGCTCAGCGCGAAGGCGATGGCAATGCCGGCGGCGAAGCCGCCCAGGATCAGCCCCGCGCCGGCGGCGAGC
Source organism: Cupriavidus taiwanensis (assembly GCF_900250075.1). Classification (NCBI taxonomy): domain Bacteria; kingdom Pseudomonadati; phylum Pseudomonadota; class Betaproteobacteria; order Burkholderiales; family Burkholderiaceae; genus Cupriavidus; species Cupriavidus taiwanensis. Next base: position 1,340,237 of record NZ_LT977070.1, read on the forward strand.
GCACCGGGCCACGGCCAGGCGGCGGTGCGAACCAGCGCCGCGGCAATGCCCAGCGCCGCGGCCGCCTGCGCGGTCACGGCGACGCGGCGGATGCCGGCGGCGCCGAGGCTCATGGCCTGGTGCGCAGGTCGGTCAGGCGCGTGCCGGCCAGGCGGTCGTGCAGGAACTGGCGGCGCGGATCCAGCCAGGCCAGCAGGATCCAGACCAGCAGGCCGGCGCACAGCACGCCGACGAAGGGGCCCTTGACCAGCCCGAGCAGATGGCCGACGGCAGCCGACGGCGGCAGCCACAGCCACGCCAGCACGTAGCGCAGCGCCGCCTGCGGCCAGCGCGGCGGCAACCCGGCGGCGTTTTCGACGCGCATGCGCCAGGTCTGCATCGCCAGGGTCTGGCCGTTGCGCTGCCAGAACCAGGTGAAATACAGCCCCATCACCAGGAAGCTCCACAGCTGGATCACCAGCGGCCCGTCCGCGCCCAGCTTCTGCAGCAGCGGCCGCACCAGCAGGTAGGCGGCGGTCGAGGCGCTCAGCACGCCGAACAGCAGCACGCCTTCATAAAGCATGCAGGCGATGCGGCGGCGCAGCGGCGGTGCGGCCGGCGCGGACGCGGCAGGGGGTACGGGGTCGAGGGTGGCAGCGGGCATCGATGGCGGTCTGAACAGGGCGCCGGCGCGCGGCATGCGGGTGCCGGTGCGGGCCTGGCGAAGCTGGCCCGCGTGCGCTGGCCGGCCTCAAACGGCCATTATGCCAAATGGCCTGCGAATTACTGGCGCACGGTCGCGTCGGACGCCGCGGCCGTCGCTTCGGTGGTGGCCTGGGCTGCCGCGGTGGCCGGCGCGCTGGCCGCGGGAAGCGCGGCGCTTGCGGGCGTTGCCGGAGTGGCAGCGGCGGGGGCGGACGCCGCGGCCACGGCAGTTGCCGCGGCTGCGGGCAGCGCCGCACCCTCGCTGGCCGGGTGGGCAGCGTGGCCCGCCCCCGCCTTGTGTTCATGGCGCAGCTGGCGGCTGGTGTCGCTGGGCAGGCGCTTGCCGCTGGGCAGCGCGCTGACGGCGCCGGGGCGGCGCGGCACGTGGTCGGCGGCGGCCAGCTTCTTCTTCTGCTCTTCAGGCAACTGCTGGTACTTGTCCCAGGCCTCGGCCTTCTTCTCGGTCGGCAGCGAGCGGGTGATCTGGTAGTTTTCGCGCGCCAGCCGGCGTTGCTGCGGAGTCATCCTGACCCACTCCGCCATGCGCGCCTCCAGCCGGGCCTGCTCGGCCGGCGAATATTTCGGATAGCGCGCGGCGATGCGCAGCCACTTGTGGCGGTTCAGCTCCGGCAGGCTGTCCCACAGCGGCTGCAGCGGCGCCAGGATGCGCTGGTTGACGGGGCTCAGGTCGGCCCAGGCGGGCTTGGCGCCGACCGGCTGGGCCGGGTGGGGGGCGGTGGCTCCGACTGCCGCGGAAGCGCCCTGTGCCTGGGCCGGCGCGGGAAGCAGCCCCCAACACGCGGCCGCGCCGACGCCGGCCAGCAGGGCGGCCAGCCGGCGGCGCAGGACGTCGGGGCGGGGAAGCGGGGGCGCCATGCTATTGCCCGTGCTTCAGGAACACGTGGAAGCCCTCGTCGGCATAGGCCGTGGGCGGCAGGTCATCGAGCAGCATGGCGGCGTCGATATCGGCCAGCTCCTCGATGCGCTTCTGCTCCTGCCAGTGGTAGATGCCCACCAGGCCGGCGCCCAGCGCGGCCAGCGTCCAGACCAGCCCCAGCCGGCGCAGCCAGGCGCCGGCGCGATGCAGCGGCGAGGCGTCGTCGTCGAACAGCGGCGCGTGCGCGCCCGGCATGGCAAGCTGCGGCACCAGCACGGGCGCCTCGGCCTTCTTGCGGGCGACCGCCATCCGGCGCGCGGCGGCGAGCCGTTCGGAAATGTCGGCCGGCAAGGCCTCGGCGCCGGCGTCGAGTGCCGCGCGAACCTCATGCGCAAACCGGCGCTCGCGGATTTCTTTGTCGTTTCGGCTCATAGTCGGACCCCCCGTGCGCGCAGGGCCTGCGCAAGTGTATGCGTGGCACGGGAACAGTGCGTCTTGACGCTGCCTTCGGAACAGCCCATCACGGCCGCGGTTTCGGCGACGTCCATATCTTCCCAGTAACGCATCAGGAATGCCTGGCGTTGACGCGTGGGCAGGCGCTGGATCTCCTGCTCGATGATGTGCATGACCTGGGCGCGCTCGACCTTGTCGGCGCTGCTTTCGGCCGATTCCGAGCCGACCTGCGCCTCGAGCGTCTCCAGCAGGTCGCTGTCGTCGCCGCCGTCGCGGTCGTCGCGCAGGCTGGAAAACAGCGAGACCCAGGTATTGCGCACCTTCTGGCGTCGGAACCAGTCATGGATGGTGTTCTGCAGGATGCGCTGGAACAGCGGTGCGAGTTCCGCGGCGCCCTTGTCGCCATATTTTTCGGCCAGCTTGATCATGGCATCCTGGACGATGTCCAGCGCCGCCTCGTCGTCGCGGACGGCGAATACGGCCTGCTTGAAGGCGCGCCGCTCGACGCTGGCAAGAAAGGCGGACAGTTCCTGGTCGGTGGCCATTCAGGCGGTTGGGGCTTGTTGCGCCGGGACCAAGTGCCCGGTTCTGGTGAATGTGCTGCCGGGGGCGCGCGGCGCCCCAATGTGCTGGGATGCTAGCAAAATTTCGCCGCGCTGTACCGTTTTGTATGGCGGGACATACATGGCGCGGGGTCAAAAGTTTTTGCAAATCCGGGGAACTTGCCGATGCCGGCGGCGTAAACAACCGTAGACCGCGCTGGTGCATTGCAGTATCATCGACGGTTCACACGACATCAGTGGTTGTCTCATCCGGCCGCTTATGAGGCGGTCTTCCATGCAGACGCGCACCGCTTGAACCCGAGCCACAAGTTCGGCAGAGAGCATCCAAACAATTTTTTGCCGAAAATTGCAAAGGACTGAAATGAACATGCCCAGCGCGGAATTCTCCCACGCCGATAGCAATTCATCTGCCGCACCCGAAATGATCGGGGCGGAAATTCTCGTTCACGCACTTGCCGAAGAAGGCGTCGAGTACGTCTGGGGCTATCCCGGCGGCGCAGTGCTGTATATCTACGACGAGCTCCACAAGCAAACCAAGTTCGAGCACATCCTGGTGCGCCACGAGCAGGCCGCGGTCCATGCCGCGGATGGCTACGCACGCGCAACCGGCAAGGTGGGCGTCGCCCTGGTGACCTCGGGTCCCGGCGTGACCAATGCCGTCACCGGCATCGCCACCGCGTACCTCGACTCGATCCCGATGGTGGTGATCACCGGCAACGTGCCGACCCACGCCATCGGCCAGGACGCCTTCCAGGAGTGCGACACCGTCGGCATCACGCGCCCGATCGTCAAGCACAACTTCCTGGTGAAGGACGTGCGCGACCTCGCCGCGACCATCAAGAAGGCGTTCTTCATTGCCTCGACCGGCCGTCCCGGCCCGGTGGTGGTCGACATCCCCAAGGATGTCTCGCGCAATGCCTGCAAGTACGAGTACCCCAAGTCGATCGACATGCGCTCGTACAACCCGGTCAACAAGGGCCACTCGGGCCAGATCCGCAAGGCCGTGGCGCTGCTGCAGAACGCCGAGCGCCCGTACATCTACAGCGGCGGCGGCGTGGTGCTGGCCAATGCCAGCGACGAGCTGCGCCAGCTGGCGGCGCTGACCGGCCACCCGGTGACCAACACCCTGATGGGCCTGGGCGCGTTCCCCGGCACCCACAAGCAGTTCGTCGGCATGCTCGGCATGCACGGCACGTATGAAGCCAACATGGCCATGCAGAACTGCGACGTGCTGATCGCCATCGGGGCCCGCTTCGACGACCGCGTGATCGGCAACCCGTCGCACTTCACCTCGCAGGCGCGCAAGATCATCCATATCGACATCGATCCGTCGTCGATTTCCAAGCGCGTCAAGGTCGATATCCCCATCGTCGGCAACGTCAAGGACGTGCTGCAGGAACTGATCGCCCAGATCAAGGCCAGCGACGTCAAGCCCAAGCGCGAGGCGCTGGCCAGGTGGTGGGAGCAGATCGAGCAATGGCGTTCGGTCGACTGCCTCAAGTACGACCGCAGCTCCGAGATCATCAAGCCGCAGTACGTGGTGGAAAAGATCTGGGAACTGACCCACGGCGACGCCTTCATCTGCTCCGACGTCGGCCAGCACCAGATGTGGGCGGCGCAGTTCTACAAGTTCAACGAGCCGCGCCGCTGGATCAACTCCGGCGGCCTGGGCACGATGGGCGTGGGCCTGCCGTACGCGATGGGCATCAAGAAGGCGTTCCCGGAGAAGGAAGTCGTCACCATCACCGGTGAAGGCTCGATCCAGATGTGCATCCAGGAACTGTCGACCTGCCTGCAGTACGACACCCCGGTGAAGATCTGTTCGCTCAACAACGGCTACCTCGGGATGGTTCGCCAGTGGCAGGAGATCGAGTACGACAACCGCTACTCCCATTCCTACATGGATGCGCTGCCTGATTTCGTCAAGCTGGCCGAGGCCTATGGCCACGTCGGCATGCGCGTCGAAAAGAGCTCCGACGTCGAGCCGGCGCTGCGCGAGGCGTTCCGCCTGAAGGACCGTACCGTGTTCCTGGACTTCCAGACCGATCCCACCGAAAACGTCTGGCCGATGGTCCAGGCCGGCAAGGGCATTTCCGAAATGCTGCTCGGCGCGGAGGACCTGTAAATGCGACACATCATTTCGGTCCTGCTGGAAAACGAAGCTGGTGCGCTGTCGCGCGTGGTGGGCCTGTTCTCGGCCCGCGGCTACAACATCGAGACGCTGACCGTGGCGCCGACCGAGGACTCCTCGCTGTCGCGCATGACCATCGTCACCACTGGTTCGGATGACGTGATTGAGCAGATCACCAAGCACCTGAACCGCCTGGTCGAAGTGGTCAAGGTGGTCGACCTGACCGAAGGCGCGCACATCGAGCGCGAGCTGATGCTCGTCAAGGTGCGCGCGGTCGGCAAGGAGCGCGAGGAAATGAAGCGCACCGCCGACATCTTCCGCGGCCGCATCATCGATGTCACCGAGAAGACCTACACCATCGAGCTGACCGGCAACGGCGTCAAGCTCGATGCGTTCCTGGACGCGATCGACCGTACCGCCATCCTCGAGACCGTCCGCACCGGCGGCTCGGGCATCGGCCGCGGCGAGCGCATCCTGAAGGTCTGATCCGGCGCCGACCGCACAGGTTCAAGCAGTATCCCCGGGCGGCGCGATCCGTGCGCACACAATGCGCGCGAGGATGCCGCCCCCCTCATATAAAAGACAGAGATTGAAGGATTTATCATGAAAGTGTTTTACGACAAGGACGCCGACCTCTCGCTGATCAAGGGCAAGAACGTCACCATCATCGGCTACGGCTCGCAGGGCCATGCCCACGCGCTGAACCTGAAGGATTCGGGCGTCAACGTGACCGTCGGCCTGCGCAAGAGCGGCGCGTCGTGGAACAAGGCCGTCAACGCCGGCCTGCAGGTCAAGGAAGTGGCCGAGGCTGTCAAGAACGCCGACGTGGTCATGATCCTGCTGCCGGACGAGCAGATCGCCGACGTGTACAAGAACGAAGTGCACGCCAACATCAAGGAAGGCGCCGCGCTGGCCTTCGCCCACGGCTTCAACGTGCACTACGGTGCGGTGATCCCGCGCGCCGACCTGGACGTGATCATGATCGCGCCGAAGGCCCCGGGCCACACCGTGCGCGCCACCTACACCCAAGGTGGCGGCGTGCCGCACCTGATCGCCGTGCACCAGAACAAGTCCGGCGCCGCCCGTGACATCGCGCTGTCGTACGCCACCGCCAACGGCGGCGGCCGTGCCGGCATCATCGAGACCAACTTCCGCGAAGAAACCGAAACCGACCTGTTCGGCGAGCAGGCCGTGCTGTGCGGCGGCACCGTCGAGCTGATCAAGGCTGGCTTCGAGACCCTGGTGGAAGCCGGCTACGCGCCGGAAATGGCCTACTTCGAGTGCCTGCACGAACTGAAGCTGATCGTCGACCTGATCTACGAAGGCGGCATCGCCAACATGAACTACTCGATCTCCAACAACGCCGAATATGGCGAATACGTCACCGGTCCGCGCGTGGTGACCGAGGAGACCAAGAAGGCGATGAAGCAGTGCCTGAAGGACATCCAGACCGGCGAATACGCCAAGAGCTTCCTGCTCGAGAACAAGGCCGGCGCCCCGACGCTGATCTCGCGCCGCCGCCTGAACGCCGAGCACGAAATCGAAGTGGTGGGCGAGAAGCTGCGCGCGATGATGCCGTGGATCGCCAAGAACAAGATGGTCGACCAGTCGAAGAACTGATCGCCAGCGCTGCCTGATGGCCCGCGCCGCACGGCGGCGGGCCGAAGCCGTTCAGCGTTCCGTGCCTTGCCCTTCTATCATCGGAAGGGGATTGCCGGGACCTGAACGGCTTTTTGTTATCCTTGTCGAACTTTTCGGGCAAGGCGTGCCGGATGCTGCTCCCCGCGGCGGCCGGCAGGGGGCGCGGCACGTGCGTGCCGCGGCCGGGCCGCCTTGCTCTGGCCTGTATCCACCGAAACACGTACTGCATGAACTATCCTCATCCGCTGATCGCCCGTGAAGGCTGGCCATTCCTGGCCGGCGCCTTTGTCATCTCGCTGCTGGTGCACGCCAGCGCGGGCTTCTGGTGGGCGCTGCCGCTGTGGATCATCACGGTGTTCGTGCTGCAGTTCTTCCGCGATCCGCCGCGTCCGATCCCGTCGCAGCCCAACGCCGTGCTGGCCCCGGCCGACGGCCGCATCGTCGTGGTCGAGAAGACCATGGACCCGTACGCCAAGCGCGAGGCGCTGAAGATCAGCGTCTTCATGAACGTCTTCAACGTGCACTCGAACCGCGTCTCGGTCGACGGCGCGGTGGAGAAGGTCGAGTACTTTCCCGGCAAGTTCGTCAATGCCGACCTCGACAAGGCCTCGACCGAAAACGAGCGCAACGCGGTGCTGATCCGGCGCGCGGCCGACGGCCAGCTGGTGACGCTGGTGCAGGTGGCGGGCCTGGTGGCGCGCCGCATCCTGTGCTACACCAAGGCCGGCGACAACCTCTCGCGCGGCCAGCGCTACGGCTTTATCCGCTTCGGCTCGCGCGTCGACGTGTACCTGCCGCTCGACGCACGCCCGCGCGTGACCATCGGCGAGAAGGTGTCGGCCTCGTCGACCATCCTTGCCGAACTCGACGTGCAGTGAGCGGCGGCCTGACCGGAGGACAGTGATGGTTGCCTTCCATCGACGTAACAAGCGCAGCGGCAGCGGCAACGTGACCCACCTGCGGCCGTTCCGCCACAACCAGCTGCGCGGCGCCGACGACGACTTCGACGACGAAGCCGTCGACGACCACGATATCGCCTACCAGCGCCCGCGCCGGCGCGGCATCTACCTGCTGCCCAACGCCTTCACCACGGCGGCGCTGTTCGCCGGCTTCTTCGCCATCGTGCAGGCGATGAACATGCGCTTCGACGCTGCCGCCATCGCCATCTTCGCGGCCATGGTGCTCGATGGCATGGACGGGCGCGTGGCGCGCATCACCAATACGCAAAGCGCGTTCGGCGAGCAGTATGACTCGCTCTCGGACATGACCTCGTTCGGCGTCGCGCCGGCGCTGGTGATGTACGAATGGATCCTGCATGACCTGGGCAAGTGGGGCTGGATAGCAGCCTTTGTCTACTGCACCTGTGCGGCACTGCGCCTGGCGCGTTTCAATGCCAATATCGGCGTCATCGACAAGCGCTTCTTCCAGGGTTTGCCGAGCCCGGCCGCGGCGGCGCTGGTGGCCGGCTTCGTCTGGCTGGTGATCGACAACAAGCTGCCGGTCAAGGAGCTGTGGATGCCGTGGGTGGCGTTCGGCATCACGCTGTACGCGGGGCTGTCAATGGTGTCAAACGCGCCGTTCTACAGCGGCAAGGCCCTCGACGTGCGCTACCGCGTGCCGTTCGGCATGATGGTGCTGGTCCTGGTGCTGTTCGTGGTGGTCTCGACCGATCCGCCGGTGGCGCTGTTCGGGCTGTTCGTGGCCTACGCGATTTCGGGCTATGTGCTGTGGGCCTGGCGGGCCATGCATGGCAAGCCGGCGCTCGAGAAGAAGCCGCGGGAATAAATCGCAGAAGGGCGCTCAGGCGCCCTTCATGCTTTGCGGGATTCACCATTGTTTTCATGCCGCGGCCATCCGGGCGTGGCACTCTGCAGTGTTTTCCACCCACCGTCAGGAGGATGTCATGGGCATGTTCGACTTCATCAAGGAAGCGGGAGAAAAGCTGTTCGGCACCGGCGAGGCCAAGGCCGCGCAGGCAGCGGCCGCGGCGGATGCATCGGCGGAGAAGGTCGATGCCGCCAATCGCGCCGCGGGCGACGCGATCGAGGCCTATATCAGGAAGATGGGGCTGGACGCGACCGGGCTGATGGTGCAGGTCGACGGCTCGCAGGGCCTCGTCACGGTGTTCGGCGTGGCGCCCGACCAGGCCACGCGCGAGAAGATCATCCTGTGCGCCGGCAATGTCGAGGGCGTGGACAAGGTCGAGGACAAGATGTCGGTCAACGTCGAGTCGGCCGAGTCGCAATGGCATACCGTGGTCAAGGGCGACACGCTGTGGGCGATCGCGCAGGCCGCCTACGGCAACGGCGCCGAGTACAACAAGATCTTCGAGGCCAACAAGCCGATGCTGAGCCACCCGGACAAGATCTATCCGGGCCAGAAGCTGCGCATCCCGCCCAAGGGCTGAAGCCTTCGCCGGCGGCGCGTGCGGCAAAACCCTGTGTTGCGCGTGCGCGCCAAGTCGGCTATAGTCGCTGCCATGATTTCGCGCCAAGTCCTAATCGCCCGCACCACCCTAGGTGGCCTACTAGGCTATCAGGTCGGGACGCGCGCGCGCTAAGGACGGACTTACCCCTTAGCGCGGAATCCGCAAGGAATTTTCCAACGCCCCGGCCTGCTCCATGCACGCCGGGGCGTTTTGCATTCCACAGCCGTGGAGCGCGGAACAGGCGGTAAAGCCCCGGACGCAGCATGCCGGGGACAGCACACCATAAGCAATCAGGAGCTCCACACCATGTCTGACAAACTCATCATTTTCGACACCACCTTGCGTGACGGCGAGCAGTCGCCCGGCGCATCGATGACGCGCGAGGAAAAGATCCGCATCGCGCGCCAGCTGGAGCGCCTGAAGGTCGATGTGATCGAGGCCGGTTTCGCCGCGAGCTCCAACGGCGACTTCGAGGCGATCCGCTCGATCGCACAGGTGGTCAAGGACTCCACCATCTGCTCGCTGGCCCGCGCCAACGACAAGGACATCGCCCGTGCCGCCGAGGCGCTGAAGCCGGCCAACTCGTTCCGTATCCACACCTTCATCGCCACCTCCGCGCTGCACATGGAGAAGAAGCTGCGCATGACGCCGGACCAGGTGTACGAGCAGGCGCGCCTGGCGGTGCGCTTTGCGCGTCAGTTCACCGACGATATCGAGTTCTCGCCGGAAGACGGGAGCCGCTCGGACATGGATTTCCTTTGCCGCGTGCTCGAAGGCGTGATCGCAGAAGGCGCGACCACCATCAACCTGCCCGATACGGTGGGCTACGCCGTGCCGGAAGGCTATGCCGGGCTGATCCGCTCGGTACGCGAGCGCATTCCCAACTCGGACAAGGCGGTCTGGTCGGTGCACTGCCATAACGACCTCGGCATGGCCGTGGCCAATTCGCTGGCGGCGGTCAAGCTCGGCGGCGCGCGCCAGATCGAATGCACCATCAATGGCCTGGGCGAGCGGGCCGGCAACACTAGCCTGGAAGAAGTGGTGATGGCGGTGAAGACGCGCCGCGACTATTTCGACCTCGACGTCGGCGTCGACACCACGCAGATCGTGCCGGCTTCGAAGCTGGTGTCGCAGATCACCGGTTTCGTGGTGCAGCCGAACAAGGCCGTGGTCGGCGCCAACGCCTTCGCGCATGCCTCGGGCATCCACCAGGATGGCGTGCTCAAGGCGCGCGACACCTACGAGATCATGCGCGCGGAGGACGTGGGCTGGACCGCCAACAAGATCGTGCTGGGCAAGCTGTCGGGCCGCAATGCCTTCAAGCAGCGACTGCAGGAGCTGGGCATCGAGCTCGACAGCGAGAGCGAGGTCAACGCCGCCTTCGCGCGCTTCAAGGAGCTGGCCGACCAGAAGGCCGAGATCTTCGACGAGGACATCGTCGCCATCGTCTCGAACGAGGCCCAGCATGACGCCAACGAACACTTCCGCTTTATCTCGCTGTCGCAGCGCTCCGAGACCGGCGAGCGTCCGCATGCGCGCGTGGTGTTCAGCATGGACGGCCAGGAGCAGAGCGGCGAGGGCGAGGGCAACGGCCCGGTCGACGCCACCCTGCATGCGATCGAATCGCGCGTGGCCAGCGGCGCCGAGATGGTGCTGTATTCGGTGAACGCCATCACCGGCGGCACCGAGGCCCAGGGCGAAGTCACGGTGCGCCTGTCCAAGGCCGGCCGCATCGTCAACGGCGTGGGTACCGACCCGGATATCGTCGCGGCCTCGGCCAAGGCCTACCTGGCCGCGCTGAACAAGCTGCACGACAAGGCCGTGCAGAAGATCAACCCGCAGATCTGACCCTGACTCCTGCGCAGACGGCGGAAGGCCTACCCGGCCTGAACGTACGGACCAGGCCCGCCATTCCCGACCCGGGGATGGCGGGCTTTTTCATGGGCACGCAGCGGGCTACCCCGCGTGCGCATCAGAAAAAGCGGCGCTCGTCGGGGTCGTAGAGCGGATCGGGCGTGATCTGGGTCCGGCGCAGCACGCCGGCATCGTCGAAATAGAAGTGGAACAGCGACGGCCAGACGTCTTCGTGGAGGAAGCGGTAGGACCAGACCTCGTTGCGCATGCGCGGGAAATAGCTGACCGGCAGCCGCGTCACGCCAAAGTGCTCGGCCACGTCGCGCTTGGTCCAGGTGTTGACCTGCGCCTTGTACAGCTCGGGCGTCGACAGCATGTTGCGGAACACGGTCAGGTTGCCGTTGCGGTCGAAGTCGGCGCCGTAGGCATACTGGCCCATCGGCTGCTTCGAGTAGATCCAGCGCGTGGTGCCGTCGCGCAGCGGGAACACATCGGTGGGCGGCCCGAACATGGCCTGCACCGCGGCCTGGGGCTGGCCCACCAGCCGGCTGCCTTCCTGCACCGGCATCAGCGTGGCACAGGCCGACAGCATGGCGATGCCCAGCGCCAGCACGAGACGGCGCACACCCTTGGCGATGATGGAATGCATGGCTGGACCTCGATCGATGTATGGGGTGTTGATACCGCCAGTGTAGTGCGGCGGCGGCTAGTGTGTGCGTTCGGCGCTGCTTTTGTGCGGATCAGCCGATAACGCAGCCGGTTCACCATGGAACTGGCGGTGTGGGTGCGGTCCGCGCCGGTATTTGCCCGCAACCGGACGCTGCCTTACTATCCTGCGCTTTCCAGGAGAGACGAATGACGGTTGCAGCGCGGTGGCGGGGATGGCTGGGCGGGTTGTTGCTGGCGGCAGCGGCGGGCGCCTCGGCGCAGGAGCCGATCCGGCTGGGGATGATCGATGGACTGTCCGGCCCGTTCGCCAATGCCGGCGAAGCGGTGGCGCGCAACCTGCGCCTGGCGATCGAGCGCATCAACGCGCGTGGCGGCGTCAAGACCGCAGAGGGCGTGCGGCCGCTCGAGCTGGTCACCTTCGACAGCAAGGGCAATGTCGATGAAAGCCTGATCCAGCTGCGCGCGCTGACCGACAAGCGCATCCCGTTCGTGCTGCAGGGCAACAGCTCGGCGGTGGCGGGGGCGCTGGTGTCGGCCATCAACCGCCATAACGCGCGCCAGCCCGACGCGCGCGTGCTGTTCCTGAACTATTCGGCGGTCGATCCCAGCCTGACCAACGAGAACTGCAGTTTCTGGCATTTTCGCTTCGATGCCAGCGCCGACATGCGCATGCAGGCGCTGACCGAGGTCATCCGCCAGGACCAGGCGGTGCGCCGCGTGTACCTGATCGACCAGGACTACAGCTTCGGCCACCAGGTGGCGCGTTCGGCGCGCGAGATGCTGGCGGCGCGCCGGCCCGATATCCAGATCGTCGGCGACGAGTTCCACCCGATCGGCAAGATCAAGGACTTCGCGCCCTATATCGCCAAGATCAAGGCCAGCGGCGCGGACGCCGTCATTACCGGCAACTGGGGCAACGACCTGACGCTGATGGTCAAGGCCGCGCGCGAGGGCGGGCTGCGGGCCAAGTTCTATACCTTCTACGGCAACGGACTGGGCGCGCCGGCGGCCATGGGCGATGCCGGCGTGGGGCGCGTACTGGCGGTGGCGGAGTGGCATCCCAATGTGGGCGGGGCGGCGTCCGACGCGTTCTACCAGGAATTCCGCGCGCGCTATCCCGAACCGAAGGACGACTACGTGCACCTGCGCATGCAGGTGATGGTCGAGATGCTGGCGCGGGCGATCACGCAGGCCGGCTCCACCGACGCGGTCAAGGTGGCGCGCGCGCTCGAGCACATGCGCTACGTCAACGACTTCCACGAGGCCACGGTGCGGGCCGACGACCACCAGGTGCTGCAGCCGCTGTACGTGTCGGTGATGGAGCGCCAGGGCGGAGCGGTGCGCTTCGACAACGAGGGCTCGGGCTATGGCTTCCGCACCGTGCGCAAGCTCAAGGCCGCGCAGACCACGCTGCCGACCACCTGCAGGATGGAGCGTCCGTGAGCGGCGGGGCGCCGGGTACTCCTGCGCCGGCTTTTCGGCTATAATCCGCGGCTGTCGTTGCCGGGCCCCGGTCCGGTGGCGGTAGCAGCCAGACATTACATGGCACGACGCATGCGGCGCATCCCGCGCTGTGGCGTTCGCAAGTGAAAGGAAATCATCATGGCAGTCGCCGATATCAACAAGTCCGAAGTCATCAAGCAGTTCGCCCGTGGCGCCAACGACACTGGCAGCCCCGAAGTGCAAGTGGCCCTGCTGACCACCCGCATCAACGAACTGACCCCGCACTTCAAGGCCAACATGAAGGACCACCACAGCCGCCGCGGCCTGCTGCGCATGGTGAGCCGCCGTCGCCGCCTGCTGGACTACCTCAAGTCCAACGACGCCGACCGTTACCGCGCCCTGATCGAAAAGCTGGGTCTGCGCAAGTAAGGTTGCGTCCGATGGCAGCGCGATTCCAGGGTTTGCACGGTTTCGCGTGAGGCCTCGATGCCTGCTTCAGCATTGCTGGGCAGGCATTTTGCATTTCTGGCGGGGCAAATCCGTGCCGCCGGAGTGCAGGCTGTGAATGGAGTGATTTTCGCTTCACGCCGTCCGGCCATGTCGATGGCGCGGGCGCCGTTGCGGCAAGCCGCGCAACGGAGTAAGTTGTTCTTTTTATCCAACACCCGGATCGGGCAAGGAAACAGGGCTTTGTGTCATTCCAGCACGGCATCGGCAACGCTGGTGCCGCGCTGGAATGGCATAGCACTTCCCTGCGACCGCGACCGGCAACCCGGCAGTTTGCCTGCGGCTGAGAACGCAGGCGTCGCCGGCCGCGCGCGTGTCATTGCGTAGATCGCGCGGCCAGCACGCAAGTCAAGGAATGCATATGTCCATGTTCAACAAGGTCGTCAAGGAATTCCAGTGGGGCCAGCACACGGTCCGCATGGAAACCGGCGAAATCGCCCGCCAGGCCGGCGGTGCCGTGCTGGTCGATGTGGAAGACACCGTGGTGCTGGCGACCGTGGTCGCCGCCAAGAACCCGAAGCCGGGCCAGGACTTCTTCCCGCTGACCGTCGACTACATCGAGAAGACCTACGCCGCCGGCAAGATCCCCGGCGGCTTCTTCAAGCGTGAAGGCCGTCCGTCGGAAAACGAGACCCTGACCTCGCGCCTGATCGATCGTCCGCTGCGTCCGCTGTTCCCCGAAGGCTTCTACAACGAAGTGCAGGTGGTGGTGCACGTGGTGTCGCTGAACCCGGAAGTGCCGGCCGACATCCCCGCGCTGATCGGCGCGTCGGCTGCGCTGGCCGTGTCGGGCATCCCGTTCAGCGGCCCGGTGGGCGCCGCGCGCGTGGGCTACAAGGATGGCCAGTACCTGCTGAACCCGACCCGCTCGCAGATCGCCACCTCGGACCTGGACCTGGTGGTCGCCGGTACCGAGCGCGCCGTGCTGATGGTCGAATCGGAAGCCAACCAGCTGTCCGAAGACGTGATGCTGGGCGCCGTGGTCTATGGCCACGAGCAGATGCAGACCGCCATCAACGCCATCCATGAACTGGTGCGCGAAGGCGGCAAGCCCGAGTGGGACTGGGCCCCGGCGGCCAAGAACGAGCCGCTGATCGCCAAGGTCACCGAAGTCGCGCTGCCGCTGCTGCAGGAAGCCTACCAGCTGCGCCAGAAGTCGGCCCGCAGCCAGAAGCTGAAGGAAGTGTCGGCCAACGTGGCCGCCGCGCTGGCCGAGGCCGGCGTCGAAGCCGACAAGGTGGAAGTCGGCAACATCATGTTCGACCTGGAAGCCAAGATCGTGCGCGGCCAGATCCTGAACGGCGAGCCGCGCATCGACGGCCGCGACACCCGCACCGTGCGCCCGATCGAGATCCGTTCGTCGGTGCTGCCGCGCGCGCACGGCTCGGCGCTGTTCACCCGCGGCGAGACCCAGGCGCTGGTGGTGGCCACGCTGGGCACCAAGAGCGACGAGCAGATCATCGACGCGCTCGCCGGCGAGTACCGCGACCGCTTCATGCTCCACTACAACATGCCCCCGTTCGCCACCGGTGAAACCGGCCGCGTGGGCAGCCCCAAGCGCCGCGAAATCGGCCATGGCCGCCTGGCCAAGCGCGCACTGATCCCGGTGCTGCCGAAGGACGATGAGTTCGCGTACACCATCCGCCTGGTGTCGGAAATCACCGAATCCAATGGTTCGTCGTCGATGGCTTCGGTCTGCGGCGGCTGCCTGGCGCTGATGGACGCCGGCGTTCCGGTCAAGGCGCACGTGGCCGGCGTGGCCATGGGCCTGATCCTGGAAGGCAACAAGTTTGCCGTGCTGACCGACATCCTGGGCGATGAAGATCACCTGGGCGACATGGACTTCAAGGTGGCGGGTACCGACAACGGCATCACCGCGCTGCAGATGGACATCAAGGTCCAGGGCATCACCAAGGAGATCATGCAGGTCGCGCTGGCGCAGGCCAAGGAAGGCCGCCTGCACATCCTGTCGAACATGCAGGAAGCCATGGGCCATGCTCGCACCGAGCTGTCGGCGCACGCGCCGCGCATGATCACCATGAAGATCCATCCGGACAAGATCCGCGAAGTGATCGGCAAGGGCGGCTCGACCATCCAGGCGCTGACCAAGGAAACCGGCACCACCATCGACATCCAGGAAGACGGCACCATCACCATCGCCTCGACCTCGACCGAAGGCATGGCCGAAGCCAAGCGCCGCATCGAGGGCATCACCGCGGAAGCCGAAGTGGGCAAGATCTACGCCGGCACCGTGCTGAAGCTGCTGGACTTCGGCGCCATCGTCAACATCCTGCCGGGCAAGGATGGCCTGCTGCACATCTCGGAAATCGTCAACGAGCGTGTGAAGGACATCAAGGACTGGCTGAAGGAAGGCCAGCAGGTCCGCGTCAAGCTGATCCAGGCCGACGAGAAGGGCCGCCTGCGCCTGTCGCTGAAGGCCGCGCTGGCGGAAGAGGGTGGCAGCATCAGCCCGATCAACGCTGGCGAAGGCGCTGCCCCGGCGGCACCGGCCGGTGGCTCGGAGCAGCAGCAATAAGCGGGACAACGTGTCCCGGCGGCGCCGCCGGAAGGCGGCGGCGCGCAAAAAACGGCCGGGCGATGCCCGGCCGTTTTTTTGTTTACACTGCGGCAACCCATCGAGCCAAGGCTCACACCGAGCAAATGACAAGGAGCAAAGCAGCATGCAAGCCATCGAGATCCGCGAATACGGTGCCCCCGAAGTCCTCCAGCTGACCGAGCGGCCAGATCCGGTGCCCGCCGCGGGCGAGGTGCTGATCCGCGTGGCGGCCGCCGGCGTGAACCGGCCGGACGTGTTCCAGCGCACCGGCAACTATCCGGTGCCGCCGGGCGCGTCGGACCTGCCTGGCCTGGAAGTGGCGGGCGTGGTGGTCGGCGGCGACCTGGCGCATGCCGACAACCGCTTCGGCCTCAAGGCGGGCGACCGCGTCTGCGCGCTGGTGCAGGGCGGCGGCTACGCACAGCTGTGCACCGCGCCGCTGGCGCAGGTGTTGCCGGCCCCGGATGGCCTGAGCGACATCGAGGCTGCGGCGCTGCCGGAAACCTTCTTCACGGTGTGGAGCAATGTGTTCGACCGCGGCTACCTGGGCCAGGGTCCGCGCGGCAAGGATGAAACGCTGCTGATCCAGGGCGGCTCCAGCGGCATCGGCACCACCGCGATCCAGATCGCCAAGGCGCTGGGTTTCAAGGTGTTCGTCACCGCCGGCACCGATGAAAAGTGCAAGGCCTGCGAAGACCTCGGCGCCGATCGCGCCATCAACTACAAGACCCAGGACTTTGTCGCCGAAGTGGCCGCGCTGACCGGCGGCAAGGGCGTCGACGTGATCCTCGACATGGTTGCCGGCCCCTACCTGGCGCGCGAGCTCAAGTGCATTGCCGACGACGGCCGCATCGTCATCATCGCGCTGCTGGGCGGCGCCAAGGCCGAGATTCCGCTGGGCGACATCTTGCGCCGGCGCATCACCGTGACCGGCTCGACGCTGCGTCCGCGCCCGGCGTCGTTCAAGGGCAAGATCGCCGCGGCACTGCACGAGCAGGTGTGGCCGCTGCTGGCGGGCGGCAAGATCAAGCCGGTGATCCACCAGGTGTTCCCGGCCGCGCAAGCCGCCGACGCGCACCGCCTGATGGAGTCAAGCGAACATATCGGCAAGATCGTGCTGACCTGGTAAATCGGCGGGCATACCGGCGGGCGTAGCGCCTTGCCCCTGCCACACGCTACAATAGCGGGTTTGATTTGGGAGGGGCACCTCGTGAGACAAAAGCTCGTCATCGGCAATTGGAAGATGCACGGCAGCCTGGCTGCCAACGCGGCACTGCTGGAAGGCATCCAGGCTGGCGCCGGTGTGACCGGCGCGACGCTGGCGGTCTGCGCGCCGTTCCCCTATCTTGCACAATGCCAGGCGCTGCTGAATGGCTCCAAGGTGGCCTGGGGTGCACAGGACGTGTCGGCGGAGGCGCGCGGCGCCTATACCGGCGAAGTGGCGGCGTCCATGCTGGGCGAGTTCGGCTGCAGCTATGTGCTGGTGGGTCACTCCGAGCGCCGCACCTACCATGGCGAGACCGACCAGGCCGTCGCGGCCAAGGCGCTGCGGGCGCTCGAGTTCGGCATCGTCCCGGTGGTGTGCGTGGGCGAGACCCTGGCCCAGCGCGAGGCGGGCGAGACCGAGGCCGTGGTCGGCCGGCAGCTGCAGGCGGTGCTGGAAGCGCTGACCGTGGAGCAGCTGGGCCGCGTGGTGCTGGCCTATGAGCCGGTGTGGGCCATCGGCACCGGCAAGACCGCCACCAGCGCGCAGGCGCAGGCGGTGCATGCCTTCCTGCGCGGCCAGGTTGCCGCGCGCGATGCGGGCGTGGCCGGGCGCATGGCAATCTTGTACGGCGGCAGCGTCAAGCCCGACAATGCGGCCGAACTGTTTTCGATGACCGATATCGACGGGGGCCTGATCGGCGGCGCCTCGCTCAAGTCGGAAGATTTTCTCGCGATCGGCAACGCCTGAATGCCGGCCGTTCCGATCGACCGATCAGGCAAGTAAGCTTATTTAAATCAAATGGCAATCTTCAAGACTTTGTTGGTGGTGCTGCAGGTGTTGTCGGCGCTGGGCGTAATCGGCCTGGTGCTGATCCAGCATGGCAAGGGCGCCGATGTGGGCGCGGCCTTCGGCTCGGGCGCCTCCGGCAGCCTGTTCGGCGCCACCGGCTCGGCAAACTTCCTGTCGCGCACCACCGCCGTGCTGGCCACGCTGTTCTTCGTCTGCACGCTGGCACTGACGCTGCTGGGCAACTACAAGCCCGCTGCGTCGCTGGGTGTGATGGGCGCCGCCCCGGCCTCGGCGCCCGCCACGGCAGGCGCATCGGCCCCGGCCGCAGCCCCTGCTGCTGCTGCAGACGCTTCTGCGCCCGCAGCTCCCGCTGTACCGAAATAATCCGTTTGCCTTGCGGCGGATTCCTGAGTTTTTTTGCAGTTGTGCGTTGAACAAAGCAAGAAATTTGGGTTAGAATGCAAGGCTTGAAACGATTCCCCAGCGATGGGTTCCGCGCAAAGACGAAAGTCTTTGTAACGGACCTGAAGGGCCTCAAAACCCGGCGCCAGGCAATATTGTTTCTCCCCCAGCCGACGTGGTGAAATTGGTAGACACGCTATCTTGAGGGGGTAGTGGCGAAAGCTGTGCGAGTTCGAGTCTCGCCGTCGGCACCAAACAACTTGATCGGAGTCCCTGGCCGGGCAATGCACCCGCGCATGGGGCTCCGGCAGTCCGCAAGGCGGCGCGCCGTGATTCTCATGGCTTAGCGCCTGGGGTGGGCAACAGGACGCCGCTTCAGCTGGTGCTGTTGACAACATTCCAGATAAGGCTGGCCGTACCTTGAATCTCGAAGCCTACTTCCCCGTTCTCATCTTCATCATCTTCGGTGTCGTGCTTGGCGTGGCACTGATGTCGATCGGTCGGATCCTCGGTCCGAACAAGCCCGATCCCGCGAAGCTGTCTCCGTACGAGTGCGGCTTCGAAGCGTTCGAGGACGCGCGCATGAAGTTCGACGTGCGCTACTACCTCATCGCCATCCTGTTTATCCTGTTCGATCTCGAAACCGCCTTCCTGTTTCCGTGGGGTGTTGCCCTGAGGGATATCGGCTGGCCGGGTTTCATCGCCATGGGCGTGTTTCTGCTGGAATTCATCGTGGGCTTCGTCTACATCTGGAAAAAGGGCGCGCTCGATTGGGAGTGATGTGAAATGGCAATCGAAGGCGTTCTCAACGAAGGCTTCGTCACGACTACCGCTGACAAGCTGATCAATTGGACCCGCACCGGGTCGCTGTGGCCGATGACCTTCGGCCTGGCCTGCTGTGCCGTGGAAATGATGCATGCCGGCGCCGCGCGCTATGACCTGGACCGCTTCGGCGTGGTGTTCCGCCCGTCGCCGCGCCAGTCGGACGTGATGATCGTGGCCGGCACGCTGTGCAACAAGATGGCCCCCGCGCTGCGCAAGGTCTACGACCAGATGGCGGAACCGCGCTGGGTGATCTCGATGGGCTCGTGCGCCAACGGTGGCGGCTACTACCACTATTCGTACTCGGTGGTGCGTGGCTGCGACCGTATCGTGCCGGTGGATATCTACGTGCCGGGCTGCCCGCCGACGGCCGAGGCGCTGATCTACGGCGTGATCCAGCTGCAGAACAAGATCAAGCGTACCAACACCATCGCGCGCAAGGGCTGAAATGGCGAAGCTCGACATCCTGAAGGCCGCGCTCGAGAAGGCTCTCGGCAAGCGCGTGCAGAAACTGATCGAGGCGACCGGCGAACTGACGCTGATCGTCAAGGCCGGCGACTACCTGGAAGCCGCCCGCATCCTGCGCGACGATCCCTCGCTGCGCTTCGAGCAGCTGATCGACCTGTGCGGCGTCGACTATTCCGAATACGGCGACGGCGCCTGGGACGGCCCGCGCTTTGCCGCCGTCTCGCATCTGCTGTCGGTTACCCACAACTGGCGCCTGCGCCTGCGCGTGTTCGCTCCGGAAGATGATTTCCCGGTGGTGGCCAGCCTGATCGACGTGTGGAACTCGGTGAACTGGTTCGAGCGCGAAGCCTTCGATTTCTACGGCATCGTGTTTGACGGCCATCCGGACCTGCGCCGCATCCTGACCGACTACGGTTTCGTCGGCCATCCGTTCCGCAAGGATTTCCCGGTCTCCGGCTACGTCGAGATGCGCTACGACCCCGAACAGAAGCGGGTCATCTACCAGCCGGTCACGATCGAGCCGCGCGAAATCACGCCGCGCGTGATCCGCGAGGACAAGTACGGCGGTTTGGAGCACTGAGAACGCGCCATGGCAGACATCAAGAATTACACCCTGAACTTCGGCCCGCAGCATCCGGCCGCGCACGGCGTGCTGCGCCTGGTGCTGGAACTGGACGGCGAAGTCATCCAGCGCGCCGACCCGCATATCGGCCTGCTGCACCGTGCCACCGAGAAGCTGGCCGAACAGAAGTCCTGGATCCAGAGCGTGCCCTACATGGACCGTCTCGACTACGTGTCGATGATGTCCAACGAGCACGCCTACGTGATGGCGATCGAACGTCTGATCGGTCTCGAAGTACCGGTCCGCGCGCAGTACATCCGCGTGATGTTCGACGAGATCACCCGCATCATGAACCACTTGATGTGGATCGGTGCGCACGCTCTCGACGTGGGCGCGATGGCGGTGTTCCTGTACGCCTTCCGCGAGCGCGAAGACCTGTTCGACATGTACGAGGCGGTGTCGGGCGCGCGCATGCACGCGGCCTACTATCGTCCGGGCGGCGTCTACCGCGACCTGCCTGACACGATGCCGCAATATCGTGCCTCGAAGATCCACAACGAGCGTGCCATCAAGGTCATGAACGAAGCGCGTTCGGGCTCGCTGCTGGACTTCATCGAGGACTTCACCAACCGCTTCCCGAAGTACGTCGACGAATACGAGACGCTGCTGACCGACAACCGGATCTGGAAGCAGCGCCTGGTGGACATCGGCGTGGTCAGCCCGGAACGCGCGCTGCAGATGGGCTTTACCGGCCCGATGCTGCGCGGCTCGGGCATCGAGTGGGACCTGCGCAAGAAGCAGCCGTACGAGGTGTACGACAAGCTGGACTTCGACATCCCGGTGGGCGTGGGCGGCGATTGCTACGCGCGTTACCTGGTGCGCGTGGAAGAGATGCGCCAGTCCAACCGCATCATCAGGCAGTGCATCGAATGGCTGCGCCGCAATCCGGGCCCGGTGATCACCGATAACCACAAGGTGGCGCCGCCCTCGCGCGTGGACATGAAGTCCAACATGGAAGAACTGATCCACCACTTCAAGCTGTTCACCGAAGGCATGCACGTGCCCGAAGGCGAGGCATACGCAGCGGTGGAACACCCGAAGGGCGAGTTCGGCATCTACGCGATCTCGGACGGCGCGAACAAGCCGTACCGCCTGAAGATCCGTGCGCCTGGCTTCCCGCACCTGGCCGCGCTGGACGAAATGGCCAAGGGACACATGATTGCTGACGCGGTAACGATCATCGGCACGCAAGACATCGTCTTCGGCGAGATCGACCGCTAATCACGGACCGCCGGCCCGGACGACGATCCGGGCGCTTTCCGAGGGGCTCCGCCGGGCGGAGCGGCCCGGAAGACCCGCGGCGGACCGGCAAGGCCTAAGGCCCGCCGGCGGAACGGCAGCGACGGCTGCAAACCTGCGGATGGACGCCCAGTGGCGCTGCCTCCGCCGTTTTACTGCAATGACCATGCTATCAGCAGAAGCTCTCAAGGAAATCGATCGCGCGATCGCGAAGTATCCGGCCGACCAGAAGCAGTCGGCCGTGATGGCGGCGCTTGCCGTGGCACAGGGCGAGGTGGGCTGGGTTTCCCCCGAAGTCATGCAGTTCGTCGCCAGCTACCTCGAGATGCCGCCCGTGTGGGTGGAAGAGGTGGCGACCTTCTACAACATGTACGACACCAAGCCGGTGGGCAAATTCAAGCTCGCCGTCTGCACCAACCTGCCGTGCGCGCTGTCGGGTGGCGAGCGGGCTGGCGAGTACCTGAAGCGCAAGCTCGGGATCGACTACAACGAGACCACCGCTGACGGCTGCTTCACCCTGAAAGAGGGCGAGTGCATGGGCGCTTGCGGCGACGCGCCGGTGATGATCGTCAACAACACCCGCATGTGCAGCTTCATGAGCGACGACAAGCTCGACGCGCTTGTCGACGAGCTCAAGAGCGAAGCGGCCAAGGGGGGCAAGTAACATGACCAGTCTGCACGACCGCCATATCCAGCCGCTGATCCTGGCCGGCCTGGACGGCAAGAATTGGCACCTGGAAGACTACGTCAAGCGTGGCGGCTACCAGCAACTGAAGCGCATCCTGACCGAGAAGATCCCGCCCGAGCAGGTGATCGCCGACGTCAAGGCCTCGGGCCTGCGTGGCCGCGGCGGCGCGGGCTTCCCGACCGGCCTGAAGTGGAGCTTCATGCCGCGCACGTTCCCGGGTCAGAAATACCTGGTCTGCAATACCGATGAAGGCGAGCCCGGCACGTTCAAGGACCGCGACATCATCCGCTACAACCCGCACTCGCTGATCGAGGGCATGGCCATCGGCGCGTATGCGATGGGCATCACCGTGGGCTACAACTACATCCACGGCGAGATCTGGAACGAGTACAAGATCTTCGAGGAAGCCCTCGAAGAGGCGCGTGCGGCCGGCTTCCTGGGCGACAACATCCTGGGCTCGGGCTTCAGCTTCCAGCTGCACGCCCACCACGGCTATGGCGCCTACATCTGCGGCGAGGAAACCGCGCTGCTCGAATCGCTGGAAGGCAAGAAGGGCCAGCCGCGCTTCAAGCCGCCGTTCCCGGCCAGCTTCGGCCTGTACGGCAAGCCGACCACCATCAACAACACCGAGACCTTCGCCGCGGTGCCGTTCCTGCTGGCCGTCGGCCCCGAGAACTACCTGAAGATGGGCAAGCCGAACAACGGCGGCACCAAGATCTTCTCGGTCTCGGGCGACGTCGAGCGCCCCGGCAACTACGAGATCCCGCTGGGCACGCCGTTCGCCAAGCTGCTGGAACTCGCCGGCGGCATGCGCGGCGGCAAGCGCATCAAGGCGGTGATCCCGGGTGGTTCGTCGGCGCCGGTGGTGCCGGGCGACCTGATGATGGCGTCCGACATGGACTACGACTCGATCGCCAAGGCCGGCTCGATGCTGGGCTCGGGCGCGGTGATCGTGATGGACGAGACGCGCTGCATGGTCCGCTCGCTGCTGCGCCTGTCGTACTTCTACTTTGAGGAATCGTGCGGCCAGTGCACGCCGTGCCGCGAAGGCACCGGCTGGCTGTACCGCATGGTCAATCGCATCGAACACGGAGAAGGGCGCCAGGAAGACCTGGACCTGCTCAACAACGTCGCGGAAAACATCATGGGCCGCACCATCTGCGCGCTCGGCGATGCCGCGGCGATGCCGGTCCGCGGCATGCTCAAGCACTACTGGAAAGAGTTCGAATATCACGTCGAACACAAGCAGTGCATGGTTCCGGCCTACATCTAAGCGTGGCAGAACATGGTTGAACTAGAGATCGACGGCAAGAAGGTTGAGGTTGCTGAGGGCAGCCTGGTGATGGAAGCGGCCCGCAAGCTGGGCACCTACATCCCGCACTTCTGCTACCACCGCAAACTGTCCATCGCGGCCAACTGCCGCATGTGCCTGGTCGAGGTCGAGAAGGCCCCGAAGGCGCTGCCTGCCTGCGCCACGCCGGTGACTCCCGGCATGAAGGTCTTCACCAACTCGGAGAAGGCGGTCAAGGCGCAGAAGTCAGTGATGGAATTCCTGCTGATCAACCACCCGCTGGATTGCCCGATCTGCGATCAGGGCGGCGAGTGCCAGCTGCAGGACCTGGCCGTGGGCTACGGTGCCTCGGAGTCGCGCTACAAGGAAGAAAAGCGCGTGGTGTTCCACAAGAACGTGGGCCCGCTGATCTCCATGGAGGAGATGACCCGCTGCATCCATTGCACCCGCTGCGTGCGCTTCGGCCAGGAAGTGGCCGGCGTGATGGAGCTGGGCATGCTCAACCGCGGCGAGCACTCGGAGATCACCACCTTCGTCGGCAAGACCGTCGACTCGGAACTGTCGGGCAACATGATCGACCTGTGCCCGGTCGGCGCGCTGACCAGCAAGCCGTTCCGCTACTCGGCCCGGACCTGGGAACTGGCCCGCCGCAAGTCGGTGTCGCCGCACGACGGCCTGGGCGCGAACCTGGTGGTGCAGACCAAGAACCAGCGCGTGATGCGCGTGCTGCCACTGGAAAACGAAGACATCAACGAGTGCTGGATCTCCGACAAGGACCGCTTCTCGTATGAAGGCCTGAACAGCGCCGACCGCCTGACCCGCCCGCTGCTCAAGCAAGGCGGCGAATGGATGGAAACCGACTGGCAGACCGCGCTGGAATACGTGGCCAATGGCCTGGCCGGCATCAAGCGCGAGCATGGCGCCGACCAGATCGCCGCGCTGGCCAGCCCGCACAGCACGCTGGAAGAACTGTTCCTGCTGGGCAAGCTGGTGCGCGGCCTGGGCAGCGACAACGTCGACTTCCGCCTGCGCCAGTCCGACTTCTCGGCCGCGCTGAAGGGCGCGCCGTGGCTGGGCCTGCCGGTGGCCGACGTCACCGCGCTGCAACGCGTGCTGGTGATCGGCTCGTCGCTGCGCAAGGACCATCCGCTGCTGGCCTCGCGCCTGCGCCAGGCGACCAAGAAGGGCGCCCGCGTGGCCGTGCTGGGTGCTGGCGGTGAAGACCTGCTGATGCCCGCGACCCGCATCGACGTGGCGCCGTCCGGCTGGACCGCCGCACTGGCGGGTGTTGCCCGTGCCGTGGCCGCCGCCAAGGGCGTCGCCGCCCCGGCCGGCACCGATGGCTTCGATGGTGGCGAGGTTGCCGCCAAGACGGCAGAAGCGCTGCTGCAAGGCGAGCGCCGTGCCGTGTTCCTCGGCAACGAGGCGGTGCGTCATCCGCAGTTCTCGGCGCTGCATGCGCTGGCACAGTGGATCGCCACCGAAACGGGCGCGACGTTGGGCTTCCTGACCGAAGCGGCCAACACCGTCGGCGGCTACATCGCCGGCGCGCTGCCGAAGCAAGGCGGCGCCAACGCGCAGGCAATGCTGGACACGCCGCGCAAGGCCTACATCCTGCTGAACACCGAGCCGGAATTCGACACCGCCGATCCGGGCAAGGCCCTGGCTGCGCTGTCGCAGGCCAACACGGTGGTGGTGCTGTCGCCGTTCCGTTCGGAAGCTGCCATGCAGTACGCCGACGTGATCCTGCCGGTAGCACCGTTCACCGAAACTTCGGGCACCTTCGTCAACTGCGAAGGCAAGGCACAGAGCTTCAACGGCGTGGTTCGCGCACTGGGCGAGTCGCGCCCGGGCTGGAAGGTGCTGCGCGTGCTGGGCAACCTGCTGGACGTCGCCGGCTTCGACTACGAAACCGCCGAGTCGGTCCGTGCCGAAGCGCTGTCGGCCCCGGTCGAGGGACAGCTGGATAACGCCACCGATGCGCCTATCCGCGTTGCCGCCGCTGCCGCCAACGGCATCGAACGCATCGCCGACGTGCCGATCTACCACGCCGACCCGATCGTGCGCCGCGCCGACTCGCTGCAGCTGACCGCCGCCGCGCGCCGCGCCATGCAGATCGCGCTGCCGGCCGAGCTGTTTGCCCGCCTGGGCATCCAGTCGGGCGACCCGGTCCGCGTCACGCAAGGGCAGGGCAGCGTGGTGCTGCCGGCCGTGCTCGAAGCCACGCTGCCGGCCAACACCGTGCGCGTGCCGGCGGCAACGCCGGCGGCCATTGGCCTGGGCGGCATGTTCGGCACGGTCACCGTAGAGAAGGCCATCGACCTGGCTCCGGCCAACACCGGCGCCGCCGTCACGGCGTAAGAACAAGAGCGAGAAGAAGACATGATTGACTGGATTACCTCGCAAGGGCAGGGCGTACTGGGCGCGTACTGGACGCCGCTGTGGATCCTGATCCGCGCCGTGCTGATCGTGGTGCCGCTGCTGCTGTGCGTGGCTTACCTGATCCTGTGGGAGCGCAAGCTGATCGGCTGGATGCACGTGCGTCTGGGCCCGAACCGCGTCGGCCCGCTGGGCCTGCTGCAGCCGATCGCCGACGTGCTGAAGCTGCTGCTCAAGGAAGTCATGATGCCGACGCAGGTCAGCCGCGGCATGTACCTGATCGCGCCGCTGATGGTGCTGATGCCTGCCGTCGCGGTCTGGGCCGTGATTCCGTTCCAGGCCGAAGTGGTGATGGCGGACGTCAACGCCGGCCTGCTGTACGTGATGGCGATCAGCTCGGTCGGCGTCTACGGCGTGATCCTGGCCGGCTGGGCCTCGAACTCCAAGTACGCCTTTATCGGCGCCATGCGTGCCGCGGCACAGATGGTGTCGTATGAAATCGCCATGGGCTTTGCGCTGGTGACGGTGCTGATGGTTGCCGGCAGCCTGAACCTGTCGGCCATCGTCAACGGCCAGAACACGGGCTACTTCGCCGACATGGGCATCAACATCCTGTCGTGGAACTGGCTGCCGCTGCTGCCGATGTTCGGCGTCTACTTCATCTCGGGCGTGGCCGAAACCAATCGCCACCCGTTCGACGTGGTGGAAGGCGAATCGGAAATCGTGGCCGGCCACATGATCGAATATTCGGGCATGGGCTTCGCGCTGTTCTTCCTGGCCGAGTACATCAACATGATCATCATCTCGGCCATGACCGCGCTGATGTTCCTGGGCGGCTGGGCGCCTCCGTTCTCGAGCGTGGTCACCAACGCGGTCCCCGGCTTCTTCTGGCTGCTGGTCAAGGTTTTCCTGCTGCTGTCGGTCTTTATCTGGATCCGTGCCTCGTTCCCGCGCTACCGCTATGACCAGATCATGCGCCTGGGCTGGAAGGTGTTCATTCCGCTGACCGTGGTGTGGCTGATCATCGTGGCGATCTGGATCAAGTCGCCGTGGAACATCTGGCACTGAACAGCCAAGCGACGGTGCGGCGCTGCAATGCGGCAGCGCGCACCGCGCGGAAATACTAGGAAGCAATCGTCATGCTGCTCGCCATCAAGGACTTCTTCAACAGCCTGCTCCTGAAGGAACTCTTCAAGGGCATGGCGCTGACCGGCCGCTATCTCTTCGCGCGCAAGGTCACCGTCCAGTTCCCGGAAGAGAAAACGCCGATCTCGCCGCGCTTCCGTGGCCTGCACGCGCTGCGCCGCTATCCGAACGGCGAAGAGCGCTGCATTGCCTGCAAGCTGTGCGAGGCGGTGTGCCCGGCGCTGGCCATCACCATCGAGTCGGACGTGCGCAACGACGGCACGCGCCGTACCACCCGCTACGACATCGACCTGACCAAGTGCATCTTCTGCGGTTTCTGCGAAGAGGCCTGCCCGGTCGACGCCATCGTGGAAACGCAGATCCTGGAATACCACGGCGAGAAGCGCGGCGACCTGTACTTCACCAAGGACATGCTGCTGGCAGTGGGCGACCGCTACGAGCCGCAGATCGCGGCGGCCAAGGCTGCCGACGCCAAGTATCGCTGACCGGCGCACGCGCCAAACGGCAGGGCGGCCACCCGTAACTCACCTGGCCGCTTCTGCCACCGAATTTGAATACGGTCCCTTCAATGCGAGGGGCCAAAGCAAGGATGCCGCGGGAGCGGGCCACCCGAAGGGGAAGGCCTGTGCCGGACGGCCCTGAGAGGATCCGATAGGAACCATGGAACTCACGACCACCATCTTCTATGTCTTTGCGCTGGTGCTGGTGCTCTCCGCACTGAAAGTCATCACTGCGAAGAACCCGGTGCATTCCGCACTGTTCCTCGTGCTGTCGTTCTTCACGGCCGCCGCGATCTGGATGCTGCTCAAGGCGGAATTCCTCGCCATCCTGCTGGTGCTGGTCTATGTCGGCGCGGTGATGGTGCTGTTCCTGTTCGTGGTGATGATGATCGATATCGACATCGAGCACCTGCGCCGCGACTTCTGGACCTACGTGCCGATGGCCTCGATCGTGGGCGCGCTGATCATCGCCGAGATGGCGATCGTGCTGGTGCGCAACTTCATCGGCACCACCGCGCCGGTGGTGGCCAGCGGTTCGCAGGAACCGGGGTACTCGAACACCGCCGCGCTCGGCAAGCTGATCTACACCGACTACATCTACGCCTTCGAAGTGGCCGGCATCATCCTGCTGGTGGCGATCATCGCCGCGGTCGCGCTGACCCTGCGCCGCCGCAAGGACACCAAGGCCCAGGACGTGTCGGCGCAGCTGCGCACCCGCCGCGACGAACGCGTGCGCCTGGTGCCGATGCAGGCCGAAGCCCAGAACCAGCAGACGGAAGCCGCGGCTGCCGCCAATAAGAACTAAAGCCCGGAGAAACGCTGTGCTCTCTCTCGCCCACTTCCTCGTGCTCGGTGCGATCCTGTTTGCGATCAGCATCGTCGGCATCTTCCTGAACCGCAAGAACGTGATCGTGCTGCTGATGGCGATCGAACTGATGCTGCTCGCGGTGAATATCAACTTCGTCGCCTTCTCGCATTACCTGGGCGACCTGGCTGGTCAGGTTTTCGTTTTCTTCATCCTTACGGTGGCCGCCGCCGAGTCGGCAATCGGTCTGGCAATCCTGGTGGTGCTGTTCCGCAACCTGGATACGATCAACGTGGACGACATGGACACCCTCAAGTACTGATCCGTGCCGTACTACGCAGATAACCAAGACTCTCCGACCGCACACCACTAAGCGTCCTATGGCAACCACGCTCAACCCCAACCTGCTGCTTGCGATTCCGCTGGCGCCGCTAGTCGGCTCCGCGATCGCCGGCCTGTTCGGTACCAAGTTCTTTGGCCTGTTTTCCTCGGAGTCGCGCGGCGGCCGGATGTTGGCCCACACCTCGACCATCCTGGGCGTGGCCATTGCCTGCGTGCTGTCGGTGATGGTGCTGCTCGACGTGATGAACGGCGCGGGCTACAACGGCACCGTCTACGAGTGGATGGCCATCGGCAGCCTGAAGATGGAGGTCGGCTTCCTGGTCGACTCGCTGACCGCGATGATGATGGTCGTGGTGACCTTCGTCTCGCTGATGGTGCATATCTACACCGTCGGCTACATGGACGGGGATCCCGGCTACAACCGCTTCTTCGCGTACATCTCGCTGTTCACCTTCTCGATGCTGATGCTGGTGATGAGCAACAACTTCCTGCAGCTGTTCTTCGGCTGGGAAGCGGTGGGCCTGGTGTCGTACCTGCTGATTGGCTTCTGGTACACGCGCCCGACCGCGATCTTCGCCAACCTGAAGGCGTTCCTGGTCAACCGTGTCGGTGACTTCGGCTTTATCCTGGGCATCGGCCTGCTGCTGGCCTACAGCGGCAGCATGAACTACACCGAAGTATTCGCCGCGCGCGACCAGCTGGCTACCGTGGTTTTCCCGGGCACCGACTGGATGATGATCACGGTCGCGTGCATCTGCCTGTTCATCGGCGCGATGGGCAAGTCGGCGCAGTTCCCGCTGCATGTCTGGCTGCCTGACTCGATGGAAGGCCCGACCCCGATCTCGGCGCTGATCCACGCGGCCACCATGGTGACCGCCGGCATCTTCATGGTCGCGCGCATGTCGCCGCTGTTCGAGCTGTCGGACGCCGCGCTGTCGTTCGTGCTGGTGATTGGCGCCATCACGGCGCTGTTCATGGGCTTCCTGGGCATCATCCAGAACGACATCAAGCGCGTGGTCGCGTACTCGACGCTGTCGCAGCTGGGCTACATGACCGTCGCGCTGGGCGCCTCGGCCTACTCGGTCGCCGTGTTCCACCTGATGACTCACGCCTTCTTCAAGGCACTGCTGTTCCTGGGCGCGGGCTCGGTCATCATCGGCATGCACCACGACCAGGACATCCGCAACATGGGCGGCCTGCGCAAGTACATGCCGATCACCTGGATCACCTCGCTGGTGGGTTCGCTGGCGCTGATCGGCACGCCGTTCTTCGCGGGCTTCTACTCCAAGGACTCGATCATCGAGGCCGTGGCCGAGTCGCATATCGCCGGTTCGGGCTTTGCCTACTTCGCCGTGCTGGCCGGCGTGTTCGTGACCGCGTTCTACTCGTTCCGCATGTACTTCCTGGTCTTCCACGGCAAGGAGCGCTGGGGCCAGAACCATGCGCACCAGCACCATGAGGGCGACCACGAGGACGAGGAAGTCTCGCACGACCATCACCATGGCCTGGCCGCCGGCGAGAAGCCGCACGAGTCGCCGTGGGTGGTGACGCTGCCGCTGGTGCTGCTGGCGATTCCGTCGGTGATCATCGGCGCCATCGCGATCGAGCCGATGCTGTTCGGCAACTTCTTCAAGAACGGCATCGCCTTCAAGGAAGTGATCTTCGTCGGCGAGAACCACCACGCCATGGCCGAGCTGAAGGAAGCGTTCCACGGCTGGGTGGCGATGGCGCAGCACTCGCTGACCACGCCCGTGCTGTGGCTGGCCATCGCCGGCGTGGTGCTGTCCTGGTTCTTCTACATGAAGCGCCCGGATATCCCCGAAGCCATCGCCAATCGCTTCTCGGGCCTGTACAAGCTGCTGGACAACAAGTACTACATGGACGCCATCAACCAGGCCGTGTTCGCCCGCGGCGCACGCCTGCTCGGTACCGGCCTGTGGAAGGGCGGCGACCAGAGCCTGATCGACGGCCTGTTCGTCAACGGCGCGGCGCGCGTGGTGGCATCGTTTGCTTCGGCCAGCCGCTACCTGCAGTCGGGCTATATCTACCACTACGCGTTCGCGATGATCGTCGGCATGCTGGTGCTGCTGACGCTGACGATCACGGGCGTGATCGGCACCAAGTGATAGGCACCAAGTAAGGAAAACATAGAAATGGTTCTGTCTTTCTCAATCTGGCTGCCTGTCTTTTTCGGCCTGCTGATCCTCGCCTTCGGCTCGGACCGCAGCCCCGGCTTCGTGCGTTGGATGTCGCTGTTCGGCTCGATCGCCAGCTTCGTGGTCACGCTGCCGCTGGTGTTCAACTTCGACCGCGCCACCGCGGCGATGCAGTTCGTCGAAAAGGCGAGCTGGATCGAACGCTTCAACATCCACTACCTGCTGGGCGTCGACGGCCTGTCGATGTGGTTCGTGGTGCTGACCGCCTTCATCACGGTGATCGTGGTGATCTCGGCCTGGGAAGTGATCACCGAGCGCGTGGCCGAGTACATGGCCTCGTTCCTGATCCTGTCGGGCCTGATGGTGGGCGTGTTCTGCGCGCTCGACGGCATGCTGTTCTACGTGTTCTTCGAGGCCACGCTGATCCCGATGTACATCATCATCGGCGTCTGGGGCGGTCCGAACCGCGTCTACGCGGCCTTCAAGTTCTTCCTGTACACGCTGCTGGGCTCGCTGCTGACGCTGGTCGCGCTGCTGTACCTGTACAACAAGACCGGCACGTTCGACATCCTGCAGTGGCACCAGGCCAAGCTGTCGATGAACGAGCAGATCGCGATCTTCATTGCCTTCTTCGTCGCCTTTGCGGTCAAGGTGCCGATGTGGCCGGTGCATACCTGGCTGCCCGACGCCCACGTGGAAGCGCCGACCGGCGGCTCGGTGGTGCTGGCCGCGATCATGCTGAAGCTGGGCGCCTACGGCTTCCTGCGCTTCTCGCTGCCGATCGCGCCTGACGCGAGCCACTATCTGGCCCCGTTTATCATCACCATCTCGCTGATCGCGGTGATCTACATCGGCCTGGTGGCGCTGGTGCAGGCCGACATGAAGAAGCTGGTGGCGTACTCGTCGATCGCGCACATGGGCTTCGTCACCCTGGGCTTCTTCATCTTCAGCGACATCGGCGTCGAAGGCGGCATCATCCAGATGATCTCGCACGGCTTTATCTCGGGCGCCATGTTCCTTTGCATCGGCGTGCTGTATGACCGTGTGCACTCGCGCCAGATCGCCGACTACGGCGGCGTGGTCAACACCATGCCCAAGTTCGCCGCGCTGTCGGTGTTCTTCGCGATGGCCAACTGCGGCCTGCCGGCCACCTCGGGCTTCGTCGGTGAATTCATGGTGATCCTGGGCGCCGTCAAGTTCAACTTCTGGATCGGCCTGCTGGCTGCTACCGCCCTGATCTTCGGCGCTGCCTATTCGCTGTGGATGGTCAAGCGCGTGATCTTCGGCGACGTCGTGCACCAGCACGTGCGCGAGCTGGCCGACCTGAACCAGCGTGAGTTCGTCATGCTCGGCCTGCTGGCCCTGATGACGCTGTACATGGGCCTGCACCCGAAGCCCTTTACCGACGTGATGCACCCGTCCGTGGTCAACCTGCTGCAGCACGCGGCTCAGTCGAAGCTGTAATCGGGGAGAGATATCAACATGCAACCGTCCTCGACACTCGCCCCCGTGGCGCCGATCATCTTCCTGGCGATCGCCATCGCCGCGATCAACTGGATCGACCTGGCCCGGGGCAAGGGCAAGCAGAGCGTGGCCTATCCGCTGTCGCTGCTGACCACGCTGGTGCTGACCGCCTGGTTCGGCATGAACGCCGCCACCGGCGAGACGCACTACGCGTTCGCCAACCTGGTCGTGATCGACCCGATGGCCAACGTGCTGTCGGCGTTCTGCGCCGCTGGCCTGTTCGTCACGCTGGTCTATACGCGCCGCTACCTGGCCGAGCGCGACATGTTCGCCGGCGAGTTCTACATGCTGGCGCTGTTCACGCTGGGCGGCCAGATCGTGATGATCACCGGCAACAACTTCCTGACCCTGTACCTGGGCCTGGAACTGCTGTCGCTGTCGTCGTACGCGCTGGTGGCCCTGCGCCGCGAGTCGCGCGTGACATCCGAGTCCGCGATGAAGTACTTCGTGCTGGGCGCGCTGGCTTCGGGCTTCCTGCTGTACGGCATCTCGATGATGTACGGCGCCACCGGTTCGCTGAACCTGGGCGAGGTGTTCCGCGCGGTCGAATCGGGCCGCATCAACACCACCATGCTGGCCTTTGGCGTGGTCTTCATCGTCGCCGGCCTGTCGTTCAAGCTGGGCGCCGCGCCGTTCCACATGTGGATCCCGGACATCTACCAGGGCTCGCCGACCGCGGTGACGCTGCTGATCGCCGGCGGCCCGAAGGTGGCGGCGTTCGCGCTGTTCATCCGCGTGCTGGTGGAAGGCCTGCTGCCGCTGGCCAGCGACTGGCAGATGATGCTGGTGGTGCTGTCGATCATCTCGCTGGCGATCGGCAACCTGACCGCGATCGTGCAGAGCAACCTGAAGCGGATGCTGGCGTACTCGACCATCTCGCACATGGGCTTCGTGCTGCTGGGCCTGCTCTCGGGCGTGGTCGCCAACAAGGCCGACGGTGCCGCCGATGCCTACAGCTCGGCGATGTTCTACTCGGTGACCTACCTGCTGACCACGCTGGGCACCTTCGGCATCATCCTGCTGCGCACCAGCAAGGGCTTCGAGGCCGAGACCCTGGAAGACCTGAAGGGCATGTCGCGCCGCAACCCGTGGTTTGCCTTCCTGATGCTGGTGATGATGTTCTCGCTGGCGGGCATCCCGCCGACGGTGGGCTTCTATGCCAAGCTGGCTGTGCTGGACGCGGTGGTCAAGGCCGGCATGACCTGGCTGGCGGTGGTGGCGGTGCTGTTCTCGCTGATCGGCGCGTTCTACTACCTGCGCATCGTCAAGCTGATGTACTTCGATGCCCCCGCCGGCGAAGAGCAGCTGGAAGCCACCTTTGGCCTGCGCTCGATGCTGAGCGTGAACGGCGCCGCGGTGATCCTGCTGGGCCTGTTCCCGGCCGCGCTGATGAACCTGTGCTACCAGGCCATCCGCTCGACCCTGGGCTCCTGACCCGCCACGCAACATGAGCGCCTCCGCAAGCGGCTGGTTTGTCATCCTGCTGGCACTGGTCTGTGCGAACCTGCCGTTCGTGAACCAGCGCCTGTTCGTGGTGATCCCGCTGCGGCAGGCGCGCAAGCCGCTGTGGCTGCGCCTGCTGGAACTGATCGTCTGGTTCGGGGTGGCGGGCGCCGCCGGCTTCGCGGTGGAAGCCAACCTCGGCGGCACTTTTACGCAGGGCTGGCAGTTCTACGCCATCACCGCCTGCATGATGCTGGTGTTTGCCTTCCCGGGCTTCACCTGGCAATACCTCGTCAAACACCGCACGGCCTGAAGCCGGTCTTGTCGGCGCCGGGCCCTGCCTGATCCGGAGCGTCCATGACCGACAAGATCCAACGCGGCACCCCACTTCCCGCCGGCCTGTCCGCGAACCACGAGAGCGACGACGCACTGAAGGAAGTGTGCGTGGCGTCGGCCACGGTCCATCGCGGCAAGTTCCTTACCCTCAAGCAGGACATCGTCAGGCTGCCCGACGGCAAGCAGACCGGGCGCGAGTACGTGGTCCATCCCGGCGCGGTGATGATGATCCCGCTGTTCGATGACGGCAGCGTGCTGATGGAACGCCAGTTCCGCTACCCGGTGGGCGAGGTGATGCTGGAATTTCCCGCGGGCAAGCTCGACCCCGAAGAGGGCGCGCAGCGCTGCGGCGAACGCGAACTGCTGGAGGAAACCGGCTATC
Organism: Cupriavidus taiwanensis; assembly: GCF_900250075.1. Lineage (NCBI taxonomy): Bacteria > Pseudomonadati > Pseudomonadota > Betaproteobacteria > Burkholderiales > Burkholderiaceae > Cupriavidus > Cupriavidus taiwanensis. The sequence continues at coordinate 1,374,585 of NZ_LT977070.1, forward strand.
GCGCCGCGCGCTGGGACTACCTGACGCGCATCCATCCCGTCATTTCGTATTCGACCGAGTTCATCGACATCCTGCTCGCGCGCGACCTGACGCATGGCGAGGCGCAACTCGATGACGGCGAATTCCTGGAAACCTTCATCGCGCCTGCCGGCCAGGTTATAGACTGGGTGCGCAGCGGCCGCATCACCGACGTAAAGACCATCATCGGGGCGTTCTGGCTCGAAAAAGTGATCTCTGGTGCGTGGCAGCCAGGCGAACAGCCCATGCCGGTGTACGGCTCGGCACAACGGTGACCCGGCGCGGCGAGGCGCCGCAGGGTGGTTCCGAACGGTCGTTCTAAAAAATTTAGCACGACCGTTCACAAAATTTGGATTCGCGGATAATATAGCTTTTGACGGGCTGGAAAGATCATGAAGGTGCTCGACCTGCGCTGCGCGCATGACCATCGTTTCGAGGGCTGGTTTGCCTCGGAGGAAGAGGCGCAGTCGCAAATTTCGCGTGACCTGGTCCAATGCCCGGTCTGTGGCGACCACGCCGTGACCCGGCTGCCGAGCGCGCCGCGCCTGAACCTGTCGGGCGCGACCGCGCGCGAGGGCAAGGCCAGGCCGGCGCCGCCGTCTGCCGCACCGGTGACACTGCAAGCGCTCTATATGAAGGCAGTGAAGCAGGTGCTGGCGCAGACCGAGGACGTTGGCGACCGCTTTGCCGAGGAGGCAAGGCGCATGCACTATGACGAGGCGCCGGAACGCGGCATCCGCGGTTCGGCCTCGCCGGAGGAGGTGCACGCGCTGGCCGACGAGGGCATCGAGACTTTTCCGCTCGTGGTGCCGGATGCGCTGAAGCAGACGGCTCACTGAATTGCGTCCTGTGCCCGTTGCTGTCGGCGCATGACGCGCAGGCAGAACAAACCGCCGGCGGCCCGCGCCATGCCGGCACCACTGGAGACGGGCATGGATCTCAACTACTCGGCGTCCGACGATGCCTTCCGCGAGGAAGTGCGTAGCTGGCTCGAAGCCAACTTGCCGGCGGACATCCGCAGCAAGATTCTCAACCACCGCCGTCCGAACCGCGATGACCTGGTGCGCTGGCACAAGCTGCTCGCCGGCAAGGGCTGGTCGGCGCCGCACTGGCCGGTGCAGTACGGCGGCACCGGCTGGAACGCCACCCAGCGCCATATCTGGGACGAGGAGAATGCCCGCGTCGGTGCGCCCGGCGTGCTGCCGTTCGGCGTGGCCATGGTCGCGCCGGTGATCATGAAGTACGGCAACGAGCAGCAGAAGTCGTACTACCTGCCGCGCATCCTGGACTGCACCGACTGGTGGTGCCAGGGCTATTCGGAGCCGGGCTCGGGTTCGGACCTGGCCTCGCTGAAGACCCGCGCGGAACTGACGTCCGACGGCAAGCACTACATCGTCAACGGCCAGAAGACCTGGACCACGCTCGGCCAGCACGCCGACATGATCTTCTGCCTGGTCCGCACCGACCCCGAGGCCAAGAAGCAGGAGGGCATCTCGTTCCTGCTGATCGACATGAAGACCCCGGGCATCACCGTGCGCCCGATCATCATGCTCGACGAAGAGCACGAGGTGAACGAAGTCTTCTTCGACAACGTCAAGGTGCCGGTCGAGAACCGCGTCGGCGAAGAGAACAAGGGCTGGACCTACGCCAAGTACCTGCTCGGCCATGAGCGCACCGGCATCGCCCGCGTCGGCAATTCCAAGCGCGAGCTGGGCTTCCTCAAGCGCGTGGCGCGCCAGCAGCAGAAGAACGGCAAGCCGCTGCTGGAAGATCCGGTGTTCGGCGCCAAGGTCGCCGCGCTCGAGATCGAGCTGATGGCACTGGAGATCACCGTGCTGCGCGTGGTGTCGAGCGAAGCCGCGGGCAAGGGCCCCGGCCCCGAGGCCTCGATGCTGAAGATCAAGGGCACCGAGATCCAGCAGTTGCTGACCGAGCTGATGGTCGAGGCCGTCGGCCCGTACGCGCAGCCGTTCGACACCGCCTACCTGGAGTGCGAGACCGAGCACGCCGTGACCGGCTACGACGACGCCGCGCCGCTGGCCGCGTACTACTTCAACTATCGCAAGACCTCCATCTACGGCGGGTCCAACGAAATTCAGAAGAACATCATCAGCCAGATGATTCTGGGGCTGTGAGGAGACACGCATCATGAACTTCAATCTCAGCGACGAACAGAAGCAGCTGGCCGACGCCGTCCGCCGTTTCATCGACAAGGACTACGGTTTCGAAGAGCGCAAGAAGCGCTATGAGAGCGCCGCCGGCTACGGCGAGACCGCATGGGGCGCACTGGCCGAACTGGGCCTGACCGCGCTGCCGGTGCCGGAAGCGCAGGGCGGCTTTGCCGGCAAGGCCCTGGACATGATGGTGGTGCAGCAGGAACTGGGCCGCGGCCTGATCGTCGAGCCTTACCTGGCCACCGTGGTGGGCGCCTACGCCCTCGGCCTGGCGGGCGGCCAGGATGCGCTGCTGGAGCAGGTGGCGGGCGGCGAGCTGAAGCTGGCGGTGGCGTTCAACGAGCCGCAGGCGCGCTATGAGCTGAACCACGTGCGCGTCACCGCCCGCGACGGCAAGCTCACCGGCCGCAAGACCGTGGTGGTGCACGGCGGCCAGGCCGACCGGCTGGTCGTGTCGGCGCGCAGCAGCGGCGCCGAGGCCGACCAGGATGGCATCTCGCTGTTCCTGGTCGATGCCAAGGGCGCGGGCGTCAGCATCCGGGACTACCGCACCATCGACAACCTGCGCGCCGCCGATATCACCTTCCAGGATGCGCCCGCGCAATTGCTGGGCGAAGCCGGGAAGGGCTTCGCGCTGGTCGAGCAGGTGGCCGACTACGCCGCGGTGCTGCTGTGCGCCGAGGCCGTGGGCGTGATGGACACGCTTAACGCCGCGACGCTGGAATACGCCAAGACGCGCCAGCAGTTCGGCCAGCCGATCGCGCGCTTCCAGGCGTTGCAGCACCGCATGGTCGAGATGTTCATCCACGCCGAGCAGTCGCGCTCGATCACGCTGCTGGCCGCGGCGCGCTTCGAGGAGGCGACGCCGGAAGAGCGCCGCCGCTACGTGTCCGCCGCCAAGGCGCGCGTGGGGCAGGCCGCCCGCACGGTGGGCCAGGAGGCGGTGCAGATCCACGGCGGCATGGGCGTGACCAACGAACTGCCGGCCACGCACATGTTCAAGCGGCTGACGATGATCAACACTACCTTCGGCGACGTGGATCATCACCTGGGCAGGTTTGCCGCCCAGCCGGGGTTCCAGGAAGCTGCCTGATCCCGTCGGCCCAGTCAAAACCGCGCTGCAGTCCTGGCGCGGTTTTTTTCTTTGCGCGCTGTTAGGGGCGGGTTCGGCAAATACGGACGCGCGCGCCGGCCTGCCATGCGATCATCGTGCGGACAAGTCAACCGCATTCACAACGGAGACACCCCCATGCTGTATTTCGAGGATTTTGAAGTCGGCAGCCGCCGCGAGCTGGGCTCCTACCTCGTTACCGAGGAAGAGATCCTGAACTTCGCGCGCCAGTACGATCCGCAGCCGTTCCATATCGACAAGGAAGCCGCCGCCAACAGCATCTACGGCGGGCTGATCTCGAGCGGCTGGATGACGTGCTCGATCATGATGCGCCTGCTGGTGCTGAGCACCACCGGCAAGTCGGCCAGCATGGGCTCGCCCGGCGTCGACGAGATCCGCTGGCTCAAGCCGGTCTATGCCGGCGACACGCTGACGGTGGTGCTGAACGTGCTGGACAGCCGGCCGTCGCAGTCCAAGCCGGACCGCGGCGTGGTCCATACCCAGTGGGAAGCCACCAACCAGCGCGGCGAACTGGTGTGCACCGTCAAGGGCATGGGCATGTACGGCCGCCGGCCCGCCTAACCACACTTAACCGTCACGAGGAGACGATCGACATGCGTACCATCGCAACGCTGGAAGAACTGGAAGGGCTGCAGGGCCAGGAAGTCGCGGTCAGCGAATGGATCGAGGTAACCCAGCAACAGGTCAACCAGTTTGCCGAGGCCACCGGCGACCACCAGTGGATCCACATCGATGTGGAGCGCGCGAAAAAGGAATCGCCCTATGGCGGCCCGATCGCGCACGGCTTCCTGACGCTGTCGCTGCTGCCCAGGTTCATGCACAGCGCGCTCAGCATGCCGTCCAAGATCGGCGTCAACTACGGGCTGAACCGGGTGCGCTTTACCGCACCGGTGCCGGTCGGCAGCAAGCTGCGCGCGCGCATCAAGCTGCTGAAGGTCGAGCGCCTGGATCCGCTTCCCAAGTCGCCCGAACTGGTCGGCGCGCAATCCACCTGGGAGGTCACCGTGGAGCGCGAAGGCAGCGAGCGGCCGGTGTGCATCGCCGAGTCCATCACGCGCCGCTACGGCTGAGCCGCGGCGTCGCATGCGGCACTGCGACAATATGCCACAGCGCAGTGCCGCACCCCGGAGAGCCGCCTGAAGCGCGGCTTTCTGCATATTTACCCGCGTTTTTGTGGTGTTGACGTGGATCAAGGACAACGCGGTGCACCAATGTGCGGATTGTCCGTTTAAATGAACAGTGTGTTCCGTGGCGTTGGGTTTACCCCTAATGTTGCGTTGCGGTACAGTCGCGCCCACGATGTTTTACGTGTTGCGCTCCCCGGCCGAAAACCGCGCCTGCCCTGACGGCAGGTCTGCCGGGAGGTGCAAAAGCCTCGTATTCCAACGCTACCCGGCCGCAGTACTGAGCCGGGACCGTTCGCGGTTTCGGCCACCAGGTGCCGCAGCGCCGGCAAGGTCCCACAGGGCCTGCAGCGCGCGCAGTCAGTTGTCCTTCCGTGTTCATGGCGTTGCAAGGCCGCATGGTCCTCCGGCGTTAGATCCGCCGCCCGACCGCAACGCCAGCTAAGGACACGTCCTTCCGGTTTTCCCATAGCCCCACGCCTCTTGCGCGAGCATCAGGCGGTTTAGCCACGCTTTTGCCCAAAGCGCGGTGTAACCAAACCAGTCGTGACATGAAGAAACCCATACTGCCGCGTTGGACGCGGTTCCTGCCCTGCCTCGGCCTGCTTCTGCTGGCCGGCTGCAACATGACGCTGCTCGACCCGAAAGGGCAGGTCGGCGTCGATATCAAGAACATCATCCTGATCGCCACCTGGCTCATGCTGCTGGTGGTGGTGCCGGTGATCGTGCTCACGCTGGTGTTCGCCTGGAAGTACCGCGCGTCCAATACCAAGGCGCGATACGAGCCGGACTGGTCGCACTCGACCGCGATCGAAGTGGTGGTGTGGCTGATCCCGTGCCTGATCATCATCGCGCTGGGCATCATCACCTGGAAGTCCTCGCACGACCTGGACCCGTACAAGCCGCTGGAATCGAACAAGAAGCCGGTCACCATCGAGGTGGTCGCGCTGAACTGGAAGTGGCTGTTCATCTATCCGGAACTGAAGATCGCCACCGTCAACCAGATCGCGTTCCCGGTCGACACCCCGGTGAACTTCAAGATCACCTCGGATTCGATCATGAATTCGTTCTTCATCCCGCAACTGGGCAGCCAGGTGTACGCCATGGCGGGGATGGAGACCAAGCTGCACCTGATCGCCAACCATGCCGGCTCGTATGACGGCGTGTCCGCCAACTACAGCGGCGGCGGCTTCTCGGGCATGAAGTTCAAGGCCGACGCCATGTCGAACTACGAGTTCGACCAGTGGGTGGCCAAGGTTCGCGCTTCGTCGACCGAACTGGGCGTCGAAGGCTACAAGACGCTGGCACAACCCAGCGAGAAGGAGCCGGTCACGTACTACGGCAAGGTGGAAGACCAGCTCTTCCACAACATCCTGCACAAGTACATGGGCCACGGCGGCGCCGCACTGGCCGCCGACGGGTTCAAGGGCGGCCCGATCTGCACGTCGCGCAACACCCTCGGTGAAGAGCAGCTGTCCTTGACCACGCCGGCTGCGCTGCCGGCGGGCGCGTAATCCTGGGAGCAATGATGTTTGGCAAGTTGAGTTTGTCGGCGATTCCGTTTCATGAGCCGATCATCATGGTCGTGCTGGCCGGTGTCGCCCTGGGCGGTGCCGCGCTGCTGGGCGCGATCACCTATTTCAAGAAGTGGGGCTATCTCTGGAACGAGTGGTTCACCTCGGTCGATCACAAGAAGATCGGCGTGATGTACTGCCTGGTGGCGCTGATCATGCTGCTGCGCGGCTTCGCCGACGCGGTCATGATGCGCACCCAGCTGGCGCTCGCCACCAATGGCGCCACCGGCGTGCTGCCGCCCGAGCACTACGACCAGATCTTCACCGCCCATGGCGTGATCATGATCTTCTTCGTGGCCATGCCGCTGATGACCGGCCTGATGAACCTGGTCGTGCCGCTGCAGATCGGCGCGCGCGACGTGGCCTTCCCGTTCCTGAACACGCTGTCGTTCTGGCTGTTCGTGGCGGGCGCCATGCTGGTCAACATCTCGCTGGGCGTCGGTGAATTCGCCAAGACCGGCTGGCTGGCCTACCCGCCGCTGTCGGGGCTGGACTACAGCCCGGGCGTAGGGGTGGACTATTACCTCTGGAGCTTGCAGATCTCGGGCCTGGGCACCTTGCTGACCGGCGTGAACTTCCTGGTGACGATCCTGCGCATGCGCGCGCCTGGCATGACGCTGATGCGCATGCCGGTGTTCACCTGGACCGCGCTGTGCACCAACGTGCTGATCGTCGCCGCCTTCCCGGTGCTGACCGTGACCCTGGCGCTGCTGGGCCTGGACCGCTACCTCGGCATGCATTTCTTCACGAACGACGGTGGCGGCAACGCCATGATGTACGTGAACCTGATCTGGATCTGGGGCCACCCCGAGGTGTACATCCTGATCCTGCCGGCGTTCGGCATCTTCTCTGAAGTCATCGCCACGTTCTCGGGCAAGAAGCTGTTCGGCTACAAGGGCATGGTGTACGCGACCGCCGCGATCATGGTGCTGTCGTTCATCGTGTGGCTGCACCACTTCTTCACGATGGGCTCGGGCGCCAACGTCAACGCGTTCTTCGGCATCACCACCATGATCATCTCCATCCCGACCGGGGTGAAGATCTTCAACTGGCTGTTCACCATGTACCGCGGCCGCGTGCAGATGACCTCGCCGGTGCTGTGGACGCTGGGCTTCATGATCACCTTCGTGATCGGCGGCATGACCGGCGTGCTGATGGCCGTGCCGGCGGCCGACTTCGTGCTGCACAACAGCCTGTTCCTGATCGCCCACTTCCACAACGTGATCATCGGCGGCGTGCTGTTCGGCTACCTGGCCGGCATCACCTACTGGTGGCCGAAGGCGTTCGGCTTCAAGCTGAACGAGCGCCTGGGCAAGGCTTCGTTCTGGTGCTGGCTGGTGGGCTTCTACTTCGCCTTCATGCCGCTGTACGTGCTGGGCCTGATGGGCATGACCCGCCGCCTGAACCACACCGACAACCCGGCCTGGACGCCGTGGCTGTACCTGGCCGTGGTGGGCGTGGTGTTCGTCGCGCTGGGCATCTTCTTCCAGGTGCTGCAGATCGTGGTGTCGATCCGCGACCGCAAGAAGCTGGCCGACGTGACCGGCGACCCGTGGGGCGGCCGCACGCTGGAGTGGGCCACCTCGTCGCCGCCGCCGTTCTACAACTTCGCGCACACCCCGGTGGTGCGTGACCTGGACGCGTTCGCCGACATGAAGGCGCGCGGCGAGACCCTGCCGACCGAAGGCTACGAGAAGATCCACATGCCCAAGAACACGGGCGCGGGCTTCATCATCGGCGCCTTCAGCCTGGTGTTCGGCTTCGCCCTGACTTGGCATATCTGGTGGCTGGCCATCGTTGGCCTGGTGGGCATGATCTGGGCGTTCATCCACCGCAGCAACGACGACCACATCGACTACTACGTGCCGGCCACCGAGGTCGAGCAGATCGAAACGCGCCATCTGCAGCGCATTGCTTCGCAAGCCTGAGAACCATGTCGACTCAAGTCCTAGACCGCATCCCCGCGCAGGCAGGCGCCCCGGCTCACGCCGGCGCGCACGGCCATGACCATGCGCACCACGATACCAGTGCCAATACCGTGTATGGCTTCTGGATCTACCTGATGAGCGACTGCATCATCTTCGCCGGACTGTTCGCGGCCTTCGCCGTGCTGCGCGGCGAACTGGCAGGCGGCCCGTCGGCGAAGGAGCTGTTCGAGCTCAACTACGTGCTGGTGGAGACCTTCATCCTGCTGTTCTCCTCGATCACGTACGGCATGGCGATGATCTCGCTGCAGAACCGCAGCCTCAAGCACGTGCAGACCTGGCTCGGCATCACCTTCCTGCTGGGCCTGGCGTTCATGGCGATGGAAATCAACGAATTCCACCACCTGATCGCGGAAGGCGCGGGCCCCGGCCGCAGCGCGTTCCTGTCGTCGTTCTTCACGCTGGTCGGCACCCACGGCCTGCACGTCGCCAGCGGCATGCTGTGGATGATCGTGCTGATGTGGCAGCTGGGCAAGAAGGGCATCACCCCGACGCTCACCAAGCGCCTGATGTGCCTGTCGCTGTTCTGGCACTTCCTGGACGTGGTCTGGATCGGCGTGTTTACCGTGGTCTACCTGATGGGACATCTGTGATGGCACAACACAACGCACCGGCGGCGCACGGCGCCCACGACTCGCACGCGCACGACAGCCACGCTGGCGGCCATGCCAGCTTCAAGGGCTACGCGATCGGCTTCATCCTGGCCGTGATCCTGACGGTGATCCCGTTCAAGATCGTGATGGACGGCACCATGGACAAGGGCACCATCCTGTGGACCATCCTCGGCATGGCCGTGGTCCAGATGATCGTGCACCTGAAGTACTTCCTGCACCTGGACTCGTCGTCCGAACAGCGCAGCAACGTGATCGCGCTGCTGTTCACGGCGCTGATCCTGGTGATCGTGGTGGCGGGTTCGCTGTGGATCATGCACAACCTGAACGCCAACATGATGGTGATGTAAGGACCGGCGTCCTGGCATCGAAAAGAAGGGGCCCCGCGGGGCCCCTTCTTCTTTTCGGCTAGCACATCAGGGCTTGAACGTGTCCCCCAGCACCACGCCCTCGCGCCGCGGGTCGGCGCCGCCGACCAGTACCGCCGAGCCGCCGATGGTGGTGCGGATGATGGCGCTCAGCCCGCTCGACTGCGCCGCGGTGTTGACGGTGTGGCCGAGGTTGCGCAGGCCCTTGACCAGCGGGTCGTTGTCGCCCGGCAGGCCGCCGGCCGGCGTGCTGGTGTCGACGTTGGGATGCTCGCCGCCGACGATCATGGGCGAGCCCGCGCTCGCGTTATTGCCGCCGAAGTCGATCATCGACACCGCCTGCTGCGCATCCAGCCCCCAGTCCAGCGACGCCACCAGGGTCTTGGCCACGAACTGGATGATGGTGGCGCCGCCCGGCGAGCCGGTGGTCATGTAGAAGTCGCCGCGCGAGCCGTCGCTGTTGCGCCGGAACACCACCGTGGGCGCCATCGAGCTGCGCGGGCGCTTGCCGGGCTGCAGCCGGTTGGCCACCGGCACGCCGCCCGGCGCCGGATCGGCATTGAAGTCGGTCAGCTCGTTGTTGAGCAGGAAGCCGTTGGTCATGTGGTACGAGCCCAGGCCGGCCTCGATGGTGGTGGTCATCGCCACCACGTTGCCGTACTTGTCATGCAGCGACAGGTGCGTGGTGCCGCGCTCCTCCACCATCGACGGCGCCAGCGGCACGTCGCCGAGGTTGCCCGCCGCCACCGGCGTGACCATCGAGCCGGTGGTGCTGATCAGGCTGGCGCGCTGGCTCAGGTAGGGCTTGTTCAGCATGGTGTCCGGGGTGCCGCCGGGCAACGGGATGAAGTCGGTGTCGGCCACGTACTTGTTGCGGTCGGCATAGGCCAGGTGGCCGGCTTCGCCCATCAGGTGGGCGCCCAGCACGCTGGGCCGCCCGCCGTTCTGGTCGACCAGCGTGGGCTTGTGCGCCGCCATGTCGAAGTTCTCGACGATGCCCAGGATCTGCGCCACCGCGATCCCGCCCGACGACGGCGGCGGCATGCCGCACACCTCGTACTGCCGGTAGGTGGTGCACACCGGCGTGCGCTTCTTGGCCTGGTAGTTGGCGAGGTCGTCGAGCGTGGTCACGCCCGGCGTGGTATTGCCGTCGTAGGTGGTCTGGATCTTGGCGACGATGGCCTGCGCGATCGGCCCGTTCTTGTAGAAGGCGTCGGCGCCGTCCGCGGCGACGGCGCTGAAGACCGCCGCCAGCGCGGGATTGCGCAGCACGGTGTTGACCGCGCGCGGGGTGCCGTCGGGATTGAGGAAGTAGGCGGCCATCTCCGGATCGCGCTTGATATTGGCGACGGTGGCGCTGTCGGATATCGCGGCGGCCATGCGCGGCGGGATCGCGAAGCCGTCGGTGGCCAGCTTGATCGCCGGCGCGAACAGTTCCTTCCAGGCGGTCTTGCCGTAGTCGCGGTGGGCCAGCTCGAGCACGCGCAGCGTGCCGGGGGTGCCGATCGAGCGGCCGCTGCGCTGGGCATTGGGCAGGGGCATGGTCTGGTCGGCCGCGGACTTCCAGCGCAGGTAGTTCTCGTCTGCGGCGGCCGGCGCGGTCTCGCGGCCGTCGTAGGCGGTGAGCTGCCGGGTCGTCGCGTCGTAATGCAGGATGAAGGCACCGCCGCCGATGCCGGACGATTGCGGCTCGACCAGGTTCAGCACCATCTGCGCCGCCACCGCGGCGTCGATCGCGGTGCCGCCGGCCTTCAGCACGTCGCACGCCGCCTTGGTCGAGACCGGGTTGTTGGTCACCGCCATATAGGTCTTGCTGTAGACCGTGACCTTGGGCGCATAACCGGTCGCCTGCTCCGGCGCGTTGGGGTCGCCCGGCAGGACTACCGCCTGGCCGCCGGTACTGCCATCGAGTTCGCAGCCGGCAGTGGGCGTGACCGGCGGTGGCGGGGGCGGAGGCGGGGGATCGTCGCCGCCGCCGCAGGCGCCCAGGGTCAGCGCCAGCGCCGCCAGGGCCAGCTTGCCGCGACGCGGGCGCCAGTACGGGGTGGCGCGCGGCTGCGGCTGCGGCTCGGCGGGGGATGCGTGGGGGTCGGCAGCGTACGGCATGGTTTCTCCTTCCTTTTATGTGGGTCCGGGAAATGCCACGGCCGGGTCGTCAGGCGGGACCGCGGCCATCTTTCACCGTAGTGCCGCGGCGCGCCTGCCTTAATCATTGAATGTACGGATTTACATGCATTCGAATCCGGGTTTAAGCGCCCGCTTAATCAACGCCGGCGAGTGCGCTGGCACGCCGGCGCTTGCCAATGGCGCCACGGTGGCGCAAGCCGGTTCCGGCAATGTGCGCCATGCACCGGGATCGGCCGCGCCGGCCGGCACGCACTGTCGCAGTGCGCTGATTCGCTGCACGGTGATGGTGCGGACGCGCCAGGCGGGCGGCGCCTGGGCCCCCGCACCGCCTGCGGCCGCGCCGCGCGGGCGATATCGCCGTGGCACGCTAGTTGCAGATGCATCACCCCGGGGAGCGTAGTCCCTGACCAACACCACAAACGGGAGCTGCAAATGCAACGACGTGACATGCTGAAGCTGTCGGCGATAGCCGCCGCGGCGATGATCGGTACCAGCCCGCTGGCGCTGGCGCAGTCCAAGGAGCCGATCAAGGTCGGCATCCTGCATTCGCTGTCCGGCACCATGGCGATCTCCGAAACGTCGCTGAAGGACGTGGCGCTGATGACCATCGACGAAATCAACAAGAGCGGCGGCGTGCTCGGCCGCAAGCTCGAGCCGGTGGTGGTGGACCCGGCCTCGAACTGGCCGCTGTTCGCCGAGAAGGCGCGCCAGCTGGTCAGCAAGGACAAGGTCGCGGTCACCTTCGGCTGCTGGACCTCGGTGTCGCGCAAGTCGGTGCTGCCGGTCTACGAAGAGCTCAACTCGCTGCTGTTCTATCCGGTGCAGTATGAAGGCGAGGAGATGTCGAAGAACGTCTTCTACACCGGCGCGGCGCCCAACCAGCAGGCCATCCCCGCGGTGGAATACCTGATGAGCAAGGAGGGCGGCGGCGCCAAACGGTTCTTCCTGCTCGGCACCGACTATGTCTACCCGCGCACCACCAACAAGATCCTGCGCGCCTTCCTGAAGAGCAAGGGCGTGGCCGACAAGGACATCGAAGAGGTCTACACCCCGTTCGGCCACAGCGACTACCAGACCATCGTCGCCAATATCAAGAAGTTCTCGCAGGGCGGCAAGACCGCGGTGATCTCCACCATCAACGGCGATTCCAACGTGCCGTTCTACAAGGAGCTGGGCAACGCCGGGCTCAAGGCCAAGGACGTGCCGGTGGTGGCGTTCTCGGTCGGCGAAGAAGAGCTGCGCGGCATCGACACCAAGCCGCTGGTGGGCCACCTGGCCGCGTGGAACTACTTCATGTCGGTCAAGAACCCCGAGAACGACGCCTTCCGCAAGCAGTGGGCCGCCTGGGTCAAGGCCAACAACCTGCCCGGCGGCGACAAGCGCGTGACCAACGACCCGATGGAAGCCACCTACGTCGGCATCCACATGTGGGCGCAGGCGGTGAAGAAGGCCGGCAGCACCGACACCAACAAGGTGCGCGCCGCGATGTACGGCCAGACCTTCAAGGCGCCGGACGGCTTCACCCTGACCATGGGCGAGAACCACCACCTGTACAAGCCGGTGATGATCGGCGAGGTCAAGGGCGACGGCCAGTTCGCGGTGGTGTGGAAGACGCCGAAGGCGGTGCGCGCGCAGCCGTGGAGCCCGTTTATCGCGGGCAATGAAGGCAAGCCGGACAAGGTGATGTAAGCCAGCCAACCGCCGCTGGTTTTTTCCCCTCTCCCGCTTGCGCGGGAGGGGAGTATTCCCCAGTCCGCCAACACCATCGCACTTGCCAGCTTCCATGCGCAATCCCCTCTCCGTTCCCGCCATGTCCTGGCTGCGCGCCCTGCTGGCAGCGCTGCTGCTGGCCTCGGCGCCGTGGGCCGTCGCGCTGACGCAGGCCGACCTGAAGCCGCTGGCCGAAGACGACTTCGACGCCAAGACCGCCGCGCTGTCCGCGCTGGCCAACGCATCGCCCGATGAGGCCGGACCGATTTTGAAAGCCTTGCAGGACGACGCCCTGCAATACGCGCCGTCGGCCGGCATGGTGCGCCAGGATGGCGACAAGCTGGTCGATGCGATCACCGGCAAGCCGGTCACGGTCAAGGCCGACGAGCTCGAGTCGCTGACCCTGAACAACAGCCTGCGCGCACTAGTCGACAGCGCCGCCAGCAGCCTGCTGCTGCAGTCGCCGGACATTGCCGTGCGCGCCCAGGCGGTGGCCACCCTGCGTGACCAGCCGGAAAGCGCGTCGCTGGCGGCGGTCGAAGCCGCGCGCAAGACCGAGGCCGATGCCGGCCTGCGCGCCAGCCTGGACGTGATCTGGGCCAACCTGGTGCTGGCCGCCACGCCCGGGCCCGCCGCGCGCGACGCGCGCCTCGAAGCCATCCGCATCCTGGGTCGCGACAGCAACCCGCAGAGCCGCCAGAAGCTGGCGCCGCTGGTCGAGCGCGACAGCGCCGGCCGCTACCGCGAGCCCGACGGCAGCGTGCGCCTGGCCGCGCAGCAGGCGCTGGACACGCTGCAGGGCGACCAGCGCCGCGCCGAAGTGATCGGCAACCTGTTCGCCGGCCTGAGCCTGGGCAGCGTGCTGCTGCTGGCCGCGCTTGGCCTGGCCATCACCTATGGCCTGATCGGCGTGATCAACATGGCGCACGGCGAATTCCTGATGATCGGCGCCTATGCCACCTACGTGGTGCAGTCGCTGTTCCGCGCCTACGCGCCGGGCGCGCTGGACTGGTATCTGCCCGCGGCGCTGCCGGCTTCGTTCCTGGCAGCCGCGGTGGTGGGCTTCGTGCTGGAACGGCTGGTGCTGCGCCACCTGTACGGGCGCCCGCTGGAAACGCTGCTGGCCACCTTCGGCGTGAGCCTGCTGCTGATGCAGGCGGTGCGCACGCTGTTCGGCGCGCAGAACGTCGAAGTGTCCAATCCCGCCTGGATGAGCGGCGGCTTCGAATGGCTGCCGGGGCTGGTGATCCCGTATAACCGCGTGGTCATCATCCTGTTCGCGCTGGCGGTGGTGGCGGTGGCGTGGGCGGTGCTCAACCGCACGCGGCTGGGGCTGTTCGTGCGCGCCACCACGCAGAACCGGACCATGGCCGCGTGCGTGGGCGTGCGCACCTGGAAGGTCGACAGCTACGCCTTTGCCTTCGGCGCCGGCATCGCTGGCCTCGGCGGCTGCGCGCTGTCGCAGATCGGCAATGTCGGCCCCGACCTGGGCCAGGCCTACATCATCGATTCGTTCATGGTGGTGGTGCTGGGCGGGGTGGGGCAGCTGGCCGGCACCATCGTCGGCGCCTTCGGGCTGGGCATTCTCAACAAGTTCATCGAACCCTTCTATGGCGCGGTACTGGCCAAGATCCTGGTCCTGGTGCTGATCGTGCTGTTTATCCAGAAGCGGCCGCAGGGACTGTTCGCGCTCAAGGGGCGCAGCGCGGAGGCATGATGCAGCGATACCAACCTGATTCTTCCGCCGCACCGTTCCGGCTGGCCGTGCCGGAACGCCAGTCGCTGTTCTCGCCGCGCGGCTGGATGGCGCTGGCGGCGCTGACCGTGATCGTCGGCATCGGCGTGCCGGTGTGCGCGCTGCTCGTGCCGGAGGGCCACCCGCTGCACCTGTCGGCGTATGCGCTGACGCTGGTCGGCAAGATCATGTGCTTTGCGCTGGCGGCGATCGCGCTCGACCTGGTGTGGGGCTACTGCGGCATCCTCAGTCTCGGTCATGGCCTGTTCTTCGCGCTGGGCGGCTATGCCATGGGCATGTACCTGATGCGTTCGATCGGGCGCGAAGGCGTGTACCAGAGCGACCTGCCGGACTTCATGGTGTTCCTCGACTGGAAGGAACTGCCGTGGTTCTGGCACGGCACCGACCACCTTGGCTATGCGCTGCTGCTGGTGGTGCTGGTGCCGGGCGTGCTGGCGTGGCTGTTCGGCTTCTTCGCCTTCCGCTCGCGCATCAAGGGCGTGTACCTGTCGATCATCACGCAGGCCATGACGTATGCGGCGATGCTGCTGTTCTTCCGCAACGAGACCGGCTTCGGCGGGAACAACGGCTTCACCGACTTCAAGCGCATCGCCGGCTTTGCCATCGCGGCGCCGCAGACGCGCACGGCGCTGTTCGTGCTGACCTTCCTGGCGCTGCTGGCCGGCTTCATCGCCTGCCGCTACATCGTCACCTCGAAGCTCGGCCGCGTGGTCACGGCGGTGCGCGACGCCGAGATGCGCGTGATGTTCTCGGGCTACAACCCGCTCGGCTACAAGCTGTTCGTGTGGACCTTCTCGGCGGTGCTGTGCGGCATCGCCGGCGCGCTGTACGTGCCGCAGGTCGGCATCATCAACCCGGGCGAGATGTCGCCCGGCAATTCGATCGAGATGGCGGTGTGGGTGGCCGTGGGCGGGCGCGGCACGCTGGTCGGGCCGGTGATCGGCGCGTTCGTGGTCAATGGCGCCAAGACGCTGTTCACCGCGCACTTCGCCGAATACTGGCTGTTCCTGCTGGGCGCGATGTTCGTGCTGGTGACGCTGTACCTGCCTGATGGCGTGACCGGCTTGTGGAAGCGCCTGCGCGAGCGCCGCACGCCGGCAGCGGCGCCGACCGCGCCGGAACCCGTTTCCACGCCCGCGGTAGCGGGCCGCACCGGAGGTGAAGCATGAACGCCGCACTCGGACACGGCCAGGCCGAAAGCGGCGATGCCACCGGGCTCGGCCGTGTGCTGGAGCCAGGCACCATCGATGTGTCGCACGGGCCGATCCTGTATCTGGAAGACGTTACCGTGCGGTTCGACGGCTTCCGCGCGCTGAACCAGCTGAACCTGTCGATCGACCACGGCGAGCTGCGCTGCGTGATCGGTCCCAACGGCGCGGGCAAGACCACGATGATGGATGTCATCACCGGCAAGACCGGGCCGCGCAATGCCAACGTCAGCGGGCGCGTGTTCCTCGGGCAGACCATCGACCTGATGCGCATGACCGAGCCGCGCATCGCGCAGGTGGGCATCGGCCGCAAGTTCCAGAAGCCGACCGTGTTCGAGCAGCACGCGGTGTGGGAAAACCTGGAGCTGGCGATGCAGGCCGACAAGCGCTGGTGGTCGTCGCTGCGCGCGCGGCTGACCGCGGCGGGGCATCGCCGCATCGAGGAGACGCTGGCGCTGACCGGCCTCGAGGCCGAGGCCTACCGGCCCGCCGGGCTGCTGTCGCACGGGCAGAAGCAGCGGCTGGAGATCGGCATGCTGCTGATGCAACAGCCGCAACTGCTGCTGCTCGACGAACCCGTCGCCGGCATGACCGATGAAGAGACCATGCAGCTCGCCAGCCTGCTCAATGGCCTGCGCGGCAGCTGCTCGATGATGGTGGTGGAACACGACATGGAGTTTGTCGCCGCGCTGGCCGGCGAGGCCGGCAAGGTCACGGTGCTGGCCGAGGGCAGCGTGCTGGCCGAAGGCACGCTCGACAGCGTCAAGCGCGACGAACGCGTGATCGAATCCTACCTGGGGAGATAGGCATGCTGCAGGTCAACGCACTGAACCAGTTCTACGGCGGCAGCCATATCCTGCGCAACGTTTCCTTCGAGGTGCCGGCGGGCAAGCTGACCACGCTGCTCGGCCGCAACGGCGTCGGCAAGAGCACGCTGCTGAAATGCCTGATGGGCGTGGTGCCGACGCGCAGCGGCAGCATCCACTGGGACGGCAAGCCGCTGGAGAAGAAGGCGCCGTACGAGCGCGTCGCCGCCGGACTGGCCTATGTGCCGCAGGGGCGCGAGATCTTCCCGCGGCTGACGGTCGAAGAGAACCTGCTGATCGGCGCCGCCAGCCGCGCGCGGCCGGCGGGCGTGCCGGAGCGCATCTACCAGTTGTTTCCGGTGCTGCGCACCATGCGCCTGCGCCGGGGCGGCGACCTGTCCGGCGGCCAGCAGCAGCAACTGGCGATCGGTCGCGCGCTGATGAGCGAGCCGGGCCTGCTGATCCTGGACGAACCGACCGAAGGCATCCAGCCCTCGATCATCCAGGACATCGGCCGCGCGTTGCGGCTGCTGGTCGACGAATTCGGCATGACGGTGCTGCTGGTCGAGCAGTACTACGAGTTCGCGCGGCACCTTGCCGACCACTATGTGGTGATGAGCCGCGGCGAAGTGGTGGCACGCGGCGCCGGCGCCAGCATGGAGCAGGACGGCGTGCGCGAGCTGATCGCCGTGTAGGGCGCGCGCAAGTTTGCCAGTTCATTCGTCCGCGATGCGCCATCCCGATTTTCCTTCGTCCCTCGCCATGCCGGCGGCCTGGCAGGCCACGCTGCAGCTGCGCTTTGCGCGGCGCGGCGAGCGCACCGTGCTGACCGGGCGGCGGCACCGCGGCCCGCTGCTGGTGCAGAAGGCGCTGTACCCGGAAGGGGGCATCTGCCACGCGGTGATCCTGCATCCCCCCGCCGGCGTGGCCGGCGGCGACAGCCTGGAGATCGACGTGGCGGTGGAGGCTGGCGCGCATGCGGTGCTGGCCACGCCGGGCGCCACCAAGTGGTACAAGTCGCTCGGCCGCGACGCGGCCCAGCGGGTGCGGCTGGCGGTGGGCGAGGGCGCGCGGCTGGACTGGCTGCCGCAGGAGAACATCGTCTTCGACGACGCGCGCGCGCGGATATCCACCGTGCTCGACGTCGCGCCGGGCGGCAGCGCGATCGGCTGGGATGCCGTGGTGCTCGGCAGGCAAGCATCGGGCGAGCAGTGGGCGCGCGGCGCGCTGTGGCTGGATACCCGCATCGGCGCCGGCGAGCGTGCGTTATGGATCGAACAATCGCAGATCGAGGCGGCATCGCCGCTGCGCCAGGCGGTGCCCGCGCTGGACGGGCTGAACGTGCTGGGCACGCTGTGGGCCGTGGGGGCAGGCGCCACGCAAGACCTTGCCGAAACGCTGGCCGGGCGGCTGCCTTATACGCCGGCGGTGCGCGCCGGCGTGACCTGCCTCGCCGCCAACGGCCAGTCGATGCTGCTGCTGCGCGTGCTGGGGCGGCACATGGAAGCGGTGCGCCACGTCATGACCGAGGCCTGGCAGGCGCTGCGCCTGCCGGTCCATGGCGTCGCGGCGCGCCCGCTGCGGCTGTGGGCGACGTAATCGCCCGGCACGCAATCGAACACGAAACAGGAACGAGAGATGGAACTGACGCCGCGCGAGAAAGACAAGCTGCTGATCTTCACCGCCGCGCTGCTGGCCGAGCGGCGCAAGGCCCGCGGGCTGAAGCTGAACTACCCGGAAGCGGTGGCGCTGATCACCGCCGCCATCATGGAGGGCGCGCGCGACGGCCGCACCGTGGCGGAGTTGATGCACGAAGGCACTACGGTACTGACGCGCGACGACGTGATGGACGGTATCGCCGAGATGATCCCGGAAATCCAGGTCGAAGCGACGTTTCCCGACGGCACCAAGCTGGTGACCGTGCACCATCCCATCGTCTGAGCCTTCGCCGCGACCAACGCTTCGAACAACTTATGCAACCGAGAGCCGACATGACCCGTATCGCCTGCCTGCGCCTTGCCCTTGGCGCCACCCTGACCGTTGCCGCCACCGCCGCGCTGGCGCACCCCGGCCACGATGCCGCCACCGTCGGCGCCAGCCTGTGGGCCGGCCTGGCGCATCCGTTCACCGGGGCCGACCACCTGCTGGCGATGGCCGCGGTGGGCGTATGGAGCGCACTGGTGGCGCGCTCCGCCGCCGATACGCTGCGTCTGCCGCTGGCCTTCGTGGGCTTGATGCTGGTGGGCGCCGCGCTCGGGCTCGCCGGCATGGCGCTGCCCGCGGTGGAGCCGATGATCGCGGCTTCGCTGCTGGTGATCGGGCTGCTGCTGGCGCTGCGCGCCAGTCTGCCGGCGTGGGCCGGCACGCTGCTGGTGGGCGGCTTTGCCGTGTTCCATGGCTATGCGCATGGGGCGGAATTGCCCGCCAGCGCCGGCGCGCTGGCGGCGGTGCTGGCCTATGTGGGCGGGTTTGCCGCGGCCACCATGGCGCTGCACCTGCTGGGCCTCGGCGCCGGCACGCTGCTGCGCCGCCGCGCCGGGTGGCTGGCGCGCGCGGCCGGAGCCGGCGTGGCGCTGTACGGCGCCGGCCTGCTGGTGGCCTGAGGAGGACCGCCATGATCCCCGGTGAACTGATGCCCGCCGACGGCGAGATCGCACTCAACGTCGGCCGCGCCACCGTGAGCGTGACGGTGGCCAATACCGGCGACCGGCCGATCCAGGTCGGCTCGCATTTCCACTTCTACGAAACCAATGCCGCGCTCGCGTTCGAGCGCGAGGCCGCGCGCGGCTTCCGCCTTAACATCGCCGCGGGCACCGCGGTGCGGTTCGAGCCCGGGCAGACCCGCACCGTGGAACTGGTGGCGCTGGCGGGCGACCGCATCGTCTACGGCTTCAACGGCAAGATCATGGGAGCGCTGTGATGGCATCGATCTCCAGGCAGGCCTATGCCGAGATGTTCGGCCCCACCACCGGCGACCGCCTGCGGCTGGCCGATACCGGCCTGATCATCGAAGTCGAGAAGGACTTCACCGTCTATGGCGAGGAAGTGAAGTTCGGCGGCGGCAAGGTGATCCGCGACGGCATGGGGCAGAGCCAGCGCATGGCCGGCGACTGCGTCGATACCGTGATCACCAATGCGCTGATCGTCGACCACTGGGGCATCGTCAAGGCCGATATCGGGCTCAAGCACGGGCGCATCGCGGCGATCGGCAAGGCCGGCAATCCCGACATCCAGCCCGGCGTCACCATCGTGGTCGGGCCCGGTACCGAGGTGATCGCGGCCGAGGGCATGATCGTCACCGCCGGGGGCATCGACAGCCATATCCACTTTATCTGCCCGCAGCAGATCGACGAGGCGCTGATGAGCGGCGTCACCACCATGATCGGCGGCGGCACCGGGCCCGCCACCGGCACCTTCGCCACCACCGTGACGCCGGGGCCGTGGTACATGGAGCGCATGCTGCAGGCGGCCGATGCCTACCCGATGAATATCGGGCTGCTGGGCAAGGGCAACGCCAGCCAGCCGGGGCCGATCCTGGAGCAGGTCGAAGCCGGCGCCATCGGCCTGAAGCTGCATGAAGACTGGGGCACCACGCCCGCGGCGATCGATACCTGCCTGTCGGTGGCCGACGCGACCGACACCCAGGTGGCGATCCACACCGATACGCTGAACGAGGCCGGCTTCGTCGAGACCACCATCGCCGCGTTCAAGGGCCGCACCATCCATACCTACCACACCGAGGGCGCGGGCGGCGGCCATGCGCCGGACATCATCAAGGTCTGCGGCGAGGCCAACGTGCTGCCCTCGTCGACCAACCCGACGCGCCCGTACACCATCAACACGCTGGACGAGCATCTCGACATGCTGATGGTGTGCCACCACCTGGACCCGGCGATCGCCGAGGACATTGCCTTCGCCGAAAGCCGCATCCGCCGCGAGACCATCGCCGCCGAGGACATCCTGCACGACCTCGGCGCGTTCTCGATGATCTCGAGCGATTCCCAGGCGATGGGGCGCGTCGGCGAAGTCATCCTGCGTACCTGGCAGACCGCGCACAAGATGGCGGCGCAGCGCGGCAAGCTGCCGGGCGACCCGCACGATGCGCGCGGCGGGCACGACAACTTCCGCGTCCGGCGCTATGTCGCCAAGTACACCATCAATCCGGCGCTGACCCATGGCATCGCGCACGAAGTGGGTTCGGTCGAAGTCGGCAAGTGGGCCGACCTGGTGCTGTGGCGGCCCGCGTTCTTCGGCGTCAAGCCCAGCCTGATCCTGAAGGGCGGCATGATCGCCGCGGCCGCAATGGGCGACCCCAATGCCTCGATCCCGACGCCGCAGCCGGTGCACTACCGGCCCATGTTCGCCGCGGCCGGCGGCGCGCTGCATCGGTCCTCGCTGACCTTCGTCTCGCAGGCGGCGCTGGCGGCCGGCATCGGCGAACGCTACGGACTGGCCAAGACCCTGGCCGCCGTGCGCGGCACCCGCACCGTCAGCAAGCGCGACATGGTCCACAACGACTGGCAGCCGCATGTCACGGTCGACCCGGAGACCTACCAGGTCGTCGCCGACGGCCAGCTGCTGACCTGCGAGCCCGCAACCGAGCTGCCGATGGCGCAGCGCTACTTCCTGTTCTGAACGGCCGCGGCCCGTGCCGCGGATATGCCCATGCTGAAGATCGATAAAGTCCTGGCCGCTCCGCACGGCATTGCCAGCGTGCTGGTGCGCCGCGCCCCCAAGCTGGTGCTGCCGTTCGCTGACCGCAGCAAGAGCCGCCTGCGCGCGGTGCTGGACAACGGCGCCGACGCCGCACTGTTCCTGCCGCGCGGCACCGTGCTGCGCGGCGGCGACCTGCTGGTGGCCGAAGACGGCAGCTTCGTCGAAGTCCAGGCCGCGGCCGAGTCCGTGCTGGAAGTGCGCGCGCAAGACCCGCACGCGCTGATGCGCGCGGCTTACCACCTCGGCAACCGCCACACGCCGGTGGAGATCGGGCGCGACTACCTGCGGCTCGAATACGACGCGGTGCTGGCCGACATGCTGCGGCGGCTGGGCATGCTTGCGGAGCGCGCCGAATTGCCGTTCGAGCCCGAAGCGGGCGCTTATGGCGGCGGGCACAAGCATGGGCATGACGCTACGTTCGCGGAGGATTATGCGGCGGCGCAGGCGGTGTTTGAAGAGCATCATGGGCACTCGCACTCGCACTCGCACTCGCACTCGCACTCGCATGCTCATGATGGCGAGCATGTCCATGGGGAGGGATCCATCGCGAAGCGAGGCGTCGTATGATGACCCACCTCCACCAACTCATCTCCCTCCTGCACCTCGCATCCCCCGCCTTGCCCATCGGCGGCTTCAGCTATTCGCAAGGTCTCGAAGCCGCGATCGAATGCGGCGTTGTGCATGACGCCACGACTGCCGAGCGCTGGATTCACGACAACCTGCGGCATGTCCAGGCGCAATGCGAGGCGCCGCTGTGGCTGCTGTTGCACCGCCACTGGCAGGCGGGCGACACCGCGCAGGTGCGGACCTGGAACGACTGGTTCCACGCCACCCGCGAGACCTCCGAGTTGCGGCTGGAGACCGAGCAGATGGGCTGGTCGCTGGCCCGCCTGATCGCGCAGATGGAGTGGGGCACGCCGACGATGCGCGACACGCTGGCCACGCTGTCGCCCGTATGCCTGCCGACCGCGTTCACCGCCGCCTGCGTGGCGCTGCAGATCGGTGCGCGCGATGGCCTGGCGGCCTACTGCTTCAACTGGGCCGAGAACCAGGTGGCCGCGGCGATCAAGGCGGTGCCGCTGGGGCAGGTGGCGGGGCAGCACATGCTGCGTCGACTGCATGGCGCCGTGCTCGATGCCGTCGATGAAGCCTGCCGCCGCGCCGAAGCCACGCCGCCGCAACTGTCGACGTTTTCACCGATGCTGGGACTGCTGTGCGCACGCCACGAAACGCAGTACTCCCGGCTGTTCCGATCCTGAACCGAAACCGCACCATGACCCACGCCCGTACCAAGAAGAACCCTCCGCTGCGCGTCGGCGTCGGCGGCCCCGTCGGCTCCGGCAAGACCACGTTGCTGGAAATGCTGTGCAAGGCGATGCGCGACCGTTATGACCTGGTCGCGATCACCAACGACATCTACACCAAGGAAGACCAGCGCCTGCTGACCATCTCCGGCGCGCTGCTGGCCGAGCGCATCCTGGGCGTGGAAACCGGCGGCTGCCCGCACACCGCGATACGCGAGGACGCATCGATCAATCTGGAAGCGGTGGATCGCATGCTGGCGCGCTTCCCGGATGCCGACGTGGTCTTCATCGAGTCCGGCGGCGACAACCTGGCTGCGACCTTCAGCCCGGAACTTTCTGATCTTACGATCTACGTGATCGACGTCGCCGGGGGCGAGAAGATTCCTAGGAAGGGGGGCCCCGGCATCACCAAGTCCGACCTGCTGGTGATCAACAAGACCGACCTGGCGCCGTATGTGGGCGCATCGCTGCCGGTGATGGAAAGCGATGCGCGCAAGATGCGTGGCAGCCGGCCGTTCGTGATGGGCAGCGTCAAGTCCGGACAGGGGCTGGACCAGGTGATCGGCTTCATCGAACGGCAGGGCATGCTGGGGCTCTAGCCTTCCGGGGTCGCGTCGGCATCGGGTGCCGGCCTGGTGCCGGAGCTGCCGTGCCCGAGCGACGGGCGGAAGCTGCCCTTGCCCGCCAGCGCCCGCGCCACCGCGGCCACCAGGTTCAGCTCGGGCTCGGTCAGCTCGGCCATGTGGTGCATGGTGGCCTCGATTGCCGCGCGCTGGCGGTTGCCGAACGGCGCGCGCGCTTGCTCGACCTGCAGCTGGCTGGCGTCGTGGCGGCTGAAGTCGAGCATCTCGGCGGTGGGCACGGCGAGGGTCTCGGCGAGCCTGCAGATGTTGGCCAGCGCCAGGTTGCGCTTGCCGCTTTCAATGCCGCTGAGGTACGAGCGCGACAGTCCGCTTTCGAGCGAAAGCGTCTCCTGGGACCAGCCTCGTTGCTTGCGTAGCCAGGCGAGATGCAATCCGAAAAGTCTGAGATTTCGAGAGGTCATGGGTTCAACAAAAGTTCGGAGTGGTCTGAGGCTAAGGGTTTGACCTTGAGCCCACGACAACTTATCCTCATCCTCACTATCGGTGTCCGATCCGCAAACTGAGGGGCGCGCCAGGCAATGGCGCGGCACGATGGCATCAACCGGACGGCCTGCCTCGCAGCGCCGCGCCAGACGGGTTATTGCGCAAGACCGCGCGTCACGCCGCCATGCGTGCGCCGGCTGCGCGGACAGGCGCAGCGCGCCTGTCGCCCTGCAGGGGGATTGCCATGCAGATCTTCTCGCTGTTCGAGGCGCGCATGCGCGCCATCGATGCCGACCGTCACGCGCCGTCGGATTTCCTTCCCGGATTCCAGCCTCGCCTGCTTGCCGCCGCTGCCGGTCTCGGCTGCACCTGCGACTACATCTTCCTCTGCGCCGGCGAGCGCCAGCCCGAATTTTCAGCGGATTGCCATGAATGGTGGGGTTGCCTGCGCGGTGGCCTGCGGCTGTCTTCGCCCGGCCGCGGCAGCTTGCTGGTGGGCGGCGGCGAACTGTTCGCGCCCGCGCACCGTGTGCCGATGCAGGTGCAGGCGGTCGCCGACACCATCCTTGTGCGCGCGGTGCCGCAAGCCCCGGTCGAGGCCTCGCGCCCCGTGGCGATGCCCGCGGGCGCATGGCAGTGCGGGCTGGGCGCCATTGCGCCCGTCGGTGCCGGGGCCGATGCCGATGGCGTGGCCGCGCCGCATGCGCTGGCGGATGTGTTGGAAGCGGATGACTGGCAGGCGCAGCAGGGCATGCGCCCGGAGTTTGTGCAGCTGGATGGCTCGGTGGATGACTGGGGCCGGCACCTGCAGGCGCGCGGCCTGCGCTGGGCGCTGTGCTACCGGGGCGCGCTCGCCCTGCACTGGCATGGCGCGCTGGTGCGCAGCGGCGGTGACATGGCCTTCCTGCAGCCCGGCGCGCTCTACGCGCCGGACGCGCACGAGTCATGCCGGCTCGACGTGCTGGTGCCGGGCACTGGCCTGCTGTGCTGCTTCGGCGCTGGCGCTGCGCCGCATGATGGGGTGGACGCCCGCGGCGGCCGGCGCGCGGATGGCCACGCCGTGGCGCGCGCGGCGCTGGCGCTGGCCTGATGAGCGCGGCGGCCGCGGTGGCCGCCGCTTGCCTTTCAGTGGCGCTTGTACTGCGTGGCGCCGAACAGCACTTCGCGCGCCTTGTCGTCCTGCAGCGCCTTGCGCGCGCTGGCCAGCACCTCGACGCCGCGCTTGACCGCCGGACGCTCGGCGATCTGGTTGAACCAGCGCTTCAGGTGCGGGTAGTCGTCCAGCTCCACGCCCTGGTTCTGCCAGCTGCGCAGCCACGGGAAGGTGGCGATGTCGGCGATGGTGTACTGGTCGCCGGCCAGCCATTCGTGTTTCGACAACTGCGTGTCGATCACGCCGTACAGGCGCTTCGCCTCATTGGTGTAGCGGTTGACCGCGTACTCGATCTGCTCGGGCGCATAGATGCGGAAGTGGTGCGCCTGGCCCAGCATCGGGCCCACGCCGCCCATCTGGAACATCAGCCACTGCAGCGTCTCGTACTTGCCGCGCACGTCCTCGGGCAGGAACTTGCCAGTCTTGCCGGCCAGGTAGAGCAGGATGGCGCCCGATTCGAACAGCGAGATCGGCTTGCCGTCGGGACCGTCCGGGTCGACGATGGCGGGAATCTTGTTGTTGGGGCTGATCTTCAGGAAGTCTTCGCCGAACTGGTCGCCGGCGCCGATGTTGATCGGATGGACCCGGTACTCCAGTCCGCACTCCTCCAGCATGATGTGGACTTTGTGGCCATTGGGCGTGGCCCAGGTGTAGACGTCGATCATTGCAGGGATCTCCTGGCTGCTTTCATGGGAACGGCCACATCGACCACCGACGTGGCGAACCGCGCGATTTAAGCACAGAAGAAAAAAACGCGCAGGCCGGCTGCGCGTTTTCCACAATGCCGGCAGGGGCGGGCCCCCGCCGGCGCTTCCGGGTGCTCCGGGGCGCTCAGAAACCGCGCGCCACCGGCATCTTGATGGTGTCCGGGTTGACGTTCATGTGCTTGGCCAGTTCCAGCTTGGCGATGGCGTTGCGGTGCACCTCGTCCGGACCGTCGGCCAGGCGCAGCGTACGCTGGTGCGCCCACCAGTTGGCCAGCGGGAAGTCGCTGGAAACGCCGGCGGCGCCGTGGACCTGGATGGCCCAGTCGATGACCTTCAGCGCGACGTTGGGGGCCACCACCTTGATCATGGCGATCTCGGCCTTGGCCACCTTGTTGCCGACCGTGTCCATCATGTACGCGGCCTTGAGCGTCAGCAGGCGCGCCATCTCGATCTCGCAGCGGGCCTCGGCGATGCGCTCCTGGGTCACGCCCTGGGCCGACACCGGCTTGCCGAACGCCACCCGCGACAGCGCGCGCTTGCACAGCAGTTCCAGCGCGCGCTCGGCCACGCCGATGCTGCGCATGCAGTGGTGGATGCGCCCCGGGCCGAGGCGGCCCTGCGCGATCTCGAAGCCGCGGCCTTCTCCCAGCAGGATGTTCGAGACCGGCACGCGCACGTTCTTCAGCTCGATCTCCATGTGGCCGTGCGGCGCGTCATCGTAGCCGAATACCGGCAGGAAGCGCTTGATGGTGATGCCCGGGGTATCGGCCGGCACCACGACCATCGACTGCTGCTCATGGCGGCCGGCCTCGGGATCGGTCTTGCCCATCACGATATAGACCTTGCAGCGCGGGTCGCCGGCGCCCGACGACCACCACTTGGTGCCGTTGATCACGTAGTGGTCGCCATCGCGCTCGATGCGGCATTCGATATTGGTCGCGTCCGACGAGGCCACCGCCGGCTCGGTCATCAGGAAGGCCGAGCGGATCTCGCCGGCCAGCAGCGGCTCCAGCCACTTGTCCTTCAGTTCCTCGGAGGCATAGCGCTCCAGCGTCTCCATGTTGCCGGTGTCGGGCGCGGCGCAGTTGAACACCTCGGCCGACCAGGGCACCCGGCCCATGATCTCGCACAGCGTGGCGTATTCCAGGTTCGACAGGCCTTGCGGGGCGCGCGGCGAACGCGGCAGGAACAGGTTCCACAGGCCGGCCTCGCGCGCCAGCGGCTTCAGTTCCTCGATCACCTTGGTTGGGATCCAGGCGTTGCCGGCGCGGCGGTTGGCGTCGATCTCCTCGGCGAAGCGCTTTTCGTTCGGATAGATGTGCTGGTCGAAGAAGGCCAGCAGCTTGGCCTGCATCTCCTTGACCTTCGGGCTGTACTCGAAATCCATGTGGTCTCCTCGCTACGGGATCGGTGGGCGCGGGCGGCCGCCGGCGCCGGTTGGCTGGGTCTTCGGGCAATAAACCTTGCCGATGCAATGCACTCTATCTGAAAGCCGGTAATTAGAAAAATGAATTTTCTGGATTTGCCAGTATCAATTCCCTGCATTCCGTGCCAGAATCACCAGCATGCAGCTCTCCCGCATCGACCTCAACCTCTTCGTCGTGTTCGACGCCATCTACAGCGAAGGCAGCATCACCGCGGCCGCGCGCCAGCTCAACCTGACGCAGCCGGCGGTCAGCCACGCGCTGGGGCGGCTGCGCACGCTGTTCGACGATCCGCTGTTCGAGCGGCGCGGGCAGGGCATGGCGCCCACGCCGCTGGCCCGCTCGCTGGCGGCCGAGGTGCGCAGCGCGCTGCAATCGTTCGCGCGCACGCTGCAGGACACGCCGCACTTCGATCCCACCAACACCGTGCGCCGCTTCACCATCGGCATGCGCGACGCGCTCGAGTCGACGCTGCTGCCGCCGCTGATGAGCCGCGTCACCGCGGTGGCGCCGCAGGTGGAAATTGCCGCAATCCGCTTCGACCGCCGCGAGATGGAATCGGAACTGCTGGCCGGCACGCTCGACGCCGCGCTCGACATCCTGCTGCCGGTGTCGCCGGCGATCCACCATGCGCCGTTCATGGCCGACCCGATGGTGGTGCTGGCACGGCGCGATCATCCGCTGGTGAGGAAGGAACTGACGCTGGAGCGCTACCTCGCGGCCGAGCACGTCCATGTGTCGTCGCGCCGCCGCGGCGCCGGCCTGGAGGACCAGGCCTTGCATCGCATGGGCCTGACGCGGCGCGTGCGGCTGCGCTGCCAGCACTACGCCGCGGCGTGCCGCGTGGTCAGCTGCACCGACCTGCTCGCCACGCTGCCGTTGCGCTATGCCCGCATCGCCAACGAGCCCTATGCCAACCGGCTGCTGTCGCTGCCGTTCAAGGTGCCGTCGCTGGAGCTGCACCTGTACTGGCACGCGGGCGGCGAGAACGACGGCGCCAACCGCTGGCTGCGCGAGCAGCTGATGGCGGTGATGGCCTCGCTCGGCAGCGGCATGGCGGACGTGGCTGCAGCGGGCGGACCCGCGCCCGACGGGACCGCAGCTGCCTGAAATTCAGGTTAGGTGCGGCGCGCGCGGGTCACACGTAAGCAATTGTTCGCGCGCTAGACCCTCGCGGTCTCGGCCCATACCATCGTCCGGTCTTTCTGCCCCCGGCAGAGCCATCGCACGCCAGTGCTACCCGGCGCCCGCGATGGTTGTCACGCCGGCTGTCCGCGCTCGCGGGTCCCCCGGGCAGACCAATTCGCCGAACTCCACCACGACGACTCAGACCGATGATTGGGAAACGCTTGCCTGCCGATTGCCCTTCCATGCCCGCGCGCCGCGCGCGGCACACCACGCTGGTCCTGACTACGCTCTGTACCGCCGCAGCGCTGGCGCTGGCCGCATGCGGCGGCGATGGCGGCGACGGTGGCACCACAGCCAGTGCCGCGCCTGGCGGATCTACCCCGGCCGGCGCGCAGGCCAGCGCGCCCGCTGGCGGCCAGAGCGCAGCCACGTCGCCGTCGCCGACCTCCCCGACTGGTTCTACCACTACCACGGCCGGGGCCTGCTACACCGTCAGCGGTTCCGCCCCCGCCGCCGCACCGGGCAGCGGCATCTCGCTGCTGCCGGCGCGCGGCAGCGCGGTCAGCAACTACCGCGTGCTCGAAGAGCCGCGCACCGCCGGGCTGTGCTACGCCAACTATCGCCGCGAGCAGGTGGGCCTGCCGCCGCTGGCCGCGCGCGATCCGCTCAATGCCGCCGCGCAGGCGCATACGGACTACATGCTGGCCAACGCCACGCTGACGCACGACGAAAGCAGCGGCAATCCGGGCTACACCGGGGCCACCGCCCACGAGCGCATCCAGGCCGCGTATCCGACCGATGCCACCGCCGAAGTGGTGGCCGGCGCCAACCGCTGGACCTCGGTGGCCAATGCGCAGCTGTCGATGTCGCCCAAGGACGCACTGGTGTCGGACCTGGTCGACGCGCCGTTCCACCGCGCCGCGCTGCTGGGCAGCTATGGCTCGGCCGGCAGCGGCTTTGCCGAGCGCGTGGGCGCCAACGGCAGCGGCACCTCGGCCAGCTACTACCAGACCGTAGACCTCGCCGACCGGGTCAAGGGCGGCAGCGACAGCCAGATGGTGGCCTATCCGTTCGATGGCCAGAACGACGTGCCGGCCAACTGGGTCAACACCGAAAGCCCCAATCCGGCACCGGGCTATGAAAACCGCACCATGGGCTACCCGGTGTCGCTGCAGGCGATCAATACCTCGCTGCAGTTCGATGCCGACAACTTCGTCATCACCGATGCGCAAGGCAGCAACGTCGACTGCGTCAAGGTCGACAGCCGTTCCTCTGGCCTGAGCAGCGCCGCGCGCGGCCTGGCGGTGTGCACGCCGATGGCGCCGCTGGCCAGCCAGCAGCGCTATACCGTGCGCGTCACGGGCCGGCTCGGCGCGCAGCCGGTGGACCTGAGCTGGTCATTCACCACGCGCTGACCCCCACGCCGCGGCGCGCTCATTGCGGCGCGCCGGGCGGAAACTCTCCACGCAGCTCGATCCGCACCTGGCCTGCC
Organism: Cupriavidus taiwanensis; assembly: GCF_900250075.1. Lineage (NCBI taxonomy): Bacteria > Pseudomonadati > Pseudomonadota > Betaproteobacteria > Burkholderiales > Burkholderiaceae > Cupriavidus > Cupriavidus taiwanensis. The sequence goes on from NZ_LT977070.1 coordinate 1,404,169, forward strand.
GCCAGCGCGGGGTCGGCCTGCACCGCAACCGGCACGGCCGGGCGCTGTCCCGCCGGCATCGCCTGCCACAGCCGTTGCGTCCATTCCCGGATCTCCACATGGTCGGGCTCGGCTGCCCACAGCCTGAGCGGCGCTGCCGTGCCCAGGCGCGCCGCGATGGCCGCGGGATCGTCCTGGGTCGAGACGGTCAGGGCGGACGCAGCCGCCGGTGCGCGCGAAGCCATCGCGGGGACAGCCTTGCGCGCATAGGCGGACGGTGCGGCAGGCGCGGGCGCCGATGGTGCGGCTTCCGCGATGGCTGCGTCAGCGGATGCCTGCGGCGCGGCAGCGATCGCCGGCGCGGGCGGCGCAGGCGGGTTCGCTTGTGCCGGGGCCTCGCTATCCAGCGCGGGTTCGCGCGGAACGCTTCGGGTGGCCTCCGTGTCAGGCGCTGCGCGGGGTGCCGGGCGGGCAGCAGGTGCAACTGCCTTGGCGGCCGGGGCTGCGGGTTTGGGGGGCGGTGCTGCCGCGGTTTCCGGCAAGGGCGGCGATGGTGCAGCCGTCGCTGCCGGCGTTGGCGCGGGCGCGGCCATCTCGGTCGCCGCCATCTCGGCCGTCTCCGCCGGCATTAGCGCGCCATCGTCGATCTGCCGCAGCACGATGCTGGTGGTCAGCCCGGCCACCGCCGCAACGCTGGCGACCAGTCCGAGCGAACGCCACCACCGGCGCGCGCGCGCGGCATGCGTGGACTGCTCCATCGTGGCGGGTCGTGCGGCGTTTCGTGTCGAATCCGCAGCCTGTGCCCGCAGCCACGCCGCCGCATCCGGACCGAGGCGCGCGCCGAGCACGTCCTCCGCGGCGGCGCCGGCGGCCACCCGTGCCAGCACCGCATCGCGCCGCGCCGACTGGGCCGCCTGCAGGCGCGCGGCTTCTTCCAGCACGGCCGCGGCCAGCGCCGGCGGCGCGGCAAAGGGCAGTGCCGCGGCGTCGGCCTGGTGGCGCCCGGCTTGCTCCTGCGCGGCGCGCGCGGCAGCAAGCACGGCGGCTTCCAGTGCCGCCGGCGGCGGGTAGGGCGGGAGTGCTTTCAGCAGGGCCGCGAGCCGGTCCTCGCCCGCGATGAAACGTTCGGCCGCCTGCGATGCGGCATTGCCCGCGCTCATGGCCCCGACTCCGGCACGCTGCCGGCCAGGTCCGCGCGCAGGCGCGCGAACGCATAGCGCAGCCGGCTCTTCACGGTCTCGAACTTCTCGCCCAGCATCGCGGCAATCTCTTCGACGCTCATATTGCTGAAGAAGCGCAGCACCACCACTTCGCGCTGCGTGACCGGCAACTGCAGCAGCGCGCGGTGGACGTGCTGCGCATGCTGCCGCAGCTGCAGTTCGGCTTCCGGCGAGAGGTCGTCGGCGGGCAGTTCGGGCAGGTGGTCGTCGAGCGCGTCGCGCTGGCGCGCATCGGCGCTGCGCAACTGGTCGAGCCAGGCATTGCGCGCGATCTGGAACAGGAAGGTGCGGAACGCCGCGCTCGGCTGGTAGTCGCCGCAGCGGGTCATCAGCTTGACCCAGGTCTTCTGCGCGAGGTCCTCGGCTTCGCCGGTATTGCCCTGGCACAGCCAGGCCAGGTAGTTGTAGAGGCCGGCGTTATGCCGGCGGAACAGCTCGGTGACCGGCTGCTCGATGATGCCGCCCGCGACCAGCAGCATCAGGTCGTGGTCGGGCATTGCCGCCAGTGCGGCACCGGGGGCGGAGGAAGGAGCGGGGTCGGAAGCCTGCATGCGCCCGAGTATAGGAGAGTGCCAGGCGGCGCGACAATCCGCACCGCCCTGCGCTGCGTGGCGGCTTATGCGGGGCTCAACGGGCCGCACGCGTGGCCGGGTCGATGCCACCGGAGGCAGCCGGCGTGATCGTGGCCAGGCTCTGCGCCAGGTCCACCAGCTTGACGAATTCCCCGCGGTAGCCGAAGCGGTCGGCGCCGCGCGCGCCTTGCGCCAGTGCGCGCGCGTCGGCGTAGCGCCAGTCGCCGGTGAACCTGCCGCCGCGCAGCACCTGGCCGAAGCCGGCCACCGCCGCGGCGAAGCGGAAGTCGTCGTCGCCCTGGGCCAGCGGGCGCAGCGCCTGCCGCGCCACGGTAACATCGAGCGACTGGCTGGTGCTGGCCGCCGGCAGCTTGTAGCGCAGCCGCACATGCGCCAGTTCGCCAGCGCGCCCCGACGCCGGCGCCGGCGCCGCGCGCTGGTAGCGCAGCGGGTCGACCAGCCCGGGCTGCCCCGCCAGCGTCAGCTCGTACAGCGCGGTCACGGTATGGCCCGCGCCGATATCGCCGGCGTCGACCTTGTCGTTGTTGAAATCCTCTCGCGCCAGCATGCGGTTCTCATAGCCGATCAGCCGGTACTCGGTGACCGTGGCCGGGTTGAACTCGACCTGTATCTTCACGTCGCGCGCAATCGTCGCCAGCGTCGAGCTGATCTCGCTGACCAGCACCTTGTTGCCCTCCATCAGGTTGTCGATGTAGGAGTAGGCGCCGTCGCCGGCATCGGCCAGCTGCTCCATCAGCTGCTCGTTGTAGTTGCCGGTGCCGAAGCCCAGCGTCGACAGCGACACCCCCGACTTGCGCTTGTCCTCGACCATGCTCTTGAGCTGGCGGAAGTCGGTCACGCCCACGTTGAAGTCGCCGTCGGTGGCCAGCAGCACGCGGTTGATGCCGCCGGCGATATAGCTTTGCTGCGCGGCCTGGTAGGCCAGCGCAATGCCGCTGGCGCCGGCGGTGCTGCCGCCCGCCACCAGCTGGTCGATGGCGGCGCCAATCGCGGCCTTGTCGCTGCCCGGCGTGGGCGGCAACGCCACGCGCGTGCTGCCGGCGTAGGTGACCAGCGTGATGCGGTCCTGCGCGCGCAACTGGTTCACCAGCAGCTTGAGCGAGGACTTCAGCAGCGGCAGCTTGTCCGGCGAGTTCATCGAGCCCGACACGTCGACCAGGAACACCAGGTTGGCTGCGGGCAGCGCGCCGCTGGCCACGTCCTTGCCCTTGATGCCGATGCGCAGCAGCACATTGGACGGGTGCCAGGGTGCCGGCGCCAGCGCGGTGTGGACGGCGAACGGGCGGCCGTCGGCGGGCTGGGCATAGTCGTAGGGGAAGTAGTTCAGCAGTTCTTCCACGCGCACCGCATCGGCCGGCGGCACGCGGCCGGCATTGAGCAGGCGCCGCACGTTGCTGTAGCTGCCGGTATCGACATCGATGCTGAAAGTGGACACCGGCGCCTGGGCCACCAGCCGGACGCCGTTCTCGTCGATGGCGCCGTAGCGTTCGCGCTCTTCCGGGGCGGGTGCGGGCAACGGGTAAGGGTGCGGCATTGCCAGCGTGGCGTGCGGTTCGATGCTGTGCATTTCCGCGATGGGTTTGGACTGGGCTGCCCTGGCGGCGTGGTCATGGTCGGGGCGCGGCGCCGGGGCCATCGCCGGCGACGCCGGCTGGGAAGTCTGCTCTGGCAGCGGCCGCGAGGGGCCCCCGCAAGCGGCCAGCACAAGCGCCAGGGCGGCAGGAAGGCTGGCAAGAAGGACCGGTGCGCGTGGTTGCATGTTGTTCTCCTGGAAGGCCGCGGGCAGGGCGTTGGCGTGAAGGCTTGTCGATGTAACGGGCCACGCGGACGAGTGGGGTTGAGGCGGGCGAAATATTTTTTCGTGCCCGCTGCCAGGGGGCGGATGTGTCTGGCGCCAGACTTCCGTCCTCGCGGGATGCTCCGATCGACACTACAATCGTTGGATCTTTCTGCCGGAGATATCGCATGGCTCACCCAGACCTCACTTCGATGGCGTGGCGCGGCGCGCTGGCGCTGGCCCTGTCGGCGCTGCTCGGTGCCTGTGGTACCCCGGGCGAAGGCCCTGCCACCCCGGCGGCCTCCACTGCGCCGGCAGCGGCGACTCCGCCGGCGGCGATGCCCCCTGCGCCGGAGGTGGCCTCCGGCTACCGCCCCGGCATGACCACCGTCTACGCGCAGCGCCATATGGCAGCCGCGGCCAATCCGCTCGCCACCGAGGCCGGGCGCGCCATGCTGCGCCAGGGCGGCTCGGCCATCGATGCCGCCATTGCCATGCAGGCGGTGCTGACGCTGGTCGAGCCGCAGGCCACCGGCATCGGCGGCGGCGCCTTCATCATGTACTGGGACGGCAAGAACGTGCAGGCCTTCGACGGCCGCGAGACCGCTCCCGCCGGCGCCACCGAAAACCTGTTCATGCGCCCGGACGGCAAGCCCATGTCGTTCAGCGAGGCCCAGATCGGCGGGCGCTCGGTCGGCACGCCCGGCGTGATGCGCGCGCTGGAGATGGTCCACCGCAAGCACGGCCGCCTGCCCTGGGCCAGGCTGTTCCAGCCCGCCATCGAGCTGGCGGAGAAGGGCTTCCCGATCTCGCAGCGGCTCTACACGCAGGTCGCGGCGGACAAGTTCCTGGCCGGTTCGCCGGAGATGGCCGCCTATTTCCTCGATGCCCAGGGCAAGCCCAAGCCGGCCGGCACGGTGCTGAAGAACCCGAAGCTGGCGCAGACGCTGCGCGACATAGCCCGGCGCGGCGCGGGCGTGCTCTACGGCGGCCCGATCGCGCGCGACATCGTCGCCAAGGTCAACAACGGCAGCAATGCCGGCTCGCTGTCGCTGGCCGACCTGGGCAGCTACCGCGCCAAGCAGCGCGTGCCGGTATGCACCGACTACAAGCGCTATAAGGTCTGCGGCATGCCGCCGCCGTCGTCGGGCGGCATCGCCATCGCGCAGATCCTCGGCACGCTGCAGGCGCTGGAAACCAAGAATCCCAAATACGCGCTGGCGTCGCTAAAGCCGCAGGCCGTGAACACGCCGGCGCAGCTGGAAGCCCATCCCGATGCCGTCCATGCGATTGCCGAGGCCGACCGCCTGGCTTATGCCGACCGCGGCCTGTACGTCGCCGATGCGGATTTCGTGCCGGTCGACGTGAGCGGCATGGTCAACCCTTCCTACCTTGCCGCGCGCGCCGATCTGATCGGCGAGCAGAGCATGGGCAAGGCCCAGCCGGGCACGCCGCCGGGCGCCACGCTGGCCTACGCGCCGGACCGCTCGCCGCCGCGCGTTTCGACCTCGCAGATCGTCGCGGTCGACGACCGCGGCGGCGCCATCTCGATGACCACCACGATCGAGTCGTACTTCGGCTCGCATCTGATGGTGCGCGGCTTCATGCTCAATAACCAGCTCACCGACTTCTCCTTCGTGCCCAGCGAAAACGGCAAGCCGGTGGCCAACCGCGTGCAGCCGGGCAAGCGCCCGCGCTCGTCGATGGCGCCGACGCTGGTGTTCGACCGCCAGAGCGGCCAGCTGGTGGCAACGGTCGGTTCGCCGGGCGGCTCGCAGATCATCGAGTACGTATCCAAGGCCCTGGTCGGCATGCTCGACTGGAACCTGGACCCGCAGGCGGCGATCGGCATGGGCAACTTCGGCAGCCGCAACGGCCCGACCGAAGTGGAGCAAGGTCTGGTGTCGCCGGGGCTGGTGCAGGCACTGCAGGCGCGCGGCCACCAGGTGACGCAGATCGAAATGACCAGCGGCACGCAGGCGATCGTGCGCCGCCAGGAGCCGGATGGGAAGACGGTGTGGGCAGGCGGGGCGGATCCGCGGCGTGAGGGGGTGGCGTTGGGGGATTGAGACTGGCGGCGTGCTACGTGCTGCACAGTCTGCCAGATGCCGACTGTGTACTCCCTCTCCCGCTTGCGGAAGAGGGTTGGGGAGAGGGCGGGAGTAGCGACGAAGTGAGACGTGCCGGTATGCCAGTGCCTGCCCTCTCCCCCAGCCCCTCTCGCGCAAGCGGGAGAGGGGGGCAAATCATCGGCAAGGCCTTACTCTATTCGGCTCAGCCCTCAGCCCTCAGCCCTCAGCCCTTCGCCTTCTTCGCATACTCCCACCCCATCTCGGCCATCGGCCGCGCGCGCTTGCCGGCGTCGGTGGCCTGTGCCGACGAGGCGGTGCCGTCGACCACGCGCTTCATGATGCCCTGCAGGATGCCGGCGATGCGGAACATGCTGAAGGCCAGGTAGAAGTTCCAGTCGCCGGTGATGGGACGGCCGGTGCGCTGCTCGTACAGGCGGCGGTAGCTGGCTTCGTCGGGGATGCCGAGCGCGGCGAAGTCGAGGCCGGCGATGCCGCGGAACTGGCCCGGGGCGATATGCCAGCTCATGCAGTGGTAGCTGAAGTCGGCCATCGGGTGGCCCAGCGTGGACAATTCCCAGTCCAGCACCGCCAGCACGCGCGGCTCGGTCGGGTGGAACATCAGGTTGTCGAGGCGGTAGTCGCCATGCACGATCGAGGTCAGGTCGGCGTCTTCCTGCGGGATATGCTGCGGCAGCCAGTCCATCAGCGCGTCCATGGCCGGAATCGATTCGGTCTCGGACAGCTTGTACTGCTTGGTCCAGCGCTCGATCTGGCGCTGGAAGTAGTTGCCGGGCTTGCCGTAGTCGCCCAGGCCGATGGCGTTGTAGTCGACCGAGTGCAGCGCGGCGATGACGCGGTTCATCTCGTCGTAGATGGCGCTGCGCTCGGCCGTGCCCATGCCCGGCAGCGACTGGTCCCACAGCACGCGTCCGGCGACGAATTCCATGATGTAGAAGGCGCGCCCGATCACGGATTCGTCCTCGCACAGCGCATACATGCGCGCCACCGGCACATCGGTGCCGGCCAGCGCGGCCATCACGCGGTACTCGCGTTCGATCGCGTGCGCCGACGGCAGCAGCTTGCTCTTGGGGCCGGGCTTGGCGCGCATCACGTAGGTCTGCCCCGGCGTCACCAGCTTGAAGGTCGGGTTGGACTGGCCGCCCTTGAACTGCTCCACGGTCAGCGGGCCGGCAAAGCCCTCCACGTGCTGGCGCATCCAGGCTTCCAGCGCGGCGGTGTCGAAACGCTGCTGCTCGGCCACCGGGCGCGTGCCTTCGAAGTGCGATACGTTGCTGGTCATGCTGTCTCCGTTGGGTGTTTTCTGTTCGGGTTCGATGAGGAAATTCGGGGGCGGGGAAGCTCAGCCGGGCGGCTGGCGTCCGCGCAAATACTGGTGCAGCAGCACTTCCATGGTGGTGTGGCGCGAGCCGCTGTGCACGGGCGTGGGCGGCGAATAGTTGGTCATGCGCACCACCCAGTCGAGCGGGCCGTCGCCCATGTCGAGCACATTGATGCAGCCGGCGGTCTGCAGCAGCGAGCCGAAGAACACGCGCCGCCCGCAGGTGATGGCCTGCGACAGGATGGCGCGGTTGGTGCCGCCATGCAGCACCATCAGCACGGTATCCCAGTCGGGGTCGTCGCGCAGTCGCGCCAGCGCGGGCAGCACGCGGTCCAGGAAGGCACCGATGGTCTCGCCGTTGAGAAAGCGCTTGTGTTCCGGCACCTCGCCTTCGAAGGCGCCGACGAAGGCATCGCGCAGGTCCTCGCTGGCGATCGCGGCCAGGTCGCCACCGCGGATTTCCTGCAGTTCCGGCCAGACTTCGGGGGCGATGCCGTCCATCTCCGGCAGCTCGGCCAGCACGCGCTGTGCGGTCTCGACCGTGCGCGGCAGGCCGCTGACGATGACGCGGTCGAAGCGGATCTGCTCCGCCGCAAAGGCGCGGCCGGCGGCGGTGGCCTGCATGCGGCCGGTTTCGTTCAGCGGCACCAGCTCGGGCAGGGCGGTGCGGCGGCCGGCGTCGTCGAAGTAAGACACGGCACCATGCCGCATCAGGTAGATGCGGCGACGCGAGGACGGCGGCAATTCCATGCGTGGTCTCCTTGCATTGTGCCGGCATGCCCGTCTGCGCGGGCTCGCCGTGTGGATGATCCGCCCGCGCGGATCAGCGGTATTGCGGCTTGCGCTTCTCCAGGAAGGCGCTGATGCCTTCGCCGCCGTCGGGGTGGTGCAGCGCGGCCACGAAGCTGTCGCGCTCGGCCAGCAGATGCTCGGCGCGCGACGCGGTGGCGGCATGGTTGATCAGCGCCTTGATGCGGCCCACCGCATGCGGCGACTGCCGCGCCAGGCCCGATGCCAGGCGCAGCGCTTCGTCCAGCGCCTGGCCCGGCTCGGTGACGCGGTTGACCAGCCCGAACTGCGCCAGCCGGGCGGCGTCGACCGGCTTGCCTTCCATCATCAGCTCGCTGGCCAGTGGCCGCGGCAGTGCGCGTGCGATCTCGTACGAGCCGCCGCCGTCCGGCGTCAGGCCCACCGAGACGTAGGCCATCACGAACTTGGCATCGCGCGCCGCCACCACGAAGTCGCAAGCCAGCACCACCGAGAAGCCCGCGCCGGCGGCAGCGCCTTCCACCGCCGCGATGATCGGCTTGGGAAAGGCGTGCAGCGACTCGATCCAGCCGTTCAGCAGCGCGATGCTGGCGGCCTGCACCTCGGGCGGCTGGCTGCGGTTGCCCAGCAGCCGGTTCAGGTTGCCGCCGGCGCAGAAGATGCCGTCGGCGCCGGTGATGATGACCGCGCGCAGCGAGTCATCCGCCGCGGCCTGTTCCAGCGCCTGTTGCGAGGCCGCGTAGATGTCCGGGTGCAGCGCATTGCGCGCCTCCGGGTTCGAGATGGTCAGCACCAGCGTCGAATCGACGCGGTGGGAAAGCAGCTGTGCGGGCATGGGCGGGGGGCTCGGTGAGGGCGGAGGCGGACGACGGGCCGGTTACTGCTCTTCGGCCAGCAGCGACAGGCCCAGGCCGGCACGGCGCCACAGCCACGGGCTCGGGCGATAGCGCATGTCGCCGGTCAGCGCTTCCATGTTGCGCAGCGTTTCCAGCACCAGTTGCGGACCGACCGCGTCGCCGAGCGCCAGCGGGCCCTTCGGGTAACCCAGGCCCAGGTTCACGGCCAGGTCGATGTCGGCCGGCGTGGCGATGCGCTGCTGCGCGATGTCGCTGGCGATATTGATGATGCAGCAGAGCACGCGCTGGGCAACGAAGCCGGCGGAGTCGCGGATCACCGTGACCGGCACGCCGTCGCTGGCGAACAGGCCGTGCGCGGCGTCGCGCGCGGCGGCGCTGGTGGCCGGCGTGGTCATCAGCGTGCGGCGTTTAGTGGCCTCGAACGGCAGCAGCGTGTCGATGGCCACGGTGCGGGCCGGGTCCAGGCCTTGCTGCAGCGCGCTGGTGGTGGCGTCCAGGCCCAGCGGCGTGACGATGATCAGCGCGTCGGCCGAGGGCTGGTTGCCGCCTTCCGGGGTCACGCCGAGCGTGCCCAGCAGCTTGGTGACCATGGCGTGGCCGCGCTCGCTGGCGTGGCTGACCCACACGCTCGACGGGCGCGCGCCTGGCGCCGCGGCGGCGGCCGGCACCTGCTTCTGGCCATCGGCGTAGGCGTAGAAGCCGGCGCCGGCCTTGCGCCCGATCAGCCCGCCGACCGCGCGGATCGCGGTGATCGGCGACGGACGGTAGCGCGGCTCCTGGTAGAACTGGTTGTAGATCGATTCCATCACCGGGTGCGACACGTCCAGCCCGGTCAGGTCCATCAGCTCGAACGGCCCCATGCGGAAGCCGGCCTGCTCGCGCATGATGTTGTCGATGTCGGCGAATCCGGCCACGCCTTCCTGCGCCGCCTTCAGGCCTTCGATATTCATGCCGCGGCCGGCATGGTTGACGATAAAGCCCGGCATGTCCTTGCAGCGCACCGGCGTATGGCCCATGCGGCGCGACAGCGCCATCAGCGCGTCGCCCACCGCGGGGTTGCCGGACAGGCCGTCGATGACCTCGACCACCTTCATCAGCGGCACCGGGTTGAAGAAGTGATAGCCGGCGATGCGGCCGGGGTGCTTCGAACCGACCGCGATCGCGGTGATCGACAGCGACGAGGTGTTCGACGCGATGATGGCGTCTTCGCGCAGGATGGCTTCGAGTTTGGCCACCAGGTCACGCTTGACCTCCAGCTTCTCGACGATGGCTTCGAGCACCATGTCGCAGCCGGCCAGGTCTTCCAGGGCGCCGCAGGGCTTGACGCGGGCCAGCGCGGCCTCGGCGTCGGCGGCGCTGAGCTTGCCCTTGTCGGCGAGCTTGGCCAGCGTGTCCTGCAGGTACTTGCGCGCGGCTTCCACCGCCTGCGGGTTGGCGTCGTACAGGTTGACGGTCAGGCCTGCCTGCGCGGCGATCTGCGCGATGCCCCGGCCCATGGCGCCGGTGCCGACGATACCCAGCGTATCGATGGTGAAAGTGCTCATCATTCGTCCCAAAAGTTGTGGTTAAATTAGCACGATCGTACGTTTTTTGCACCTTCCGCGACAGACCGGCGGGGCAGGCCGCGTGCGCTGATCGGCCAGCCGGTTCACTGCAGACGCCGGATGGTCCACAATCCCCCGTTCCGCGCGATTCGATGCGGGAACCCATCCCATAACGGAGACAGACGACATGCTGAAGCTCTGCGGATTTGCCGCCAGCAACTACTACAACAAAGTGAAGCTGGCGCTGCTGGAAAAGAACGTGCCGTTCGAAGAGGTGCTGGCCTGGATCGGCGAGACCGACCCGGCGGCCTCGCCGGCGGGCAAGGTGCCCTACATCATCACCGAATCCGGCCCGCTGTGCGAGTCCGAGGCCATCGCCGAATACGTCGAAGCGGCGTATCCGCAGACGCCGCTGCTGCCGGCCGACCCGTACCAGGCCGCCAAGGTGCGCGAGATCATCGTGTTCCTGGAGCTCTACCTGGAGCTGACCGCGCGCGAGCTGTACCCGGAGGCCTTCTTCGGCGGCAAGGTCAGCGACGGTGTCAAGGAGCGCCAGCACAAGCTGCTGAGCCGCTATATCCCCGCCTTCGCCAGCCTGGCGAAGTTTTCGCCGTACATCGCCGGCGACCGCTTCACGCTGGCCGATTGCGCCGCCGCGGTGCACCTGCCGCTGGTGTCGTCATGCACCAAGATCATCTACGGCACCGACATGCTGGCGGAACTGCCGGTCAAGGACTACCTGAAGACGCTGTCACAGCGCGAGTCGGTGCAGAAGGTCAATGCGGACCGCAAGGCGAATACCGAGCTGATGTTGAGCCGGAGGAAGTAAGGGGTTCGGCTTGCCGCTTGTGTACTCCCTCGCCCGCTTGCGGGAAAGGCGAGAAACACCGCTCTCAGATGCAAATACGCCCGCGATCCGCGGGCGTTTTCGACTCACTTCAAAGCTTCCCCAGCCGCTCCAGCGCCAGCGCCAGCGTCTCTTCCTTCTTCGCGAAGCAGAAGCGCACCACGCCCGATTCGCGCGGCTGCGAATAGAAGGCAGAGACCGGAATCGCGGCCACGCCGATCTCGCGCGTCAGCCACATGGCGAAGTCGGCCTCGCTCAGGTCCGAGATGGCGGAATAGTCGACGCACTGGAAATACGTGCCGTCCGACGGCAGCAGCTTGAAGCGCGAGCCCGCCAGACCCGCGCGGAAAAAATCGCGCTTGGCCTGGTAGAACGCCGACAGCTGCAGGTAAGGCGCGGCATCGGCCATGTAGCCGGCGAGGCCGTGCTGCACCGGCGTGTTCACCGTGAACACGTTGAACTGGTGCACCTTGCGGAACTCCGCCATCAGTGCGGCCGGTGCCGCCACGTAACCGACCTTCCAGCCGGTCACGTGATAGGTCTTGCCGAAGCTGGAGATGACGAAGCTGCGGCGCGCCAGTTCGGGATGGCGCGACACCGATTCATGCTGCTGGCCATCGTAAACCATGTGTTCGTAGACCTCGTCCGACAGCAGCAGGATGTCGGTGCCGGCCAGGATCTGCGCCAGCTGGTCCATGTCGCCCGCGCGCCAGATCGTGCCGGTGGGGTTGTGCGGCGTGTTGATGAGGATCATGCGCGTGCGCGGCGTGATCGCGGCGGCGAGCTTGTCGAAGGGCACGCGGAACGCGGGAGCTTCCAGCGCGACCGGCACCGCGGTGGCGCCGGCCAGTTCGATCGCCGGCAGGTAGCTGTCGTAGCACGGCTCCAGCACGATCACCTCGTCGCCCGGATGCACCGCGCACAGGATCGCGGTCAGGATGCCTTGCGTGGCGCCCGCGGTGACCGTGATCTCGCTGTCCCAGCTGTACTGGTGGCCATACAGGCTGGCGATCTTGGCGGCGATGGCCTGGCGCAGGCGCGGCACGCCCGCCATCGGCGGGTACTGGTTATGGCCGGCGCGCATGGCACCGGCCACGGCATCGACGATGCTCGGGTCGCAGTCGAAGTCGGGGAAGCCCTGGCCCAGGTTGACCGCGTTCTTTTCGGCGGCGAGCGCCGACATCACGGTGAAGATGGTGGTGCCGACGTTGGGCAGGCGCGACGGCGGCGGCGTCAGTGGGGCGAACGTGGTGTCTGCGGACATAGGGCAGGGTGTCGATGCGATGGGAACGGGAGGCGCGCGGGCACGTGCGGCACGGCGGCGGCGCGAGCCGCCATTCTAAAGCGGATCGGCCGCCGTGGCCGGGCCCAGCGCGGCCAGCCAGGCGCCGAATGCCGGCGGCGTCATCACTTCCACGCCGCTGCTGCGGCGCAGGCGGCTGCGCAGCTTGAGCACGGCCTTGTCCTTCGACACCAGGCAGGCGGCGCCGGCAAAGTGGGCCAGCTCGACGAACTTCTGGTCGTCGGTGTCCTTGCAGCGCGGCAGGCGCAGCGCGTCGCAGTCGGCCTGGGGCGGCAGCGCCTCCAGGCTGGCGAGGCGGTCGACGGTGGCGAGCGCGGCGCCGATATCGATTTCAAAACGGGCAAATTGCGGATAGGCCAGCACCCGGCGCAGCTCCTCGCGGCAGTCGGCTCGGATCACCGGGGCGATGGTGCCGGCTTCCAGCGCGGCGCGGATCGGCTCGACATGCGGGTCCTGGAAGACCAGCAGGTCCACCCAGATATTGGAATCCAGCACCACGCGCGGCGCGGATGTGATGCCGGCGGGGCGGCCGGCGTCCCCGGCAGTGCCGGCGGGCGGGGTGGTTGCGGTGGTGTCGAGGCGCATTCGCTACAATCTGGGCTTGTTTGTCCTTGGCTACTGCCGCGATTTTGCCATGCTCATCGTTTTGTCTCCCGCCAAGTCGCTGGACTACGAGACTCCCGCCCGCATCAAGACCCACACGCTGCCGCGCTTCATCGACCGTTCCGCCGCGCTGATCGAACGCCTGCGCCGGCTGGCGCCGCAGGACGTGGGCGCGCTGATGGACATCTCGGACAAGCTCGCGGTGCTCAACGTGACGCGCTACGCCGACTGGTCGCCGACCTTCACCGCGGCCAACAGCAAGCAGGCGGTGCTGGCCTTCAACGGCGATGTCTACGACGGCCTCGACGCGAAATCGCTGTCGGCCGACGAGCTTGGCTTTGCGCAGAAACACCTGCGCATCCTGTCCGGTCTGTACGGCGTGCTGCGCCCGCTGGACTGGATGCAGCCGTACCGGCTCGAAATGGGCACGCGCCTGGACAATGCCGCCGGCAAGGACCTGTACGCGTTCTGGGGCGACGACGTCACGCAGCTGCTTAACGCCGACATGGCGCAGCTCAAGCAGGAGGGCGCGCCGGTGCTGGTCAACCTGGCCTCGGAAGAGTATTTCAAGGTGGTGCGGCCCAAGGTGCTGCAGGCGCGCATCGTCACGCCGGTGTTCGAGGACTGGAAGGGCGGCCGCTACAAGATCATTTCGTTCCACGCCAAGCGCGCGCGCGGCACCATGGCGCGCTACGCCGTGACGCACCGCGTGACCGAGCCGGAGAAGCTCAAGCGCTTCGCCGAAGACGGCTATGCCTTCGACCAGACGGCCTCGGACGCGACCCGCTGGGTGTTCCGCCGTCGCCTCGAAGACTGACCACGCGTCCTGAACCCATCGCCACGAGACCGCCAGCCATGCTGCATATCTCTTCGCATTTCGATTCCGGTGCCATCGAGGTCGAGGCGCTCGACCGCGCCGACGATATCCGCCTGCGCATCCGTGCCGACTCGCACGCCGACTTCCGCCAGTGGTTCCATTTCCGGCTGCAGGGCGCGGCCGGGCAGGCCTGCCGCATGCATTTCCTGAACGCGGGCGACTGCACCTATCCGGACGGCTGGCGCGACTACCGCGCGGTGGCGTCGTACGACCGCGCCAACTGGTTCCGCGTGCCGACGCGTTTCGACGGTCAGGTGATGACGGTGGAAGTCACGCCCGAGCACGACAGCATCTGGTTCGCGTATTTCGAGCCTTATCCGGACGAGCGCCACCTGTCGCTGCTGGCGAGCTGCCAGCGCTCGCCCCTGGCGCGGCTGTCGCACCTGGGCAGCACCGTCGACGGGCGCGACATGACGCGCGTCACCATCGGCGAGCCGGGACCGGGCAAGTCCACCATCTGGATGATCGCGCGCCAGCACCCGGGCGAGAGCATGGCCGAGTGGTTCGTCGAGGGCGTGCTGCAGCGGCTGACCGGCACCGGCGTGTGGGCGGGCGACCCGGTCGCGCGCAAGCTGCTCGAGCGCGCGGTGTTCCATATCGTGCCGAACATGAATCCCGACGGCTCGGCACGCGGCAACCTGCGCACCAACGCCGCGGGTGCCAACCTGAACCGCGAATGGATGGCGCCGAGCCCGGAGACCAGCCCCGAGGTCTATCACGTGCGCCGCGCGATCGAAGCCAGCGGCTGCGACATGTTCTTCGATATCCATGGCGACGAGGGCCTGCCGTACAACTTCGTCGCCGGCAGCGAGATGCTGCCGGGCTTTACCGAAGCGCGCCGACGCGAGCAGCAGCGCTTTATCGAGGCCTTCAAGCGGGCCTCGCCGGACTTCCAGGACGTGCACGGCTACGCCGCCAGCAAGTACAACGCCGACGCGCTCAAGCTGGCGTCCAAGTACATCGGCCATACCTTCGGCTGCCTGGCGCTGACGCTGGAGATGCCGTTCAAGGACAACGCCGACCTGCCGGATCCGGCGGTCGGCTGGAACGGGGCGCGCAGCGCGCTGCTGGGAACGGCGATGCTGCAGGCGATATTGGATTATCTGGGCTGAGCCGGGGCATCGGCACGCTGGTGGTTTTCTCGCCTCTCCCGCAAGCGGAAGAGGCGAGAACACAAGCGCTCGAACGGAGGGCCTACTGCTTCTTCTTGCTCTTGCTGGTCGCCTTGGCCGACGTCGACTTGGCCGAGCTCGACTTTACCGACTTCGATGCCGAGGCCTTGCCGGACTTCGACGCCGTGCTCTTGCCCTTGGCCCCCTTGCGGCTCTTGCTGGCCGACGTGCGCGTGGCGGTGGGCACCGCCGGCGCGGCCGCGGGTTCGCTGATGGTGGCGCCGCTGCTGTCGAGCAGCTCGTACGCCAGCATCATGCCGTCGTCATAGCCGCAGCGCACCTTCACCGGCTGCCAGTCGTCGCTGCCCGTGCGCTTGTGCGCGGTGGCGGCGAAGGTGACCACCGAGCTGACCGGCACCGCCTGCTTGCCCGGCGAGAAGCGCCCGCTCCAGGGTTCGGTGGTGGCCTGCCCCGCTGCGAGCGCGCCGGTGGGGATCTTCAGCGCATCGTAGGTGGCCGAGCGCGGCACCACCCAGCTGGCGTGCGCGGCGCAGTCGGCCACGTCGCTGCTGGCGTTCTCGGTCTTCATCAGCTGCTCGCGCATGCGCGCGCGGTACTCGGACAGGCTGACGCGGCCGCGGTCGGGCAGGTTGATGGTCTTGATGGGAGGCGAAGTGGAAGCGGCCGGGGCGGGGAGAGCTGCGGGGCGGGCGGGTACCGGGGCGGGTGCGGCGGTTGCAGGGGACGGCGCCGGGCTGGCAGCGGTGCCGGCGGCTTCGTCCGGCAGGTTGGCGCAGCCTGCCAGCGCGATCGCACCGGCTACGGCGGCGGCCACCATGCGCAGCCGGCTGCCGAGCATTGCGGAGATTCGTCGGATCACGGTGTTAGCGTTGTGAGCGTGTGTGCCTGGGATTGCCTGCCGGCGCCAGGGGCCGGCGGCCAGGATGGGTTCGCAAAGGATTGCCATGATAGAGGAAACCCATCTGCCAAAGTTCCTAAATCTTGTTACCCATTCTTCTAAAGCCTGGCCGACACGCTAACACCCGCGCCAAGTGACCCCGGCGCGGGCTCGCAGTTTCCGAAGCTGGCCCCGGCGGCGGGGCACAGGGTTTTTCAGGCCACGCGCGACGGCATCGCGCGCGTAAAGCGCAGCAGTTCGTCGAGCAGGCTGTTCAGGTCGTGCCGCAGCTTGGCAAAGCCGGCGGTATGCGTGAGGCCGGCCTCGTCCATGTAGAGCTTGCGGTTGACCTCCAGCTGCAGGCTGTGGCGGCCGGCCTGCGGCTGTCCGACCACACGCACGATCTCGACGCCCTTGTACGGGTGGTTGCGCCAGACCTCGTAACCCATCTCCTTGAGCAGCCCCTCGACCCGGTCGGTGAAGCGCTTGTCGCAGGTGGTGCCGTCGCGGTCGCCGACGACGAAATCCGGATGCTCCAGTCCGGGGAATTCAGTCGCGAACGGCGCGGCATGGCTGGGCATCGAATGGCAGTTGATATGCCAGGCGCTGCCATGGCTGGCGACGGCGCGCTCGGCCAGCTTCTGCAGCTGCGCGTAGTAGGGCAGGTAGCAGCGTTCGATGCGCGCCTGCACCTCGGCCACGCTCAGCTTGCGGTCGTAGATGGCTTCGCCGGTGTCCAGCACGCGCCAGACCAGGCCCTTGCCCAGACGGGTCTTGGCGGTCTCCTGCTTCGCGCCGGGCCAGGGCGCGTCGAGCAAAGCTTCGTCGATTTCCTCGAGCGCGCGGTTGGCGTCGAGGTAGCTGCGCGGAAAACCCGCGCACAGCAGCGGGATGCCGCGCGCCGGGGCACCGGCGTAGAGCTCGTCGACAAAGGTGTCCTCGGCCTGGCGCAGCAGCGGCAGCGGCAGCGCGGGATCGGGGCGGAAGTCCGTCGGGTAGGTGGTCGCGCTGTGCGGCGAGTCCAGGAACAGCGCCGCGGGCTCGCCCTCGGGCTGGTACAGGCAGAACGGACTGTCCGCGATGGTTCGGTCGGTGTCGGTCATGGTGTGCGTTGCGTTCAGTCGAGCGAGATCTTGGCGGCGGCGGCGACGCGCTTGTTCTTGGCCACTTCGGTCTTGATCTGCGCGGCAAAGTGCGCCGGGGTGTCGCCTACCGGGGTGGCGCCGAGCTTCTCCAGCTTGGCCTTGACTTCCGGCAGTGCCAGCACCTTGACCGCGGCGGCATGCAGCTTGGTCTGCAGGTCGGCCGGCAGGTTGGCCGGCGCGATCAGGCCGAACCAGGCGGCGTCGTTGACTTCGCCCAGGCCGAGTTCGGCGAAGGTCGGCACATTGGGCAGCGCGGCCACGCGCTTGGGTGCCGCCACCGCGAGCGCGCGCAGCTTGCCGCCTTCGATAAACGGCAGCGACGACGGCAGATTGTCGAACAGCACCTGCACCTGGCCGGCCAGCGCGTCGTTCAGCGCCGGGCCCACGCCCTTGTACGGCACGTGCAGCAGTTCGGTCTTGCTGCTCAGCTTGAACAGTTCTCCCATCATGTGCGAGACGCTGCCGTTGCCGGCCGAGCCATAGGCCAGCTTGCCGGGCTGCGCCTGCGCTAGCGCGATGAACGACTTCATGTCGGTGGCCTTGACCGACGGATGGATGCTCATCACGTTCGGCACCGAGGCCAGGTTGGTGATGGGGGTGAAGTCCTTGGTGGCATCGTAGGACAGTCGCGGGTAGACCGCCGGATTGATGCCGTGGGTCGAGGCCGTGGCGATGCCCAGCGTATAGCCGTCCGGCGCGGCCTTGGACAGGAAGGTGGTGCCGATGCTGCCGCCGGCACCGCCGCGGTTGTCGACCACCACGGCCTGGCCCAGCTGCTGGCCGAGCTTGTCGGCGACGATGCGCGCGACGATGTCGGTGGTGCCGCCTGCGGGGAACGGCACCACCAGCGTGATCGGCTTGGTGGGGTAGCCGGACTGGGCGGCGGCGCTGAACGACAGGCCGGTGGCGAGGGCGGCCGAGGTGGCGGCCAGGACGCGGAGCAGGTGGCGACGTTGCATGATCTTTGTGGCGAAAGGTATCAAGGAAGAGACAAAGGCGTCTTCACGATTCTGCTCGTGCAAGCAGAACCCTCGCAAACGAAATAAAATCCCTAGCTCATTCCATTTGGTCGTGAAGTAGAGGTGATTTATGCGACGCCTATGTCCGTCGCTGACCGAGTTGCACGCCTTCGAGGCGGCAGCGCGCCATAACAGCTTTACCGTAGCCGCCCGCGAACTGCATGTCACGCAAGGCGCGGTCAGCAAGCAGGTGCGCAGCCTCGAGGCCTACCTCGGCGTCGAGCTGTTCGAGCGGGTGCGCCAGCGGCTGGTGCTAACCCCCGCGGGCGAGCGCTACCTCGAGCGCATCGCGCCCAGCCTGAACGAGCTGGAAGCCGCCACGGTGGAATTGATGGCGGGGCAGGGGCGGGGCGGCGTGCTGCATATCGCCAGCATGCCGACGCTGGGCGCCAAGTGGCTGATCCCGCGCCTGCCGCAGTTTTTCGCGCGGCATCCGGAGGTGACGCTGGAGTTCGTGCCGCATGCGCAGGGCTACGATTTTTCCGAACCGGACCTCGACGCCGCGATCCGCTTCGGCGATGGCGTCTGGCCCGGCAGCCTGGCCGACTACATGACCGGCCGCGAGGTCTTGCCGGTATGCCGGCCGGGCCTGCTGGCGTCCGAGCCCGATGGCGTCGCGCCGACGCCGGCGGCCTTGCTGCGCTATCCGCTGCTGCACCACACCACCGTGCCCGAGGCCTGGCCCGACTGGTTCGCCACGCTGGGCCTGCCCACGCGCGACGCCTGGAGCGGAGCGCGCTTCGACCAGTTTTCGCTGCTGACGCAGGCGGCGCTGTCGGGACTGGGCATCGCGCTGATCCCGCGCTGCCTGATCGAGGCAGAGCTGGCCAGCGGCGCGCTGGTGGTGGCGCACCCCGCGCAGGTGCTGGCCAAGAAGGGCTATTACCTGTGCTATCCGGAGCAGAAGCAGCACCTGCCGGCGCTGCGCACGTTCAGGGCGTGGGTGATGGAGGGGGCGGACCTGGCGCGGCCCGGGTGAGGCGCGACAGAAACCAGTGAATGGTCCCAGTTGTGGGCGGGAGAGGGAGCAAACCGCAGTTCTTATTTCGACAGCACCTTCATCGCCTGCTCCAGCCCCGCCAGCGTCACCGGATACATCCGTCCCTTCATCAGCTGGTTGATCACCGTGATCGACTGCCGGTACTGCCACAGCCCTTCGGGTTCGGGGTTGAGCCAGACAAAGTGCGGGAACTGCTCGGTCATGCGGTTCAGCCACACCGCGCCGGCCTCGGCATTGTTGTACTCGACCGAGCCGCCCGGCTGCAGGATCTCATACGGGCTCATGGTGGCGTCGCCGACGAAGATGATCTTGTAGTCGGGCGTGTACTTGTGCAGCAGGTCCCACGTCGCCAGCTTCTCGGCGTGGCGGCGGCGGTTGTTCTTCCACACGTAGTCGTACAGGCAGTTGTGGAAGTAGTAGTACTCGAGGTGCTTGAACTCGGTCTTGGTGGCCGAGAACAACTCCTCGACGCGCTTGATGTGGTCGTCCATCGAGCCGCCCACGTCCATCAGCATCAGCACCTTGACCTTGTTGTGCCGCTCGGGCCGCAGCTTGATGTCGAGCAGCCCGGCGTTGGCCGCGGTGGAGTGGATGGTGTCGTCGAGGTCCAGCTCGGTGTCGGCGCCTTCGCGGGCGAAGCGGCGCAGCCGGCGCAGCGCGACCTTGATGTTGCGCGTGCCCAGCTCGACCTGGTCGTCATAGTCCTTGTAGCTGCGCGCCTCCCACACCTTGATCGCGGTGCGGTTGCCCTTGGACGGGCCGCCGATGCGGATGCCCTCGGGGTTGTAGCCGCCATGGCCGAACGGCGAGGTGCCGCCGGTGCCGATCCACTTGTTGCCGCCTTCGTGCTTTTCCTTCTGCTCCTCGAGCAGCTGCTTGAGGCGCTCCATCAGCTTTTCGAGGCCGCCCATGGCCTCGATCTTGGCCTTTTCCTCGGGCGACAGCTCGCGCTCCAGCGTCTTCTGCAGCCAGTCGAGCGGGATGTCGGACTTCCAGTCGACCAGGCTGTCCACGCCCTTGAAGTAGGCGGCGAAGGCCTGGTCGAACTTGTCGAAGTGCTTCTCGTCCTTCACCAGCGTCATCCGCGACAGGTAGTAGAACTCGTCGATGGAGGGCGTGATGACCTGCGCCTTGAGCGCTTCCAGCATGGTCAGGTATTCCTTGACCGAAACCGGCAGCTTGGCGTGGCGCAGCGAGAAGAAGAAATCGATCAGCATGGTGCCTCGCTTTCAGTCGGCGCGGCGCGTCAGCGCGGGCGCTCGAGCTGGAATTGCAGGTGTTGCCGCACCGCCGGCCATTCGCTGGCGATGATCGAGAACACCACGGTGTCGCGCAGCGTGCCGTCCGGCATGCGCATGTGGTTGCGCAGCACGCCGTCCTGCCTGGCGCCCAGGCGGGCAATCGCGGCGCGGCTTTGCTGGTTCATCCAGTGCGTGCGGAATTCCACCGCGATGCAGTCGAGATGGTCGAAGGCATGGCCCAGCAGCATCAACTTGCACTCGGTGTTCAGCGGCGTGCGCTGGACCCGGCGCGCATACCAGGTCGAGCCGATCTCCACGCGCCGGTTAGCCGCGTCGATATTCATGTAGGTGGTCATGCCGGCCAGCGCGCCGGCCGCGTCGCGCACCGCGAACGGCAGCATGGTGCCGCGCTGCTGCAGCTCCAGGCGCCGCGCGATCTCGGCCTCCATGCGCTCGGGCGCCGGCACGCTGGTGTACCAGAGCTTCCACAGCTCGCCGTCGGCGCAGGCGGCGCGCAGGCCGTCGGCGTGCTCGGGCCGCAGCGGTTCCAGCGTGGCATGCCGGCCCGCCAGGACCACGGGTTTGGCAAAAACGGTCGTGTCGTTCATCGGGCTTGGCCGCGCGCTCAGCGGTTGGCGCGGTTCATGAATACCAGGCGCTCGAACAGGTGCACGTCCTGCTCGTTCTTCAGCAGCGCGCCGTGCAGCGGCGGGATCGCGGCCTTCTTGTCGGGGCTCTTCAGTGCCTCGGGCGGGATGTCCTCGGCCATCAGCAGCTTGAGCCAGTCGATCAGCTCGGACGTCGACGGCTTCTTCTTCAGGCCCGGCAGGTTGCGCATCTCGTAGAACGATTCCAGCGCCGCGGCGACCAGCTCGCGCTTGATGCCGGGGTAGTGCACGTCGACGATCTGCTGCATCGTCTCGGCATCGGGGAACTTGATGTAGTGGAAGAAGCAGCGGCGCAGGAAGGCGTCGGGCAGCTCCTTCTCGTTGTTCGAGGTGATGATCACCAGCGGGCGGTGCTTCGCCTTGACCAGCTCGCGCGTCTCGTAGACATAGAACTCCATGCGGTCGAGTTCGCGCAGCAGGTCGTTGGGGAATTCGATGTCGGCCTTGTCGATCTCGTCGATCAGCAGCACCACCTGCTGGTCGGCCTCGAAGGCCTGCCACAGCACGCCCTTGACGATGTAGTTGCGGATGTCGTGGACGCGGTCGTCGCCCAGCTGCGAGTCGCGCAGGCGCGACACGGCGTCGTACTCGTACAGGCCCTGCTGCGCCTTGGTGGTCGACTTGATATGCCATTGCAGCAGCGGCATGCCCAGCGCGGCGGCCACTTCCTCGGCCAGCATGGTCTTGCCGGTGCCGGGCTCGCCCTTGATCAGCAGCGGGCGCTGCAGCGTGCGCGCGGCATTGACGGCCAGCTTGAGGTCGTCGGTGGCAACGTACTGGTCGCTGCCTTCGAAGCGGACCGGCTGGGAGGAGGCTTGGGCGGAAGCGTTGGCGGTGTTTGACATGAGGCAACCTGAGGTGGCGGCCGCTCGCGGGCGAGGGCCGGGTTGGCGTGCTGGGCGCGGTCTCTTCGCGCTGTGATGCGCGCTTTCGTTATGGAAACAACAGGGTCCGTGGCGGGCGCCCGCGTGCCGTTGGCGGAGCGTGGGCGAACGGTCGTGCGGATTCCCGGGATGGGCCAGTATAAAAGACCTTTGCGGTTCGTGTTGGCGCGCGCCGACAGGGTTCCGCCGATGCCGGCCGCTGGCTGGACTGGCAGGTGCCGGCTGCGGTACAATGCGGCGGTTTGACGCGCCCCCACGTCCAGTTCTCCAGTATCCGGCAGTCCGCGTTCAGAAGTCCCTGCGGCCCTTCCGGGTCGCGGCGATTGCGCGAGGTGGTTCCAGAATGGTGTTCCACACCCCGGCAAACCGACCGGATGCGACATCTCTGGCGGGTTGCACCCCGGCCAACCGACTGGCTGCCCTGGTTGCTCCGCAGAAGCATTCTGAAACCGTCTCCGCCCGGCAGGGCAGGTCACACGGTTTAACTTCCAATCCGCAAAGACAATGAAAAAGCTCCTCACGATGGTGGTGCTGGGCGCGGCTGCAACGGCCGTGCAGGCACAGGAAGTCAAGGGCAATGGAGACGCTGCCAAGGACAAGGTTGCAATGTGCATCGGGTGCCACGGCATTCCGGGCTACCGCGCGTCCTTCCCCGAGATCTATGAAGTGCCGCTGCTGGGCGGCCAGAGCGCCAAGTACATCGAGAACGCGCTGAAGGCCTACCAGAAGGGCGAGCGCAAGCACCCCACCATGCGCAGCATCGCCGCGACGCTGACCGAGCAGGACATCGCCAATGTGGCGGCCTACTACTCGCAGCAGAAGGCCGATACGCAGAACAATTCCCTCAGGTAAGAGACCCCACATGAAGACGCTCAAGACGCTTTCGTTCGCGCTCGGCGCACTCGTGCTGGGTGCTGCCGCCATGCCGGCCTCGGCCGCAGACCTTGCCAACGGCAAGACCCTGGTCGAAAAAGGCAACTGCGTGGCCTGCCATGGCGCCGGCATGAACAAGCCGATTTCGCCCGACTACCCCAAGCTGGCCGGCCAGCATGCCGACTACCTGTATCACGCGCTGATGTCCTACCAGGTGTCGGGCAATGCGCTGGTGGGCCGTTCCAACGCGATCATGGCCGGCCAGGTCAATGCCAACCCGGCGGTCACCGGCAAGGACGGCAAGCCGCGCCCGTTCACGCGCAAGGAACTGAAGGACATGGCCGCCTACATCGAGTCGCTGCCGGGCGACCTGGTGCTGAAGAAGTAACGGCCGGCGGCGCTGGCCGCAGGCAAGCAAGCCGCTTCGCTGGAAGCGGCTTTTTTTTCGTCCGCGGCAAGGGGTTCAGGCCAGCCGCAACCTTTGCGCCATGCCGGCGGACATCCATCGGCCGCCGTCGCCCACGATCAGCCCGTCGACGGCGGCGTTGTCGCCAGTAAGACGTGCCCAGGCCGCCCGGCCGGCCACCATCAGCGCGGCGCCGAGCCCGTTGACCGCCGCCACGGTCGGCGCCACCAGCGTCACCCCGTGCGGCCCGGCCGACGGCAGGCCGGTGGCGGGATCGAGTACATGGTGATAGCGCCGGCCGCCGGCGACAAAGCAGCGCTCGTAGTCGCCCGACGACGCCACCACGGCGTCGCTCACCTGCAGTACGCCCATCAGCCGTGCCGGCGCGAGCGGGTCGCGCAGGCCGATGCGCCAGTCCCGCCCCTGCAACTGGCCCATGGCCAGCACATCGCCGCCGCCGTTGATCATCGCATTGGCCAGTCCGTGGCGCCGCAGCACCTGCATGCCCGCATCGAGTATCGGCAGCTTGGCGATGCCGCCCAGGTCCAGGCGCATGCCGGGGCGGGCCAGCATGGCCTTGCCGCGGCGGGCGTCGAGCCGCACTTGCCGGTAGTCCACCAGCGGGCGCTCGCGCGCCAGTTCGGCGGCATCGGGCAAGCGGTTGCCATCCGCGCCGAAGCGCCAGCCGGCGAACGCTCCGACGGTGATATCGAAGGCACCACGCGATCGTGCCGAAACGGCCGCGGCGGCCTGCAGCACCGTCATCAATTCCGGCGAGACGTGCACTGAGTGGCGCCCGGCCGCGCGCTGCAGTGCGTTGACCTGGCTGTCAGGGCGATAGCGGCTCATCAACTGCTCCAGCCGCGCCATCTCGCCAAAGGCCGCGGCGAGGGCGGCCTGCGCCGCGCCGTGGCAGTTGTCCTGCACCACGATGTCGACGCGCGTGCCCAGCAAGCGGCGTGATGCACGCGTGACCGAGGGATCGGCCAGCGCCGGCCGCACGAACATCGCGGTGGCGAGCAGCGGCACGCTCGCGGCGCCGCGGACGAGGGCGCGGCGCCGGCGGTCGATGTGGTCGGCGTGGTCAAAGTGAGGGAGGGAAGGCTGTGCTGGCAGTAGGGTCTTGAAGCGCATGACGAGGTGGTATCGATCGCGAAAGCGGCGGCGAGCCTTGCCGTGCCGCCATTCTGTCCGCGCTGCCGGAGAAAAACATGCATCGATAATGAATATTCAAGAGAACCATGACGATCATCAAGCTCGATCGCGCCAACTGCTTCGACCATCTGTAGCCGGCAGCAGCAAGCCACCACAAGACAACACAAGCAGCAAGCCGGCGGAGCGGACTCCGCCTTTGCCATGACGGTTCGAGGAACGAAGATGACCAGGCATACGCAGCATCCCCTGCCGACCCACGATGCACCGGCTGCGCCCGGACGGCGGCGCTTCATCAATACCGCGGCGCTCGCCGGCCTTGCCGGCGTGGCCGCGTGCACCGACAACGGCGGTGCGCCGGTCTCGACCACGCCCGCGAGCGGCGCCGGTGCCCATGCCGGCCATGCCGGCAACACCGCTACCGCGGTGCACCTGAAGCCCGGCGAGCTGGACACCTATTACGGGCTGTGGAGCGGCGGCCATGCCGGCGACATGCGCGTGCTGGGCCTGCCCTCCGGGCGCGAGCTGCACCGGATTCCGTGCTTCGTGCCGGACGCGCTGACGGGGTGGGGCATCACCAACGAGTCGAAGCACGTGATGGGCACGCGCGCCGACGGCAGCCTGCAGTACACCGTCGGCGATACCCATCACGTGCATGCCTCGTACAAGGATGGCAACTACGACGGCCGCTATGCCTGGATCAACGACAAGATCAATGCCCGGCTGGCGCGTATCCGGCTCGACTACTTCATCTGCGACAAGATCACCGAGCTGCCCAATGTGCAGGGCTTCCACGGCATCTTCCCGGACAAGCGCGATCCCGTCGACGCCAGCATCAACTACACCACGCGCGTGTTCTGCGGCGCCGAGTTCGGCGTGCCGCTGCCCAATGCGCCGACCGAGGACGGCAGCAAGTACCGCTCGCTGTTTACCTGCGTCGATGCCGAGTCGATGGCGGTGCGCTGGCAGGTGCTGATCGACGGCAACTGCGACCTGGTGGCGACCTCGTACGACGGCAAGCTGGCCGCGACCAACCAGTACAACGTGGAGATGGGCGTGCGCTTCGAGGACATGATGTCGGCCGAGCGCGATGCCTGCCTGTTCTTCAACATTGCCCGCATCGAAGCAGCGGTGAAGGCTGGCAAGTTCAGGACCATCGGCGATTCCAGGGTGCCGGTGGTCGACGGCACGCATGCCGCCAACCAGGACCCGGCCACGGCGCTGACCGCCTATGTGTCGGTGCCCAAGAACCCGCACGGTGTCAACGCCAGCCCCGACCAGAAGTACTTCGTCTGCGCCGGCAAGCTGTCGCCGACCGGCACGGTGATCGAACTGGCCCGGGTGCTGGATTGGTTCGACGGCAAGCTGGCCAAGCTGGACGACGCCATCGTTGCTGAAGTCGAGCTGGGGCTGGGGCCGCTGCATACCGCCTTCGACGGCCGTGGCAACGCCTACACCACGCTGTTTCTGGACAGCCAGGTGGTCAAGTGGAACCTCGACGCGGCGATCCGCTTCCACCGGGGCGACAAGAGCGCCAAATACGTGGTCGACCGGCTGGATGTGCAATACCAGCCCGGCCACCTCAATGCCTCGCAATCCGAGACCGTCGCCGCCGACGGCAGATTGCTGGCGGTAGGTTGCAAGTTTTCCAAGGACCGCTTCCTGCCGGTGGGTCCGCTGCACGCCGAGAACGAGCAGCTGATCGACATCTCCGGCGACAAGATGGTGCTGCTGGCGGACCACCCCGTGCACAGCGAGCCGCACGATTTCATCATCTTCCGGCGCGAGCTGCTGCGGCCGAAGCAGGTCTACGCGCTCGACGATTTCCCGCTGGCGATCAAGGATGCGCAGCAGTCCGGCGTGTTCCGCAACGGCCGCAAGGTCACGGTGAAGCTCACCTCGCAGGCGCCGGTGTTCAGCCTGCGCGAGATCAGGCTGAAGCGGGGCGACGAGGTCACGCTGATCCTGACCAACCTCGACAAGATCGAGGACCTGACGCACGGCTTCGCCATCCCGAAGTACAACATCAACTTCATCGTCAATCCGCAGGAGACGGCGTCGGTGACCTTCGTCGCCGACAAGCCCGGTGTGTTCTGGTGCTATTGCACCCACTTCTGCCACGCGCTGCATCTGGAGATGCGCAGCCGCATGATCGTCGAGGCCTGAGCCGGCTGGCGTAGCGCCCCTTTTCCATGATGCACGCAATCTTCAAAGGACTGGTCGCGGCCCTGGTCGCGTGGCTGCTCTCGCTTGGCCTGCTCTCGCCGGCGCATGCGGGCGCCTACGAGGCCGAGCTGCCGCCGCAGCTGGCCACGGCTGCCGACCTGTGCGCACTGGTGCCGTGCGCGCAGGTGCTGCCCGGCGCCACCGAGTTCTCGCAGCGCATGGGCCAGCCGCCCTATGTCGAAGGCTATCGCACCGGCCCCGGCGGCACGCGCGAGCGGCTCGGCTACGTCATGCTGTCCACCGACATCACCGATACCCCGGCGTACTCGGGCAAGCCGGTGGTGACGCTGATCGGCATGGACACGCAGGGCCGCTATGCCGGCGTCAAGGTGCTGAAGCATTCGGAGCCGATCCTGCTGCTAGGCATCCCGGAATCGGCGCTGCTGGATTTCAACCGGCAGTACGTCGGCAAGTCGGTCGCCGACAAGATCGAAGTGGGGCAGTCGCGTCCCGACGAAGGCGTGGTCGGCGTCGATGCGATTTCGGGCGCCACGGTGACGGTGATCGCGCAGAACCAGGTGCTGACCACGGCGGGCGCGGCGGTGGCGCGGCAGGTCGGCATCCTGTCGCCGACACAACGCGTCCCGGCGCGCTTCGTTGAAAGCGGCACGCACTACAGCTGGCCGCAGCTGGTGGCGATGGGGGCGGTGCAGCGCCTGCTGGTGCAGCCCGCGCAGGTCGGCCTGCCGGGCGGCGAGGGGCCATTTATCGAGCTGTGGTTTGGCGACCTCAACCATCCCGATATCGCGCGCAGCGTGCTGGGTGATGCCGGCTGGCAGGGGCTGCGCGCGCAGCTGCGGCCGGGCGAACACGCCATCTTCGTGATCCGCACCGCGGGCACCGAGTCGTTCAAGGGTTCCGGCTTCGTGCGTGGCGGCATCTATGACCGGGTGCAGGTGCGCCAGGACGCCGACGCCTTCACCTTCCGCGACCTCGACTACCTGAACCTCTATGGCGTGGCCGCGCCGGGGGCGCCGGCGCCGACCGAGTCGGCGATCTTCGTGATCCGTTCGCCGGCGTTCTCGGCGGCGTATCCCTGGAAGCTGTCGTTCCTCGGCAACCGGGTCGATCGCGCCACCGGCACGCGCAGCTTTGCCAGCTTCGACGCGCCGTACTGGTTGCCAGCGGCGCTGCTGCAGGGCGGGCGCCCTCGCATCGACGTGCCGCAGGCGCCGTGGCGCAAGGTCTGGGGGCGGCAAGCCGGCGCCATCGCGCTGTTCGTGGCGCTGCTGGGCGCGGTCACGCTGGTCTACGCACTGCGCGACCGCCTGACGCGGCGCGCCACCCACAAGCACAAGTGGCCGGTGAATGCGTTCAAGTACACGGCGTGGGCCATCAGCATCGTCTTCGTGGGGTTTGGCGCGATGGCGCAGCCTTCGGTGACGCAGGTGCTGACTTGGTTCCATGCGCTGCTGCTGCGCTGGGACTGGGCCTTGTTCCTGAGCGATCCCTTTATCTTCTGCTTCTGGATCTTCATCATCGTCACGGTGCTGCTGTTCGGGCGCGGGCTGTTCTGCGGCTGGCTGTGCCCGTTCGGCTCGCTGTCCGAGGCGCTCTACAAGCTCGGCCGTTTGCTCGGGCTGAAGCGCTGGCAGCGGCAGCTGCCACGGCGCTGGCACGACCGGCTCAAGTGGGTCAAGTACGGCGTGTTCTTCGCGCTGCTGGCGGTGTCGGTGTTCTCGATGGGACTGGCCGAGCGGCTGGCGGAGATCGAGCCGTTCAAGACCATCTTCCTGGTCGGCATCGCCAATCGCGCGTGGCCCTACGGGCTGTTCGCGTGCGCGCTGCTGGAGCTGTCGCTGTTGATCGAACGTCCCTACTGCAAGTACCTGTGCCCGCTCGGCGGGGCGCTGGCAATGCCGAGCACGTTCCGCTGGTTCGGCCTGCGGCGCAAGCCGGACTGCAACCATTGCAAGGCGTGTGCGGCGGGCTGCGGCGCACAGGCGATCGATGCCGATGGCCGCATCGACCAGCGCGAGTGCCTGCATTGCCTCGACTGCATGGTGCTCTATACCGATACGCATGGCTGCCCGCCGCTGGCGCGCGAGCGCAAGCGGCGCGAGCGCGACGGGCTGCCGCTGACGCCGGTGGGCCGCGACGGGTATTTCATTCCGCTGGTGCCGGTAACGGCCGCCGCGGCACAACCGTCGGACCCCGATCCGCGCATGCCGACCGAGCCCGTAGCGCCGCACTACGCCGCCACCAAGGGCGCCGCGCGCCTCTTCGCCGAGCTGTGGGACCACCTGTGGCCCTGGAGCGGGCAGGGCTGGCGCTCCGCCGCGGCGTTGCAGCTGGCGGGCGTGGCGGTCGCGCTGGCGGCAACCGTGGCGTGGGCGCTGGCGGCCAGCGGACAACTGCGCGCCGGCGCGGTGATCGGCTGGTGGCTGGGCTGGAGCCTCTACGAGGTGCTGATCCGCCTGTCGGCAAAGCGCTATGTCAAGGATGGCCGGTGGTGGCGCGGCCGCCATCGTCGCGCCACCGTGATGGACATGCTCAGCTATGTCGGCTTCAAGAACCTGCTCGTTGGTGCCGTGTTATTCCTGGCGCTGAAGGCGATGGGGATGCTGGCCGCATGAAGCTGCTGTCCGGTATCGCCTTCCTGTGGCTTGCGTGCGAGGCAGGCTGCGTGCAGTCAGCGACCTGGCGCGTGC
Organism: Cupriavidus taiwanensis; assembly: GCF_900250075.1. Taxonomy (NCBI): domain Bacteria; kingdom Pseudomonadati; phylum Pseudomonadota; class Betaproteobacteria; order Burkholderiales; family Burkholderiaceae; genus Cupriavidus; species Cupriavidus taiwanensis. Next base: position 1,433,223 of record NZ_LT977070.1, read on the forward strand.
AGCCCGGCCAGTCGCTGCAGGCGGCGATCGATGCCGCGGCTGCGGGCGACACCATCGAGATCGCGCGCGGCCACTACACCGGCAACTTCACCGTCGCCAGGCCGCTGGTGCTGCGCGGCATCGCGCGGCCGACGCTCAGCGGCGCGCTGCGCGGCGATACGCTGCGCATCGCCGCGCCCGACGTGACGGTCGAGGGGCTGATCGTGCGCGACTCCGGCGACAGCCTGAAGGACCAGAACGCCGGCATCTACATCCAGCCCGGCGCGCACCGCGCGGTAGTGCGGCACTGCGAGCTGACCTACAACCTGTTCGGCCTGTGGATCGAAAAGGCCGACGAGGTCCGCGTCGAAGCCAACACCATCACCGGCAAGCGCGACTACAACTCGGCGCAGCGCGGCAACGGCGTGCAGCTCTACAACACGCGCGGCGCGCGCATTCTCGACAACCACATCAGCTTCGTGCGCGACGCGCTCTACGTCGACGTCTCGCACCATGCCGTGTTTCGCGGCAACCGGCTGCACCATAGCCGCTACGGCACCCATTACATGAACTCGTACCACAACCTGTGGGAGAACAACGACAGCTACCGCAACCGCGGCGGACTGGCGCTGATGGAAGTACGCGACCAGGTGGTGCGCAACAACCGCACCTGGGCCAATGCCGACCACGGCATCATGCTGCGCACGCTGCAGGACTCGGTGATCGAAGGCAACGTGGTCGCGCACAACCAGCGCGGGTTCTTTATCTACGATGTCGAGTATGCGCAGCTGCGCGGCAACCTGGTGCTCGGCAACGCCATCGGCGTGCACCTGTCGGCGGGATCGACGCGCAACGTGGTGCAGGGCAACGACTTCATCGGCAACCGCGAGCCGGTGCGCTATGTCGGCGCGCGCGACGAGGCCTGGGGCGGACGCGACCGGTCCGAGCGCGCGCAAGGCAACTACTGGAGCAACTACCTGGGCTGGGACCGCGATGCCGATGGCGTGGGCGATATCCCGTACCGGGTCAATGACGTGGTCGACCGGCTCAGCTGGCGTTATCCGGGCGTGGCGCTGCTGTTGGGCAGTCCGGCGCTGCAGGCGCTGCGGCTGGCGGGGCGCCAGTTTCCGGTGATCCGGGCGCCGGGAGTGGTCGATCAATATCCGCGCATGCGTCCGGCCCGCGCCGACTGGAGGCAATGGCATGAGCCGGCCGACGCCCGCCGCTGAACCGGCCCTGGATGCCATCGTGTTGTCCAACGTCAGCAAGCACTTCGGCGCGCTGCGCGCCGTCGACGATGTCAGCCTGAGCGTGGGGCAGGGCGAGCTGCTCGGGCTGATCGGCCATAACGGCGCGGGCAAGAGCACGCTGTTCCGGATGATGCTGGGCTTGTTGCCGCCGACGCATGGCACCTTGCGCGTGGCCGGTGCCAACGTGGGCAGCCGCGCATTTCGTGCGGCACGCCGCGGCATCGGCTACCTGCCCGAACATCTGGTGCTCCATGACAACCTGAGCGGCCTTGAGACCCTGCGCTTCTTCGCGCGGCTGAAGGGCGTGAAGGCGGAAGCCTGCGCGCCGATGCTCGACCAGGTGGGCCTGTCCTCCGCGGCCGCGCGTCCGGTGCGCGAATACTCGAAGGGCATGCGCCAGCGCCTGGGCTTTGCGCAGGCGCTGCTGGGCGCGCCGCGCGTGCTGTTCCTGGACGAGCCGACCAACGGCCTGGACCCCGCCGCGATCCGCGACTGCTACGCCATGCTGAACGCGCTGCGCGGGCGCGGGGTGACCATCGTCATCACCTCGCACATCCTGGCCGAACTGCAGCAGCGCATCGACCGCTTCGCCATCCTGTCCGCGGGCCGGCTGCAGGCCGCGGGCAGCCTCGAGGCGCTGCGCGCCCGGGCCGGCCTGCCGCTGACGCTGGTGCTGCGGATAGAGGCGGGCGCGCGCGACGAGGCGCTGCGGCGGCTAAGCGCGCTGCCTGCGCTGGAGATCGACAGTGCGCTGCCCGACGCACTGACGGTGCGTTGTGCGCCCGCCGCCAAGATGACGGTGCTGGCGGCGCTGCAACCGCTCGCCGGCCGGCTGCTGGACCTGCAGATCCGCGAGCCGTCGCTCGAGGATCTTTTTCTCGGAATGAAGGGGCAAGCATGAGCGAGTGGTTCGACGCCCGGCAGGTGGCCACGCTGGCCGGCAGGGAATTCCGCGACCGCATGCGCAATCGCTGGGTGCTGGCGGTGGCGGCGGTGTTCACGGCGCTGTCGCTGGCGATCGGCTACTTCGGTGGCGCGGAGCAGGGGGTGCTGGGCCCGCGCTCGCTGGAGCTCGTCATCACCAGCCTGGCCAGCCTGGTGATCTACCTGGTGCCGATGATCGCGCTGCTGCTCGGCTTCGACGCCGTGGTGGGCGAGCGCGAGCGCGGCTCGCTGGACCTGCTGCTGTCGCTGCCGCTGACGCGCGGCGAGCTGCTGCTGGGCAAGTACCTCGGCCTGGCCGCCGCGCTGGTGCTGGCCACGGCCGGCGGCTTTGCGCTGATGGCGCTGCTGCTGGCGCGCCAGTTCGGCTGGGCGGGGCTGTATCACACCCTCGGCTTCGTCGCCAGTGCGGTGCTGTTGGGGCTGGCGTTCCTGAGCCTGGCGCTGTGGCTGTCGGTGCTGAGCCGCGACCGCGCGCAGGCGTCGGGGCTGGCGATCGGGCTGTGGTTCTTCTTCGTGCTGGTGTTCGACCTGCTGCTGCTCGGCATGCTGGTCGCCGGCAGCGGCGCGGACGCACAGCATGCCGCCACCGACTGGATCGCGTGGCTGCTGTTGCTCAACCCCGCCGACCTGTTTCGCATCGTCAATGCCTTTTCACTTGACCAGCTGCGCAGCGCCGGGGGCGTTGCCAGCATCGTGCCGCCCGCGCTGGCCAGCCCGTGGCCGACCGGCGCGGCGCTGCTGGCGTGGATCGCCGTGCCGCTGGCCCTTGCCGCCAGGAGTTTCCGCTGATGTGTACCCCGCTGTGTACCCCGTTCTCATGGCCTCGCCGCCACCTGTTGCTGACGCTTGCCGGCAGCGCCGTGCTGCTCGCCGGCTGCGGCCGCAAGCCGCAAGCCCCGGCTCGGCCGCAAGAGTTCGACGCCGCCACCGCCTGCGCGCTGGACGGCATGCTGCTGGCCGATTACGCCGGGCCCAAGGCGCAGGTGTTCTATGCGGGCGAGGCGCGCCCGCACTGGTTCTGCGATACGGTGGAGATGTTCCACGCGCTGCTGCGGCCGGAACAGGTGCGGCCGGTGCAGGCGGCCTTCGTGCAGGACATGGCCCGCGCCGACTGGGAGCGGCCGCGCGGCCACTGGTTCGATGCCACCACCGGCGTCTACGTGGCCGGCAGCCGGCGCCACGGATCGATGGGACCGACGCTGGCAAGCTTCAGCACGGAACGCGATGCGGCCGCCTTCGCTGCCCGTCATGGTGGGAAACTGCTGCGCTACGCCGAGGTGACGCCGGACCTGGCCGACCTCAGCGGCGGCGCCATGCACGACAGCCGGATGTAGCACGGCGGGCTGAGTGCCCGCCGTGTTGCTTCAGTCGTTGCTTGCGTCTGCGCTTCAGTTGCCGCTGCCCGACACCAGCCGGCGCTGGCGCACCGACTCGGCCAGGCCCTCGAGCACCTTGACCGAGTCGTCCCAGCCGATGCAGGCATCGGTGACGGACTGGCCATAGGTCAGCTCGTCGACCGGCTGGCCCTGGACGTGGTCCTGGCGGCCGGCCACCAGGTGCGATTCGACCATCACGCCGATGATGCGCTGATCGCCGGCGGCAATCTGGCGGCCGATCTCGGCGCACACCGGGATCTGGTTCTCGTGCTTCTTGCTGCTGTTGGCATGCGAGGCGTCGATCATCAGGCGCGAGGCCAGGCCGGCCTTGGCGATGGCGTCGCAGGCTTCCTGCACGCTGGCGGCGTCGTAGTTGGGCGCCTTGCCGCCGCGCAGGATCACGTGGCAGTCCTCGTTGCCCGAGGTCGACACGATTGCCGAATGTCCGCCCTTGGTCACCGACAGGAAATGGTGCGGCTGCGATGCGGCCTTGATCGCGTCGACCGCGATCTTGACGTTGCCGTCGGTGCCGTTCTTGAAGCCGACCGGGCACGACAGTCCCGACGCCAGCTCGCGGTGCACCTGCGACTCGGTGGTGCGCGCGCCGATCGCGCCCCAGCTGACCAGGTCGGCGATATATTGCGGGCTGATCATGTCGAGGTACTCGGTGCCGGTCGGCACGCCCATTTCGCTGATGGTCAGCAGCAGCTCGCGCGCGGTGCGCAGGCCGTCGTTGATCTTGAAGCTGCCGTCCATGTGCGGGTCGTTGATCAGGCCCTTCCAGCCCACCGTGGTGCGCGGCTTCTCGAAATACACCCGCATCACCACCTCGAGCTCGCCGGCGAAGCGCTCGCGCTGCACCTTGAGCAGCTTGGCGTATTCCAGCGCGGCGCGGGTATCGTGGATCGAGCACGGGCCGATGATGACGATCAGCCGGTCATCCATGCCGTGCAGGATGCGGTGCATGGCCTGGCGCGCGCCGTAGATCACGTCCGAAGCCTGTTCGGAGCAGCCGAACTCGCGGATCAGGTGCGCGGGCGGCAGCAGCTCCTTGAGTTCGCGGATGCGCAGGTCGTCGGTGTTCTTCAGCATGATGGCTCCAGGATTCTTGTGAGGTCGTGAGTGTGTGGGAAAACAAGGGGTATAAAAAAACCGCCAGGGTCGCTGGCGGTTTTTTTTGTATTCGGGGCGCTGCTTACAGCCATCCCTCCCTATCCGCCAGCGGTGTGAGATCGCCAAAAAAGTAAAAGTAAAACTTAGCGGACATGGCGGGAAAAGGCGTTGGCTTGGGTCAGCTTGAAACGATTTTCTTCGCGGGCGCCGGATTTATGCTGCACTGCGTGGCAGAAAGGCAGGAAATTGCGCGCCGCTTCGGTAATTTTCGTTGCGCATTGGCTGCTCGCCGCGCGACGAAGCATCTTTATAGCGCCTTTTGCGGGGGTTGGCAAGTGTCGCCGCAGCCATGCCGTGCGCTGGCGCACCCACCCGCCTTGCATTTCGGCGATGGCTTGCGAGGTTGCTGCTGCCGTCGCTTTTCGGCTTTTCCGGGCATAGCCGATGGCTATATTGGAAGCGGGGAGCAGTGGGCACGGGGAGGTGCATCATGAGCGTCGATGAAGCGAGGCTGAATGCCTTCATGGAAAAATTCGTCGGCGATATCGGCGCGGTGATGCATGCCGCGACCGTGGTCGTCGGCGATGAACTCGGCCTGTACAAGGCGCTGGCGGAAAAACCGATGAGCGTCGCCATGCTGGCGGCCAAGACCCATACCGACGAGCGCTACCTGCGCGAATGGCTGTCGGCGCAGGCGGCCAGCGGTTATGTCGACTATGACGCGGGTTCGGGGCAGTTCAGCCTGAACGAGGAACAGGCCTATGCGCTGGCGCAGGAAGGCAGCCCGGCCTTTATCCCGGGCGCGTTCCAGATCGCGGTGGCGCAGTTCCGCGCGATTCCGAAGATGATCGACATCTTCCGCAATGGCCGCGGGCTGGGCTGGCACGAGCACGACCCCGCGCTGTACCACGGCACTGAACGCTTCTTCCGGCCCGGCTATGCGGCGCACCTGGTGTCGGAATGGATCCCGGCGCTCGACGGCATCGCGGCGCGGCTCAAGGCCGGGGCCATGGTGGCCGACGTGGGCTGCGGCCATGGGGCGTCGACCATCATCATGGCGCAGGCGTTTCCGGCGTCGCGCTTCGTCGGCTTCGACTACCATGAGCCTTCGGTGCGCCATGCGGCCGAGGCCGCGCGCCGCGCCGGCGTGTCCGAGCGCGTGCGCTTCGAAGTGGCCAGCGCCAAGGACTACGACGGCAAGGACTATGACCTGGTGGCGGTGTTCGACTGCCTGCACGACATGGGCGATCCCGTGGGCGCGGCGCGCCACGTGCGCGAGACCCTGCGCGCCGACGGCGCCTGGATGATCGTCGAACCCTTTGCCAACGACGCGCTGGAGCAGAACCTGAACCCGGTGGGCCGGGTGTTCTATTCCGCGTCGACCTTCATCTGCACGCCGGCATCGCGCTCGCAGGAAGTCGGCCTGTGCCTGGGCGCGCAGGCGGGCGAGACGCGCATGCGCGCGCTGGCGGAGCAGGCGGGCTTCCGCAGCTTCCGGCGGGCGGCGCAGACGCCATTCAATCTGGTGTATGAGGTGCGGCCGTGAGAGGGCCGTCTGGCTAGCTGATTGGGTACTCCTCTCCCGCAAGCGGGAGAGGGAGCAAACCAGCGGCCTCAGGCGGTCCCACCCACCGTCATGTTCTCGATGCGCAGCGTCGGCTGGCCCACGCCCACCGGAACGCTCTGGCCTTCCTTGCCGCACACGCCCACGCCCGAATCCAGCCGCATGTCGTTGCCGATCATGGTCACGTCCTTGAGCGATTCCGGGCCGTTGCCGACCAGGGTCGCGCCCTTGACCGGGTAGGTGATCTTGCCGTCCTCGATCATGTAGGCCTCGCTGGCCGAGAACACGAACTTGCCGTTGGTGATGTCGACCTGGCCGCCGCCGAAATTGACCGCATACAGGCCGCGCTTGACGCTCGCGATGATCTCCTGCGGGTCCTTGTCGCCGTTGAGCATGTAGGTGTTGGTCATGCGCGGCATCGGCAGCGCGGCATAGCTTTCGCGGCGCGCGTTGCCGGTGACCGGCATCTTCATCAGGCGCGCGTTGAGCGTGTCCTGGATATAGCCGCGCAGGATGCCGTCCTCGATCAGCGTGGTGCACTGGGTCGGATTGCCTTCGTCGTCGAGGTTGAGCGAGCCGCGGCGGTTGGCCAGCGTGCCGTCGTCGACCACGGTCACGCCCTTGGCCGCGACGCGTTCGCCCATGCGGCCGGCAAACGCCGACGAGCCCTTGCGGTTGAAGTCGCCTTCGAGGCCGTGACCGACCGCCTCGTGCAGCAGCACGCCGGGCCAGCCCGGCCCCAGCACCACGGTCATGGCGCCGGCCGGGGCCGGGCGCGCGTCCAGGTTGACCAGCGCCGACGACACCGCTTCGTCCACGTACTGCTGCAGCAGGTCGTCGGTGAAATAGCCGTAGGCATAGCGGCCGCCGCCGCCGGACGAGCCGATCTCGCGGCGCCCGCCCTGTTCGGCGATCACCGTGACCGAGACCCGCACCAGCGGGCGCACGTCGGCGGCAATCACGCCGTCGCTGCGCGCCACCAGCACCACGTCGTATTCGCCGGCCAGCCCTGCCATGACCTGCACCACGCGCGGGTCCTTGGCGCGTGCCATGCGCTCGATGCGCTCCAGCAGCGCCACCTTTTCCGCCGCGCTCATGGAGTCGAGCGGATCGTTGGGGGTGTACAGGTTGCGCCCCGCGTGCGTGGCCAGCTCCCCGGCGACCTTGACGCGGCCGCTGCCGGCCTTGCCGATGGTGCGCGTGGCGGCTGCCGCCTGCGACAGCGCGGGCAGGCTGATTTCATCCGAGTAGGCGAAGGCGGTGCGGTCGCCCGAGACGGCGCGTACGCCCACGCCCTGGTCGATGCTGAAGCTGCCCGACTTGACGATGCCTTCTTCCAGGCTCCAGGCCTCGTTGCGGGTGTACTGGAAGTACAGGTCGGCGTAGTCGACCTTGTGCGTGAAGATATCGGCCAGCACGCGCTGGAGCCTGGCTTCGTCCAGGCCGTACGGCGCCAGCAGCAGTTGCTGCGCGGTGGCCAGGTTGCGGATTCCGAGATCGCCGGCGTTCATGAGAGGTCCTTTTTTTCCTTGGGCCGCGCGGGCTGGCCGGCGCGGCAGACAATCCTGTGGGCGAGGGCGCTATCGGCCCCCGCGCTTGCGTACATGCTACAGCACCCGGTGCCGCAATGCCGGCAGGTTCTGCCGGACTTCCTCCAGCCGCGCCGGGTCGATCACGCCGCCGACCACGCCTTCGCCCTCGGGAAGCATCGCCAGGACTTCGCCCCACGGGTCGACCAGCATCGAATGGCCCCAGGTGCGCCGGCCGTTCTCGTGTTTGCCCCCTTGCGCCGCCGCCAGCACATAGCACTGGTTCTCGATGGCGCGGGCGCGCAGCAGGATTTCCCAGTGCGCCTGCCCGGTGGTGTAGGTGAAGGCGGCCGGCATCAGGATCAGGCTGGTGCCGCCATCGGCGGCCAGGCCGCGGTACAGCTCCGGGAAGCGCAGGTCATAGCACACCGACATCGCCACCCGGCCGCAGGGCGCATCGAAGCTGACCGGCGTGCGCCCGGCCAGGATGGTGCGCGATTCGTCATAGCTTTCGGTGCCGCGGGTGAAGCCGAACAGGTGGATCTTGTCGTAGCGCGCGATGCGCTCGCCGCGCGGGTTGAAGGCGAGCGAGGTGTTGTACACGCGCTGCGGGTCGTCGCACCACATCGGCAGCGTGCCGCCGACCAGCCAGATGCCATGGCGGCGCGCCGCGTCGGCCAGGAACTGCTGCACCGGGCCGTCGCCGTCGTGCTCGCGCACGGCCACCTTGTCGGATTCGGCGCGGCCCATGATGCAGAAGTACTCGGGCAGCAGCACCAGCTCGGCACCGCCGGCGGCGGCCTCGGCGATGCGCGCCTCGGCGCGCGCCAGGTTGGCGTCGAGCGAGGTGCCGGTCACGGTCTGGACGGCGGCAACGCGGAACGGGGCAGGGCTGGCTGGATTGGCTGGGCTCATGGGGGCGGCATCTTCTTCTAGCGCGGGAAGGCCGGGTCCGCGCGGTTGTCGAAGGTCGGGCCTTGCGCCTTATTGTCCTCCACTTTGCCGACCTGTGGGTTGGCCCAGCTGCCCGAGATCCGGTAGTGCTGGGTGAACATCTTGGAGAACTCGTCGGCGAACAGCAACTGCGCGGCGAGCGTGCCGATGCCCAGCGCCGGATTGATAAAGGCCGCCGCGATCGATGTGGTGGTGGCGTTGATGCGCGGCACTACCTCCACGCGCAGGTCCTGGGTCTCGCGCAGCAGGTTGGCGGTGCCGCTCATGCTGGCGATGATCTGCGGGCTGCGCAGACGGAAGTCCTGGATGGTGCCGACGCCGTTCTCGATGGTGCCGCTGCCGGTGATGCGGTCGAACAGCAGCCCGCGCCCCGAGAGCGTGCGGAAGTCCAGCGTGGCAAAGCGCAGCAGGCCCTGCAGGCTTAGCACGCCCAGCAGGCGCGCCGCGCCCGGCTCGACGCTGAGGATCTGGCCGTTCTCCAGGTCCAGCGACAACTTGCCGGTCAGCGTCGGATAGTCGATCGACAGCGGCGAGCCGCGCCACGCCACGCGCCCCTCGAGCTTGCCCTTGCCGTCGCTGAGGGTATGCGGCAGCCCCAGCCGGTCCAGCGTCGCGCCGGCATCGCGCACGTCGATGGCGAACGACAGCAGCGTGCGGCGCTCGGCGCTGGCGTCGGCGCGCAGGCGGCGCGGCACGCGCCAGCTGCCGTTGCCGGTCAGGGTGGCGCCGGGCTGCTCGATCTGCAGCTTGTCCAGGGTCCAGACCGGATCGGTGCCGCCGGTACCGGTCTCGGTATGCGCCTTGACCTCGAGCTTGCCGAAGTCGTGGCCGCGCAGCATGAACTGGTCGGCGACCAGGTCGATCGCGGGCAAGGTGTCGATGCTGCTGGCCAGTGCATCGACCACGTTGTGCTCGTCGCTGGCATCGGGCACGTTCAGGCGTGCCAGGCGCAAGCGCAGCGAGCCGGCGGCAGGCGATCCGCCCGGGCGCCACTGCACCGCGCCGGCAATCTGGCGGGAATCGATCCGCGCGTTCCAGCCCTCGGCTTCGCGGCTCGCGTCGAGGGCGACCTCGTCGAGCGTGCGGCCCATGCCGTGCAGCGTGCGCGCGCGCAGCGCGATGCGGTGCGGCAGGAACGGCGAGGGCGGCTCGCCGGCACCCGCGCCGTCGGCGCCTGCGCCGAAGGCAGCGCGCCAGGCATCGATATCGAGCTGGTCGAAGGTGGCGGCGGCGCTGACCCCGGCCGCCGGCAGCGGCGCCGCCTGCTGCACGCCGATGCCGCCCGCCAGCACCTCGAAGCCGCTGCCGCCGTCGCGGCGCAGCAGGTAGCGGGCGTTGAGCACATTGCCCAGCTGCAACGACAGTTCGTCGGTGCCGGCGCGCGCGGCATTGGCCGCAGGCGCGGCCGGGCGCAGCTCGACGCGCAGCGGCAATGCGGGCGCGGCGGCCTTTGCCAGCGGCGCCGGCAGCTGCAGCGCCATGCCGTTGAGCTCGGAGTTCAGCTGGACCTGCATCTGCCGTTCGCGCACGCCGATCACCGCGCCGTAGCCGGTGGCGCCTTCCAGCCGCGCCGCCAGCGGCGCCAGCGCCGTGCCCGCGGCGGCCTCGCGCAGTCCGGCGGCCGAGGCCTGGCCGCTGGCGTTCACGCGCGTGGCGCCGTCCGGCTGGGTGCCGCCGGCAAGGCGCAGCTCGCCGCCAAGAAAGCGCGCGCGAATGTTCTCCAGCCCGAAGCCATGCTCGTTGAAGGTAATGACGCCGCTGGCATTGCCCAGCAGCGGCAGTTGCGGGCTGAGCGCGACATCGTTGCCGGGAAAGCGGAAGCGGCCATCGACCCTGGCCGCGTCGGCGTGTTCCAGTGGCATCTCGAGCTTGAGCTTCAGCTCGCCATTGCCGCCGGCCCGGGCCGCATCGGCCACGTGTCCGGTCCACTCGCGCACCGGCGAGGCGTTGATGTAGCGTACGAAGCCTTGCACCGGCCCGGTGGCGCTGCCGTCGATGGCGAGCTTCCCGCGCGGGCTCAGGTCGTCGATGCGGCCGCTGACATCGTGCAGCGTGACGCCGGCAATGTCCTGCACCGTGGCCTTGCGCGCCAGGAAGGTCATGCCGCCGCGGTCGAACACCACGCGCCCGGCGATGTCGGTGAACACCGGCCATGACGATGCGCCGGGGGTGCCGTGCGCCGGCCCGTGGCTCGCGTCATGCGGCGCGATCTGGTAGCTGACGTGTTCGATCGGCACCTCGACGCGGAACTCGCCCGCCTTCTCGTGCGGTGCGTGGAACGGGAAGTGCGCCAGGTCGCCGCGCAGCACGAAGCTGACCCCGGTTGCCTCGCCGCCGGTGAGCGCGCCGGACAAGTAGTGGCGGGTCGCGGCGGGGATGCTCAGCGGCAGGTAGCGCGGCACCCTCGCGACTTTCGCGCGGGTCATCTCGCCGGCCAGGTCGGCGATGCCCGAGACGCCATCGCCGCCTTCGCGCCAGGTGCCGCGCACCGAGCCGGCGGCGTCGGCATTGGCAAAGCGCACGCCGTCCAGCGTCACCGCCAGCTTGCCGTCGCGGCGCTGCCAGCGCACGTCGCCGGCGATCTGGTCGAACGGCAGGCGCGGGTCTTCGAACAGCCCTGGCAGCGCCAGCGCCGCGTCGGTGCCCTCGAAGCGCGCGCTGCCCTGCTGGTCGTCGAGGGTGAAGGTGCCGGACAGGCGCGAGAAGCCCGGCGTGCCCAGGCGCGGATGCCCGCCGGCGTCGAGCGCCGGCACCGCCGGCTGCCCGTTGATCGAGACCTCGCGCAGCGTGCCCTGGATGCTGTAGTGCGGCTTGCCGCCGCCGCGCTCGAGCATGCCGGTGCGCGCGCGGGTCCAGCTGACGTTGAGGTTGTCGATATGCCCCGCTGGCTGCAGCGCGCGCAACTGGCGCAGCACCGCGGTATCGATCGGCATCGAGGTGGCCAGCGCGCGCACCGTGTTCAGGTCCAGCGAGGGCGCCTTCAGCGAGAACCGGTTCAGCGTGCCGTCCTTGGCCCGGGCCCAGCCGATGGCGACCTTGCGCATGCCTTCGCGCCAAGTGCCGTCGACCACCGCGGGCGCGTTGCCGGCGTCGGGCGCCGCTGGCTGCTGGGGCTGCAGCGGCTGCCATAGCAGCGTGTCGACGGTCAGCAAATTGCTGCCGTCGCGCTCGGTCCGGTGCAGCAGCAGGGCCTGCGCGTTGGCCAGCCGCAGCGGCGCGGCGGCGCCGGCCAGCTGCAGGTCGACGCCGCTGGCGCGCAGCCGGGTCTGGCTGCGCACGATGCGCCCCTGACGGAATTCGATGCTGCCGTCGGTACTGAAGGTGCCGCTGGCGACGCGCTCGAACATCGCCAGGTAGCGCTGCAGCACCGGCAGCTGCAACTGGCCGAGGTCCCAGGTGGCCTGGCCGGTCCAGTGGCGCCAGTTGCCGGCGCTGTGCAGGTAGTCGTCGCGGAAGGTCGAGCGCACCTCGAGCGGGCGCGGGCCCAGCGCCGGCGAGCGCGCTTCCAGGTGGAAGGTGTGGCGCGCGCCGTCGCGGCGTGTGTCGAGGCGGATCTCGCCGATGTCGAGCCGGGGCAGGCGCGCCTTTTCGTCGAGCCAGCGCAGCTTGCCGTCGGACAGCGCCACGCGGCCCTGCGACATCAGCCAGCCCAGGAAGCGGTCGTCGTCCTGCTGGCCGCCGGTGGCGTCGACCACCATGCCGGCGACCAGCAGCCGGCCCTCGGGGGTGCGGCGCACCAGGATGTCGGTGCCGCTGGCGCTCAGGCTGACGAACTGCAGGTTCATGCTGACCAGCGAGCGCCACGCCAGCTTGCCGTCGAGCGTGGCCGCCGACAGCAGCGCGCGCTGCTGGCCGTCCACCGCGCTCAGGCCGCGCGCGCGGAAGGCGGGGTGCCAGCCGTCCCAATAGGTATCGAGCGAGCCGATCCTGACCTGCGCCGACAGCGCCTGCGAGCCGCGCTGTTCCAGCCACTCGCGCGCGGCCGAGGCCTGCGGCCACAGCACGAAGCGGATCAGCAGCCCGGCCGCCAGCGCCAGCACGGCCAGCACCAGCGCCACGCGTACCAGGCCGCGGCCCAGGGCGCGCCAGAACGGATGGCGCACGGCCGCCGCGACCGCTCGCGCACTGGCGCGGGCCAGTGCCCCGGCGCGCGCCCACGTGGAACTCCGCCGGGGGGCGTCGGGGGCGTCAATGACAAGGGAACCGGTGGGCGTAGCGGGCAGCGTGGTGGCGGCCTCGTGCCCGCCCGCGCCGCCATTGGGGGGAGAACCGTCAGCGGGTTGTGGGGCGCGGCTGGACATGCGCAGATTATCCGACAATACTAGCCGCTCTCCAATCTGGTGCCCGGCCGGCTAAAACAAGAAATGCGCAAGCTGCGCGCACCGCGGCGGGTACCCCTGGCCGCACCTTTCGCACCTTTGCTTGCATTTCAAATACTGGAATGACTGCCTCTGATCCGACGAGTTCCGCCGCTGGCGACGCTGCCGGCCAACATGGCCCGCGCGCCACACCGGAACCCGCCCATGCGGCGTCCGTCGCACCGGGGCAGGGCCCGGGCACCATGGCCGCCGGCGCCTTTGCCGTCACCGCGGCGCAGGCGCCGCAGCCGGATGGCGAAGGCGCCCGGGCAGGCGGCGACGTATTGTACTCGGCCGCGTACTCGCACTACGCGCGGCGCGTGCTGCAGGCCCGCCCGGACCTGCCGGAAATCCTCGCCGCCGCGGTGGCGCAGCCGCTCACGCGCGCCTGGATGGCAGCGCGGCTGCAGGCGTTGCACACGCCCTCGGCCGATGCCGAAGATGCCGCCAAGCGCGCGCTGCGCCGGCTGCGTGCCGAGGTCATGTGCGCGGTGATCGAGCGCGACCTGCGCGGCCTGGCGACGCTGGGCGAGGTCACCGGCGCCATGACCGACCTGGCCGAACTGGCGATCCAGCACGGCCTGGCGGTGCTGGGCGACGATCTTGCCGCCACCTTCGGCCGCCCGGTCGGCGCGCACAGCGGCGAGGTGCAGGAGCTGGTGGTGGTGGGCATGGGCAAGCTGGGCGGGCGCGAGCTCAATGTCTCGTCCGATATCGACCTGATCTTCCTCTACGACGAGGACGGCGAGACCCAGGGCGGCCAGCGCACCCTGTCCAACCACGAGTACTTCATCCGCCTGGGCCGCCGCCTGATCAACCTGCTCGCCGACGTGACCGCCGACGGCTACGTCTTCCGTGTCGACATGCGGCTGCGTCCCAATGGCGATGCCGGGCCGCTGGCCTGCAGCCTGGGCATGCTGGAGGAATACCTGGTGGTGCAGGGGCGCGAGTGGGAGCGCTACGCCTGGATCAAGGGCCGCGTGGTGTCGGCGCTGGACTCGCCCCATGCGCAGCGTACCGCCGGCCTGCTGGCGCGGCTGACGTCGCCGTTCGTGTTCCGGCGCTACCTCGACTACGGCGTGATCGCGGCGATCCGCTCGCTGCATGCGCAGATCCGCAGCGAGGCCGCCAAGCGCAGCGGCGGCCTGCCCGGGCACGGTGTCAACCAGCGCTCGTTCAATATCAAGCTGGGCCGCGGCGGTATCCGCGAGATCGAATTCATGGCGCAGGTATTCCAGCTGATCCGCGGCGGCCAGGATCCCGCGCTGCGGATCCGGCCGACGCTGGAGGTGCTGGCGGTGGCGGTCGAGCGCGGCCTGCTGCCCGCCGGCCAGGCCGCACAGCTGGGCGATGCCTATCGCTTCCTGCGCCAGCTCGAACACCGGCTGCAATACCGCGACGACGCGCAGACCCACCACCTGCCCACTGCACCGGACGAGCAGCAGGCCGTGGCGCGGATGATGGGCTGCGCCGACTGGCCGGCGTTGCTGGCGCGGCTGGCCGAGCTGCAGGAACCGGTCGCGCAGCAGTTCGAGGCCACCTTTTCCGACCCCGACGCCGGCCCGTGCGAGGCCCTGTGGCCCGACATCGTCATGGAAGACAGCGCCGCGCGCGCGCAGGACACCCCGCGCCAGGACGCGTCGCAGGCCGAAGCCGACAGCGCGGTGCCGTGCCAGCGTCTGCAGGCCGCCGGCTTTACCGACTGCAATGCGCTGCTGGACCGGCTGCGCGCGATCGCCGCCTCGCTGCGCTATCGCGCGCTGTCCGAAGCCAGCCGCGCGCGCTTCGACCAGCTGGTCAACCGCGCGCTCGACCTGGCCGCGCGCCAGGACGATCCAGACAGCACCATCGGACGCTTTATCGACTTCCTCGAGGCGATCAGCCGGCGCGCCTCCTACCTGTCGCTGCTGTCCGAATACCCGCAGGCGATGGACCGGGTCGCGCAGACCCTGCATGCCTCGCGCTGGGCCGCGGCCTACCTGACGCGCCATCCGCAACTGCTCGACGAACTGCTCGACAGCGACGCGCTGGCCGGCGCGCCCGACTGGGCCGCGTTCCGCAAGCGCCTGCATGAACGGCTGCTGGCCGCGGAAGGGCAGGTCGAGCAGCAGATGGACATCCTGCGCCGCGAGCACCATGCCGAGACCTTCCGCGTGCTGCTGCAGGACCTGCAGGGCATGCTGACGGTCGAGCAGGTGGCCGACCGCCTGTCGGACCTGGCCGATGCCATGCTCGACGCGACCCTGGAAACGGTGTGGCGCCAGCTCGCCACGCGCCATCGCGAGGTGCCGCGCTTCGCCGTGATCGCGTATGGACGGCTGGGCGGCAAGGAACTGGGCTATGCCTCGGACCTCGACATCATCTTCCTGTACGACGACGAGCACGAGCGCGCGCCCGAGGTCTATGCCGCCTATGCGCGCCGCCTGATCACCTGGCTCACCAGCCATACCGCGGCCGGCGCGCTGTTCGACGTCGACACGCGGCTGCGCCCCAATGGCGCGGCCGGCCTGCTGGTGACCAGCTTCGACGCGTTCCGCCGCTACCAGCTGCGCGAGGGCGACAACACCGCCTGGGTGTGGGAACACCAGGCGCTGACGCGCGCACGCTTCTGCGCCGGCGACGCCGCCATCGGCGCGCGCTTCGAGGCGTTGCGCGACGAGGTGCTGTGCCAGGAGCGCGACGCCGCGGCGCTGCGCGGCGAGATCGCGCAGATGCGCCGCAAGGTTGCCGAAGGGCATCCCAACCCCACCGAGCTGTTCGACCTGAAGCACGATCGCGGCGGCATGGTCGATATCGAATTCACGGTGCAGTACCTGGTGCTGCTGCATAGCCGCGCCCATCCGCAGCTGACGCGCAATGCCGGCAATATCGCGCTGCTGCGCGAAGCCGGCGAGCTGGGCCTGATCGATGCCAGGCTGGCGCTGGCGGTGGGCGACGCCTACCGGCTGTTCCGCGCGCGCCAGCACCAGCTGCGCCTCGACGGCCAGGTCCATGCGCGCGTGGCGCCGGCGTCGATGGCCGCGCAGGTCGCGGCGGTGGGCACGCTGTGGCGGGCCGTGTTCGGTGAGGGCTGACGCCGCGCGGCCGCCGGCACCGCCCGGCGCATCGTGGCCGGGGCTGCTGGCGGGGGTGGCGCTGGTATGGGCGCTGTCGGCGGCGTTCACCTTCCTGCCGTGGTGGCACGCGCATGGCCTGTACCTGCGCGATGCGGTGCGGGTGGACGGGCAGTGGTGGCGCCTGGCCACGGCGATGTGGGTGCACCTGGACGGCCATCACTGGCTGGCCGACATGCTCGCCGCCACCGGCGTGCTGGCGATCTGCGCGCGCGTGGCGCGGGTGCGCAGCCTGTTGCTGGTGCTGGTGGCGTGCGGCATCGCGGTGCAGCTGGTGCTGCTGCGCGTGCCGGCGATTGCCTGGTACGGCGGGCTCTCGGGCGCGCTGCACGGGCTGGCGCTGTGGGGCGCGCTGGGGCTGCTGCGCGCGCCCGGACTGGCGCGCATCACCGGCGTGCTGCTGTGCCTGGGTGTGCTGGCCAAGGTCTGGGTGGAACAGTCGTGGCTGGCGCCGGTGGTGTTCGATCCGGCGTGGGGCTTCGGCGTGGTGCGCGTGGCGCATGCGGCCGGCGCCGTGGCCGGCCTGCTGTGCTGGGTGTTGCAGGAGTGGTGGCTGGCGCGGCGGCCGGCGGGCGATAGCGGCGCCGCCGCCTGAGTACCACCGCTGCCGCTAGACGCGGCGGCGCAGCGCGAATCCGGTCAGTCCCGCCAGGGCGAGCAGCAGCGCGCTCCACAGCGGCACCGCGCCGCCGCCACCGCCGCCATCCGCGGCCGGTGCCGGCGCGGCCTGCGCCGGCGGCATGCCCAGCGCGGCCAGCAGCGCGCCGTCGGCATCGAGCAGCCCCGCGCCGCACACACCCGGGTTGGTGGTGCAGAACGTGCCGGAGGGATGCGGGCGCGCCGAACTCTTCAGCGCCGCGGTGACCTGCGCCGGTGTCAGCGAGCCGTTGAGCGTGAACATCATCGACACCACGCCCGAGACCATCGGCGCGGCGAAACTGGTGCCCGCCGACGACGCCACCACGTAGTTGCCCAGCGTCGTCTTGCCGTCGTTGCTGAGCGTGCGGATCACCGAAGGCGTGACCGTGCAGCGGCCGTCGACCACCTGCGAGTTGCCGCAGCCGCCGCCCGGCGCGCTGATCGCCACCTGCGGGCCGACGTTGGCATAGCTGGCGTTCTCGCCGCCGTTGGCGTGCGCGGTGACCGCGATCACGCCGCTGCAGTCGGCCGGCGCCTCGACCGCGCCGCGGTTGTTGCCGGCCGCAGCCACCACCACCACGCCGCGCGCATTCAGGTCGTTGACGGCCTGCTGTTCGATGCTGCTGCAGGTGCCGCCGCCGAGGCTGATATTGACCACGCGCGCCGGGTTCGGGTTGTCCGGCACGTTCGGCACCGGCAGGCCGCCGGCCCAGCGCATGCCCTCGACGGTGTCGGACAGCAGCGCGCCGCAGCGTCCCGACACCCGCACCGGCAGGATGCGCGCATTCCAGTCGACGCCCGCGATATCGCGCGAGTTATTGGTCAGCGCCCCCAGCACGCCGGCCACGCGCGTGCCATGCCAACTATTGTTGGTCGGCTCCGGCGTGGGCGTGCTGCTGCCCGGGCAGGTGAAGCCGGCCGGCAGGCCGTCGCCGGCATCGGTCGGATCGCCGTCGCGGCCGTCGCCGTCATTGGAAACCGTGGTGGTGCTGATGAAGTCGAAGCCGGACAGCAGCCGTCCCTGCAGATCGGGATGGGGCAGGATGCCGGTGTCCACCACCGCCACCACCATGCCGCTGCTGCCGCCGGTGCGGTCCCACGCGCGCGGCAGGTTGACGCCGCCGACTGCGGTGCCGGTGCCCTTCAGGTACGGCTGGTTGACCTGGAATTCGGGATCGTCGGGCAGGGTGTCGTGCAGCCGCAGCCAGCGGTCGGGCACGGCGTCGGCCACGCGCGGGTCCTGGCGCAGCCGCGCCGCCGCCGCTTCGGGATCGGCGGCATGGGCGTCGGCCACCTGCAGCAGCTGCAGGTTGCCGCCCATGGCCCGGCGTGCCGACAGCGCGATGCCGGTGCGTTCGCTCAGCTGCTTGAGGGCTTCGGCGGCAGCCGGCGACTTGGCGGCGCCGCTGCCATCGACCGCGGTGGTGCCGTCGCGCCAGCGCACGATGATGTGGCCGGTGTAGGCCGGCGCGGACTGCGCGCCGGCTGCCAGCGCCGTGCCGGTCGGGAGCGCGCCGCATGCTGCGGCGGCGGCCAGGGCGATGGCCCGCCAGCGGCGGGCCGCGAAGCTGCGGCAAGGAACGGACAACGCGGACAGCGCGGAATGCGGCATGGATTTCTCCTCCCTGGGGCGTAGCGCGCTCGGGCCGGGCCGGCGCGTGGGCATGTTATGTAGCGAATACGATCCCGCCGAGTTGTGCAAGGCCGGCTTTGGGATCGTCCGCGTTCGTTAATGCGGCGTTCCGTACAGATTCGGCACGTGCTAGCGCGCCGGCATGTCGCGGCTGGTGGGCATATTGCGGCTGGGCTTGAGCAGCCGGTCCGGTTCGGCGGTCTCGATGCGCGGCGTGGCGCGCAGCGTGTCGACGGCCTGGTCGAGGGTGGCGTCCGCCGACGGCGAGATCGCCGTCACCAGCCACACTCCGCCCGACATCGGCCGCTTGACCACGTAGCGGATCGGGCCCTTGATCTCGGCCAGCAGCTTGCCGGCGTCTTCGGACAAGTCCACCGCGGGCGGCTTGAAGCGGACCATGATGTCGCCAAGCGCGCGGTCGTCGCTGATGCTGCCCGGCGGCGGCGCCGAAGCCTTGTGCTGGGCCTGGCAGGCGGACAGCGCCAGCAGTGCGGCCGAAGCGGCGGTGGCAATGGCCAGCACCGCGCGCAGCGAGGCGCGCGGGCGGTGGCCGGTGGGCGGCGCTGGGCGGGTCATGGGGAAGCTCCTGTCGATAAATAAATTGGCGCGGTGCCACGCAAGGCCGCGCAATGTGGCGCGAACCTTAGCCGGCGGCGGCGCGGCGGCCGCGCTTGCCGTCCTTGCCCGCGCGCGCGGGCTGGCCGGCGCCGCTGTCGGCCATGCCCTGCGCCAGCATCTCCTCGGCATGTTGCAGCGTCGTGGCGGTGACGGTGGCGCCGCCCAGCATGCGCGCGGTCTCGACCACGCGTCCGGCCGGGTCGAGCACGCGGATGCGCGAGCGCGTCACCGACGCGTCGGCTTCGGCCGTGGTTTCCTTGCTGACCAGCAGATGGGTCCCGGCCTGCGCCGCCACTTGCGGCAGGTGGGTCACGCACAGCACCTGGCGCGCGCGGCCGAGTTCCTGCAGGCGCCGGCCGACCACCTCGGCGACCGCGCCGCCGATGCCGGTGTCGACCTCGTCGAAGATCAGCGTGGGCGTGGGCGAGGCTTCGCTGGTGATCACCGAGATCGCCAGGCTGATGCGCGCGAGTTCGCCGCCTGAGGCGACCCGGGCGAGCGGGCGCGCGCTGACGCCGGCGTGGCCGGCCACCAGGAACTCGACCTGCTCCAGGCCGTAGCTCTGGCCTTCGTCGAGCGCGTTGAGCGCCGCGACAAAGCTGCCGCCGGCCATCGACAGGCCCTGCATGGCGTCGGTGACCGCGCCGGACAGCGCCTGCGCGGCTTGCTTGCGGGCATGGCTGAGATGCTGCGCCAGCGTCAGGTAGGCGGCCTTGGCCGCGGCCTCGCGCGCCATCACCTTGTTCAGGTCCTGCGCGGCCTGCAGGTCGTCGAGCTGCTGGCGGCGCGCGACCAGTTCATCGGCGAGCTGCTCGGGCGGCAGGCGGTACTTGCGCGCGGTGGCGTGCAGCGCCTGCATGCGCTCTTCCACCGCCTGCAGCCGCTCGGGATCGAGCTCGAGCCGGTCGACATAGCGCGTGAGCGAATGCGCGGCTTCCTCGGCCTGCAGCTGCGCCGGCTCCAGCGCGGCCAGCACGTCGCGCAGCGCGGCGTCGACATCGGCCAGCTGCTGCAGCCGGTGCACGATGCCGTTGAGCGCCGACAGCACCGAGCCGTCGGCCTCGGACAGTGCATCGAGCGCGGCGCGGCTGCCATCGATCAGGCCGGCGGCGTGCGAGAGCCGGTTGTACTCCGACTGGATCTCGTCCCATTCGCCCGGCTGCGGGTTGAGCTTGTCGAGCTCGCCGACCTGCCATTCGAGCCGCTCGCGCTCGAGCTGCATCTCGCGCGACTGGTGCTCGACCGCTTCGCGCTGGCGCACGCAGGCACGCCAGGCGCGCCAGGCCTCGGCCACCGCGGCGGCCTGCTGGGTCAGGCCGGCGTGGGCGTCGAACAGCAGCCGCTGCGCATCCGGGCGCAGCAGTTGCTGATGCGCGTGCTGGCCATGGATGTCGACCAGCTGGTCGCCCACTTCGCGCAGCTGTGCCAGGGTCGCGGCGGCGCCGTTGATAAAGGCCTTGCTGCGGCCGCCGGCATCGACGGTGCGGCGCAGCAGCACGGTCGGCACGCCGCCGTCTTCTTCGCTGTTGAGCTCGCGCTCGGCCAGCCACGCATCGAGCGCGGGATGGGTCGAGAAGGTGGCGCTGACGCTGGCGCGCGGCGCGCCTTCGCGCACCACGCCGGCATCGGCGCGCTCGCCCAGCACCAGCGCCAGGGCATCGATCAGGATCGACTTGCCGGCGCCGGTCTCGCCGGTGAACACGGTAAAGCCGGAGGCGAAGTCCAGGTCGAGGGTGTCGACGATGACGAAATCACGGATGGACAGGCTGCGCAGCATCGTGGCGGGGAAGGATGGTCGGTCCGATGACGGGTCGGGCTCGGGCTGAGGGGCGGCTGGATGGCGCTCAGAGGCGGTTGTCTTCGGACGGGTATTCGTGCCAGTGCAGCTTCTTGCGCAGCGTGGCGTAGTAGTTGTAGCCCACCGGGTGCAGCAGGTTGATGGTCTTCTGCGAGCGCCGCACCACGATGCGGTCGCCCGGCAGCAGCGAGGTCAGCGACTGCATGTCGAAGTTGACGCTGGCGTCGCGCGCGCTCGCCACCTCGATCGTGACCTCGGCGTCGTGCGGCAACACGATCGGCCGGTTCGACAGCGCGTGCGGGGCGATCGGCACCAGCACCACGCCCGACAGCGTGGGATGCAGGATCGGGCCGCCGGCCGACAGCGCGTAGGCGGTGGAGCCGGTGGCGGTCGACACGATCAGGCCGTCGGAACGCTGGTTGTACATGAAGTGGCCGTCGACCGAAACCGCCAGCTCGACCATGCCGGAGATGCCGGAGCGGTTCACCACCACATCGTTCAGCGCCAGCGCGGAGAAGATGTCCATGTCGTCGCGCACCACGCGCGAGGCCAGCAGCAGCCGGGTCTCGGACTCGTAGCGGCCATCGAGCATATCGGGCAGCACGGTGTGCGCGTCTTCCAGCGCAATATCGGTCATGAAGCCGAGCCGCCCGTGGTTCACGCCGATCAGGGGCACGTCATAGCCGGCGAGCTGGCGGGCGATGCCCAGCAGCGTGCCGTCGCCGCCCAGCACCACGGCCACGTCGGCCTGCGTGCCGATCTCTTCGGCGGACAGGGCGGGGTAGGCGGTCAGCCCGGTGGCCAGCGCGGTCTCGCGCTCGAACACCACATCCTGGCCGTTGCGCAGGATATAGGAGGCGATCTCTTCCAGCGGCCCTTCGATGCCGGCGGTGGAGTACCTGCCCACCAGGGCGACGGTCTTGAATGGAGTGCGCACGGCGCTGGCTTTGGGTGGGGCGGACATGCCGGGATTAGACCATACCGCCGTGACGGTTGTCAGCAGGCGCTGGCGGCCCATCCCGCGGCACATCGGGCCGGTCCGCCAGAAGGTCCAAAACTTGCGTAAAATCGGGGCATCATGGATGAACGTTCCAAAACGCTGCTCAAGACCCTGATCGAGCGCTACATTGCCGAGGGCCAGCCGGTCGGTTCCCGCACCCTGTCCAAGTACTCGGGGCTGGACCTGTCGCCGGCGACGATACGCAATGTGATGTCCGATCTCGAGGAAATGGGTTTTATCGCCAGCCCGCATACGTCGGCCGGCCGCATCCCGACGCCGCGCGGCTACCGGCTGTTCGTCGATTCGATGCTGACCGCCAAGCCGCTCGAGCGCAACGCGGACCTGGCCGAGCTGACCGGGCAGATCCAGGACCAGCTGGGCGGCCAGCAGCTGGGGCCGCAGCGCATGATCACGGCGGCGGCGCGCACGCTGTCCAACCTGTCGCACTTTGCCGGCGTGGTGATGACGCCGCGCCGCGCGCAGGCGTTCCGGCAGATCGAGTTCATGCGGCTGTCGGACAAGCGCATCCTGCTGATCATCGTCAGCCCCGAGGGCGACGTGCAGAACCGCATCATCCAGACCGAACTCCCCTACACGCCGGCGCAATTGATCGAGGCGGCCAATTTCTTCAACTCGCACTATGCCGGCATGAGCTTCGACACCGTGCGCAGCCACCTGCGGCTCGAGCTGCAGGACCTGCGCCGCGACATGTCGCAGCTGATGCAGGCCGCGGTCGAGGCCGGCAGCGCCGCCGAGGACGAGGACGACGACCACGTCTATATCAGCGGCGAGCGCAAGCTGCTCGAAGTCGACGACCTGGCCTCGAGCATGGACAAGCTGCGGCGCCTGTTCGATGTGTTCGAGCACAAGACCAGCCTGCTGCAGCTGCTGGACGTGTCCAGCCATGCGCAGGGCGTGCAGATCTTTATCGGCGGCGAAAGCCAGCTGGTGCCGATCGAAGACATGGCGGTCATCACCGCGCCGTACGAGGTCGACGGGCAGATCGTCGGCACGCTGGGGGTGATCGGCCCCACGCGCATGGCCTACGAGCGCGTGATCCCGATCGTCGACATTACCGCGCGGTTGCTGTCGAGCGCGCTGAGCCAGAACTAGTGGTCCGGCGTTCCGGTCTGACCCGCGGCTCTTCCATTCCCGCCGCGCGGGCCCGGCGCCGGTGCGCCGCGCCCGCCTCATCCCGGCATCGCGCCAATCCGGAAGCGACATGACGTTTTCTCCCGAACCGGCCTACCAGCACGGCCAGGCGCCGCGCACGGCGATCCTGCTGGTCAACCTGGGCACCCCCGATGCCCCCACGCCCAAGGCGGTGGGGCGCTACCTGAAGCAATTCCTGTCCGATCCGCGCGTGGTCGAGATCCCGCGCGCGGCCTGGCTGCCGCTGCTGTACGGCGTGATCCTGCCGCTGCGCTCGCGCGCGTCGGCGCTCAAGTACGAATCGATCTGGCTGCGCGAGGCCCATATGACGGGCTCGCCGCTGCTGGTCTACAGCGAGCGCCAGGCGCACGCGCTGCAGCGGCTGCTGCACCAGAACGGCCACGACGTGACGGTGGCGTGCGCGATGCGCTACGGCAACCCGTCGATCGCCTCGGTGATGGAAGCGCTGCGCCGCCAGGGCTGCGAGCAGGTGCTGGTGCTGCCGATGTATCCGCAATACTCGGGCACCACCACCGCCACCGCCTTCGACGAGGTGTTCCGGGTGCTGGGCCAGTGGCGCAACCAGCCGGAACTGCGGCTGATCAAGCATTTCCATGACCATCCCGCGTATATCTCCGCGCTGCAGCAGCAGGTCGCCGCCTACTGGAGCCGACACGGCATGCCGGATTTCGGCCAGGGCGACAAGCTGATCCTGTCGTTCCACGGCGTGCCGCGGCGCACGCTGGAACTGGGCGATCCCTACCACTGCGAGTGCCTGAAGACCGGCCGCCTGCTGGGCGAGGCGCTGGGCCTGCAAGCGGGGCAGTACCAGGTGACGTTCCAGTCGCGCTTCGGCAAGGCCGAGTGGCTGCAGCCCTATACGGCGCCGACGCTGGCGGAGCTGGGCAAGGTCGGCGCCGGGCGCGTCGACGTGTTCTGCCCGGGCTTTCCGGCGGACTGCATCGAAACGCTGGAAGAAATCGCCATGGAAGGCCAGACTGAGTTCAAGGTCGCGGGCGGCAAGGACTTCCATTTCATTCCATGCATGAACGATGCCGCGCCGTGGGTCGCGGCGATGGCGGAGATCGCGCTGCAGCACCTGCAGGGCTGGCCGCTGGCCACGCCGCATGCGCATGAACTGGAGGCGCGGCGCACGCGTGCGCAGGCGCGGGGAGCGTCGGCATGAACGTGGACTTCGAGGCGGATGCGCGCCAGCGCATCGACAAATGGCTGTGGTGCGCGCGTTTCTTCAAGACCCGCTCGCTCGCGGCCGAAGCGGTGGAGCGCGGCAAGGTGACGGTCAACGGCCAGCTGTGCAAGAACTCGCGCGAGGTCAAGCCCGGCGACAAGGTTGCGCTGGAGGCACACCAGCAGCGCTGGGAGCTCGAAGTGAAGGGCATCGCCGCGGCGCGCGGTCCGGCGCCGGTGGCGCAGACGCTGTACCAGGAAAGTGCCGAAAGCCAGTCGCGCCGGGCCGCCGACGCCGAGCGCCGGCGCCTGCAGCCCGAACCCTCCGCGCAGATCCAGGGGCGCCCGACCAAGCGCGACCGCCGCCGCATCGACGACTTCAACGGCTGAGATGGCAGCGCGGCGGCACCGTTGCCGGTGCCGCCGCGCGATGGATCGCCAGGTGGGGCGGGGTTATTCCTGCGCGACGTCCTGGCTGACGAAGGGAACGATGTAGTGCTTGAACACCGCCTTGCCGCTGCCATACTCCGTATCGCGCGGAGTAAAGGCGCCGGACAGGCAGATAAAGGCGGTCATGACCGCCAGTGCGGCCACGAGGCACACCGTCACGACTGGGAGCTTATGCATGGCCAACCTTTCGGAAGCGGCACAAAAATGAACCATCTCCTGGGCCCTCGACATTTTTGTCATTTTTCTTACTAGGAATCTTAGTGAGGGCATTGGCGCAAAGCAATAAGGCGTCGATTGCAACGGGCCGGGCTTTGTAACCGTGTGTTTCGGCGTCGCGCCGGCGCCACTCTTGAAATGCGGCGAGCTGCCACCACCTGCATCGGGCACACGCCGATTTACCACCCGCGGCCAGCCCCACGGCGGGCCGCGACACTGCATTGATACGGATCGACATGGAAGACCAGAAGCAGACGCCATCCAACCAGACTGCGACGCCTGCGTGCGATGAGGCGGCCAGCACCGCCACCGCCAGCCCGGAGACCGGCGCGCCCGACACTGCGGCTGCCGCCGCGGACGACGTGGCGGCCCAGCTGGCCGCCCTGGAAGCCAAGGCCAGCGAGAATTACGACCTGTACATGCGCGCCGTGGCCGAAGGCGAGAACATCCGCCGCCGGGCCCAGGAAGATGTCGCCAAGGCGCACAAGTTCGCCATCGAGAACTTTGCCGACAACCTGCTGCCGGTGATGGACAGCCTGCAGGCCGCGCTGGCCGACGGCTCGGGCGATATCGCCAAGCTGCGCGAAGGTGTGGAACTGACCGCGCGCCAGCTGGCAGCCGCCTTCGAGCGCGGCAAGATCGTCGAGCTCAACCCGGTAGGCGAGAAGTTCGACCCGCACCGCCACCAGGCCATCTCGATGGTGCCGGCGGAGCAGGAGCCCAATACCGTGGTGACCGTGCTCCAGCGCGGCTACACCATTGCCGACCGCGTGCTGCGCCCGGCGCTGGTCACGGTGGCGGCGCCGAAGTAAGCCGCCGCCCCTGCCGTCCTGTCACGGCCCGACGCCCGGTGCCTGCCGGCCCGGGCGTTCGTCATTGGCAGCGCGCCTCATCCGGGGCGAGCCGCATCAGGAGCGAACCATGAGCACCGAACCGCAAGCCGGCGCGCCGGATCCGTCCGCGGCCCCGCATCTGGACCACCGCGCCTTTGACGCCTTTGCCATGCGCGAGGTCGACGATGGCACCATCGACGGCGCCATCGCCGCGGCCGGCGACGCGCTGGTGTGCGTGTTCTTCTGGGGCGTGGACTGCTTCAACTGCGAAATGGCCAAGAAGGCGATGCTGGCCAATCCCGGGCCGGTGCGCGCGCTGGAACTGCACTGGCTGCACGCCAACGTCTATGCGCACCCTGAACTGGGGCGGCGTTTCGGCCTGCACGGCATCCCGGTGTTCATGTTCTTCCAGAACGGCAAGAAGCTGGGCCGGGCCACCGGCTGGCACGGCCACGGGCAGTTTGCCGCGGCCGTGGCCAATGCGCGCCTGAAGGCCAGCGGCAAGCCGCTGGCGGGCTAGCGCAGTCCCGGCTTCAGCGCGTCAGCGCATAGCCGATGCGGAACTGCCACGGCAGCTTGTGGTTGTAGTCGAGCAGGCTCTCGCCATAGCCGACGAAATATCCCGCCATCAGGTAGCCGGCCGTGCCGGGGATCAGCCGCGCCATCGGGTAGGTCAGCTGCGCGTCGACGCTGCCGTACCACTTGCGCGTGCCCTTGCGCAGCGTCGCCGAGAACTCCCATGAGTCCGGCCGCCCATAGGCGATGCCCAGGTCCATGTAGCCGCGGTAGTGGGCGATGTCCGGGTTGTCGGCCTTTTCCACATAGGCGTAGAGCTTGGGCGCCACGCGCCAGTGCCAGTCGTTCTGGTCGCCGAAATAGAAGGTGGGCTTGACGAACACCGTATTGATGCTGCGCGAGTCCGCGCCGTTGCGGCCGTTGGATTCATGCTCCAGGCCGGCGGCCAGCGACAGCCGGCTGATCACGTTGTTGCGCACGCCGGTATCCGACAGGTAGTAGAACACGCTGGGCCGGTAGTTGGTGTCGCGGAACGGCGCCGAATCTTCGCTCAGGTCCCACAGCGAGAATTGGGTGTAGCTGAAGTAGAGGTTGTCGAACAGGCGCTTCGAGGCCGGATCCTCGCCCTCGAAAATGCGGTACTTGAAGCTGAACTGGAACTTGGCGTTGGCGCCATCGTTCGCCCCGACCATGAAGTACATCGGGTCGTGGAACGACAGCCGGGCGCTGTCGCGCAGGTCGGCCGGAGCGGGCGCCGCGGCCTGGGCCGTGGTGACTCCGGTCACCGGCACGGGCGCGCCGTCCGCGGAGTCGGGGCTGTCGGCAACCGCGGCCGGCGCCTGGCTGGCCACCGGCGGCGTCGAGGTGGCCGCCTCGCCCGGCTGCGGCAGCCGGTTCAGCGTGACCAGCACCGGCGCGGCGTCGATGCCGGTGGCATCCAGCCGCACCTGGCCGCGCAGCACCGGCGGCAGCGCCACCGTGTAATGGATGGCGCGATGCTCGCCACGGCGCAGGTTGACCACGGCGGGGCCGGAGACTTCGCGCCACAGCACCAGCCGCACCGGCGCCTGCATCTCGCCGGAGGCGGTCACTTCGAGTGTGTCGGGAATACGGTAGCGGCGCGTGGTGTTGTCGGCCGACACCACCAGGGTCAGCGTCAGCGGCTGGTTGCCGTCGATCACGCGCGGCGGCTGCAGCAGCGCCACGCCGGCATGGCCGGCCAACGGCCAGGCCAGCATCAGCGACAGGCAGAGGGGGGCGACGGCACGGCTGGCTGGCGCCAGACGCTGCCGCGAGAAAAGGGCAGTAGGGGGCATGAAGATGCGCGACGTTGCCGGGTGATGGCAACGTAACTAGGGGAAATACGGAGCCCAAAGCCTACCACGGCCGCCCGCAACGGCTTGTGAGGAATTGTACGCTGCACTTTTTGCGCGTACCGGCGCGCGCTGTCAGCGGCTGGCGCGGCGCCTGACGCAGTCGACGTAGTGGTCGCCGTCCGGCGGCTGGCCGGTGCGCTGGGCCTGCCACAGCATCTCGCCCAGGCATTCCATCAGCTGGTGCTGGGCTTGGTGCGGGGAATCGAGCCGGCGCGCCAGCGCCTCGTAGGCCTGGCGGATGCCGCGCGGCTGGTCGACCGAGACCTGCTCCGAAATCGACAGGTGCATCGCCAGGTGCAGGAAGGGATTGGTCTGGCCTTGCTCGGGGGTGTAGTCCTGCGCCAGCGCGCCTTCGGTGTCGCGCAGCAGGTCCTGGTATTCCGGGTGCTCGCCGATCCAGTCGACGGCAATGGCTTCCAGCGGGGTCAGCACGCCGCCTGCGATCTGCTTCTGCCAGGCATCGCAGAAGAACCGGCGGACTTCTTCTCGTGAGGGATTGAACATGGTGGCGCCATTGTAGACGACGGGGGCGACCCTTGCCGGCGGCCCGACGGTGGTCGAAATGGCGGCGATGGTCCCAAGTAGAATGCGGGATCGCCGACTTCCTGCCTGCCCGATGAGCCCTGCCGCCCCCAGCGCCCCCACCGCCCCGACCGCAGCCCGCGACAAGCTGGCCGGCGTGCTGCTGATCGCGGTCTCGGCCAGCGCCTTTGGCGCCATGGCCATCTTCGCGCGTTTCGCCTACGCCGCTGGCGCGGACGTGTACGGCCTGCTGCTGGTGCGCTTCATACTGGCCGCGGCGGCGCTGGCGTGGGTGATGCGCACGCGCGGCATCGCGCTGCCGCCGTGGCGGCGCGTGCTGGCGCTGGCGGCGATGGGGGGCATCGGCTATGTCGGCCAGTCGTTCTGCTTCTTCAGCGCGCTCAACCATGCGCAGGCCAGTCTGGTGGCGCTGCTGCTGTACCTGTATCCGCTGTTCGTGACCATCCTCGCGGCCATCTTCCTGAAGGAGCGGCTGACCACCGCCGCGGTGGTGGCGCTGGTGCTGTGCTCGGTGGGCGCCGGGCTGACCGTCGGCGGCGGCGCGGGCTCGCCGCTGGGAATCGCGCTGGGGCTGGCGGCGGCGGTGATCTACTCCGTCTACATCATCGTCGGCGCGCGCCTGACCGTCGGCGTCAACCCGATCGCCACCACCACCGTGATCTGCACCGCGGCGGCGCTGGTCTACGGCGCGGTCGGCGTGCTGCGCGCGGGCGCGGGCACGCCGCCGCAGTTTCCGGCCGATTCCGGCGGCTGGCTGGCGCTGGCGGGGATCGCGCTGCTGTCGACCGTGCTGGCGATCCTGACCTTCTTTGCCGGGCTGCAGCGGCTGGGCGCGGCGCAGGCGTCGATGCTGTCGACGCTGGAGCCGGTGGTCACCGTGGTGCTGGCGGCCCTGCTGCTGGGCGAGCAGATCGGCGCGGCGCAGGCGCTGGGCGGCGGCCTGATCCTGGCGGGCGTGCTGTGGCTGACCCGCCGCGGCAGCGCACCCGCCCCGGCGCGCGCCGACATCCAAGGGAATTGAACGGGTTGCTCAAAGGCGATGTCGCGAGGCGCGCCGGCGCTTGGGTACAATCGCGCTTTCTCTTACCTCCGTACAGAAAGGACGCGCATGTCCCAGATCGACCACGCCGCCCTGGCCCAACTGTTCACCGAAGCCCGCACGCACAACGTGTGGCAGGACCGCCATGTGGACGACGCCGTGCTGCACCAGATCTATGAAGCGATGAAGTTCGGCCCGACCGCTGCCAACAGCAGCCCCGCGCGCATCGTGTTCGTCAAGAGCGCCGCCGAGAAGGCGCGCCTGGTGGACTGCGTGTCGGCCGGCAACGTCGACAAGACGCGCTCGGCGCCGGTGACCGCGATCATCGCCTTCGACACCGCCTTCCACGACCAGCTGCCCAAGCTGTTCCCGCACGCCGACGCCCGCTCCTGGTACGCCGGCAACGATGCCAAGATCGCCCGCGACGCGCTGATGAACAGCTCGCTGCAGGGCGGCTACTTCATTCTCGCGGCGCGCGCGCTGGGCCTGGACTGCGGCCCGATGGGCGGCTTCGACGCCGACAAGGTCAACGCGGCGTTCTTCCCGGACGGCAAGTGGCAGGTCAACTTCCTGTGCAACCTGGGCTATGGCGTGGCCGACAAGCTGTATCCGCGCGGCCCGCGCCTGTCGTTCGACGAAGCTTGCCGCATCGTCTGAACCCGCCCGTTACCGGCAAACAAAAAAGCGACCCGCGTGGTCTAATGCCGTTCAGTTAACCACTGTCGTTCCCGCGTAGGCGGGAACCCAGCGACTTCAAAAGACGCTGGATTCCCGCCTACGCGGGAACGACGGTAGTGTTTGATGACTTAACTGAACGGCATTAACCCGCGTGGTCGCTTTTTTTTCAGGCCTTGCCTGGCGCGTGGATCAGGCGGTCCATTGCTGCATCGGATTGCAGGCCAGGTAGCGCGGCGCCTGGCCGATCCCAAGCCGTGCGCGCGCCGCGTCGATCGGTTCGTGCAGCAGCTTCTCGTAATCCTCGCCCAGCAGCCAGCCGGCGCGGCGGCCCAGCCGGTAGCCCTCCAGCACGGCGCGCGCAAAGGCGAGGCTGCCGGTGACTCGCAAGCTCTTGAGCGACGCCGCGATGGCGATGAGGGCCCAGCCCTTGCCGCCGGTCTGCGCATAGCTGAACGCCACCAGCGCGGCTTCGCCCAGGCTTTCGTCGGCGCGGTAGCCGGTCAGCACATGCCAGATATCGTGGATGTCGCGCGTGCGCCGGCCGAACCACAGGTAGGCGTCTTCGAGCACCGGTTCCTGGTCGAGGTTCGACACCTTGGCAAGCCCGTCCGCACTGTATCCCGTCTGTTCTAGGAAGGCGCGATAGGCGGCGCCGACCGTGCCCGGCGCGAAGCCGGCCACGTAGGCGGGATCGGACAGGCGCTCGGCCAGCTCGATGCGCTGGTAGACCATGCGGCGCCCGTCGTGCGTGGCCAGCAGGCGGCGGAAGTTGCGCGGCATCGACGGGCCGTTGAGCGCGCGCATGATGCGGAATACCTGCTCGGTGTCGTTGCCGTCCGCCATCAGCTTGCGCACCGCGCGGAACGCGGCGAAGGCATCTTGCTTGTAAGGGTTGGAAGCCGTCGTGGTAGCCATGGGCGCTCTCCTGGGATCAAGCGAACTGTGCCGGCCGCGGCGCGGTGCCCTGCATCCGCGCCGCGGCGGCGCGCACGAAATCGACGCTGGTGTC
Source organism: Cupriavidus taiwanensis (assembly GCF_900250075.1). Lineage (NCBI taxonomy): Bacteria > Pseudomonadati > Pseudomonadota > Betaproteobacteria > Burkholderiales > Burkholderiaceae > Cupriavidus > Cupriavidus taiwanensis. Next base: position 1,464,092 of record NZ_LT977070.1, read on the forward strand.
GATGGCGGTCACCGGCAGCATATGCCCGCCGCTGACCAGGGTCAGCGTGGCGCCCGGCACCTTGGCCACCAGCGCCTCGCCGTGTTCGGCGAAGTCGAGGATGCGGTCGTCGCGGCCGTACAGCACGCTGACCGGCACACGCAGCGTGCCGTAGTGGCGCAGCAGCGCTGGCAGGCTGTGCGCGGCGCCGATCAGGTCTTCCGACGCCGCCAGGAAATGGCACGGGCGCAACGCCAGCAGGCCGCCGCCGCGGGTCGGAAAGTCGTCCGGCACCGGGTCGGGGCCGAACACGATGTCCATGACCTCGGCGCGATGGCGGATCGACATCGGCACCACCAGAGTCCACGCCAGTAGCCGGCGCTGCCACGCGCGAGGCACGGTCATGGCCCGGAACACCGGCGAGATCTCCCTGGGCGGATGCGTCAGCGGCGCGATCAGGGCCAGGCCGCCGACGCGTTCCGGATGCCGAATCGCCAGCGCCAGCGCAATCGCGCCGCCCAGCGAATGGCCCACCACCAGCGGACGTTGCAGGCCCAGCTTGTCGCACAGCGCGGCGAGCGCGTCGGCCTGCGCGGGCAGGTCGGCGGCGCTGCCGGGCGTACGGGTGGAATGGCCGGCGCCGGGGCGGTCGACGGCGATGACGCGGAAGCTCTGGGCCAGCGGCGCGATCATGCCGTAGCCGAAGTTCTCGAGCTGGCCCGACAGGCCATGCACCAGCAGCAGTGCCGGGCCTTGCCCGCGTTCCACCACATGCAGCCGCGCCCCGGGCACGTCGACAAAGCGGCCCGGCGGCGGCATCGCCGCTTCGATGCGCCGGGCGGTGCGCCAGGTGTACAGCCATAGCGCGATGCCGGACAGCACCAGCAAGGCCAGCAGCACCGCCAGGGCGATAAGGGCTACGGTCATGGCTGCACCTCGCTGGCGGCGACGGCCGCGACGGTGTTGGCGCCGGTTGCCTCCTGCGCGTTGCGCGGCTCGCGCAGCGCCGGTGGCGCGCCGAACTGAAGCACGCCATCGGCGATGCGCCCGTGCCGTATCGTCAGCAGGTCTTTCAGGTAGTTCTGGTGCACGCGCCACGGCTTGCGGTCGCCCTGGCGCGGCAGCACGCCGGCGGCGCGCTGCACATAGCCCGAGGTGAAGTCCAGGAACGGCGTCGGCTGCACCGCGGCGGGCGCGCGCGGCACGGCAATGCGGTGGCCATGGCGGTCCATGTGGCGCAGCAGGCGGCAGACGTACTCCGCGGTCAGGTCGGCCTTGAGCGTCCACGAGGCATTGGTGTAGCCGAATGCCAGCACCAGGTTGGGCACGTCGCTGAGCATCATGCCCTTGTAGGCCAGGCATTCGGCGGGGCGGCGCGGCTGGCCGTCGACCGTGAGCGCAATGTCGCCCAGCATGTTCAGCTTCAGCCCGGTGGCCGTCACCACGATATCGGCGTCGAGCGACTTGCCGCTGGCCAGCTCGATACCATGTTCGGTGAAGCGCTTGATGGTGTCGGTCACCACCGAGGCGCGGCCCTCGCGCAGGGCGCGGAACAAGTCGCCGTCGGGTACCAGGCACAGGCGCTGGTCCCATGGGTTGTAGCGCGGCGTGAAATGCGTCGCCACGTCGAAGCCCGGCGGCAACTGCGCCGCGGCCATGTCGACCAGGCGCGCCTTGACGCGTTCCGGCCGGCGCCGTGCCAGCTGGAAGAAGGTCATGCCGAGCAGCACGTTCTTCCAGCGCGTGGCGGTGTAGGCCAGCCGCTCCGGCAGCACGCGCCGCAGGGTGCGCGCGATGGCGTCCTCGCCGGGGCGCGACACGATATAGGTGGGTGAGCGCTGCAGCATGGTCACGTGCGCCGCGCTGGCGGCCATCGCCGGCACCAGCGTGACCGCGGTGGCGCCGCTGCCGATCACCACCACGCGCTTGCCGGCGTAGTCGAGCGACTCGTCCCAGAACTGCGGATGCACGATGCGGCCGCGAAAACGGTCCTCGCCGTCGAACGCGGGACGATGGCCCTCGGCATAGCTGTAGTAGCCGGCGCAGACATAGAGCAGGCGCGCGCGCAGCCGCACCCGGCCGCCGTCGGCGCCGCGTTCGGCTGCGACGGTCCAGCACGCGTCGGCGCTGTCCCACGCCGCGCTCACCACGCGGTGGCCGAAGCGGATCTGGCGCGTGATGCCGGCTTCCGCGGCGGTCTCGCGGATATAGGCGCGGATCGACGGGCCGTCGGCGATGGCCCTGGCGCCGCGCCAGGGCTTGAAGCGGTAGCCCAGCGTGTACATGTCCGAGTCCGAGCGGATGCCGGGGTAGCGGAACAGGTCCCAGGTGCCGCCGATGGCGCCGCGCGCCTCGAGGATGGCGTAGCGCTTGCCGGGGCAGCGCCGTTGCAGCTGGCGCGCCGCGCCGATGCCGGACAGGCCGGCGCCCACGATCAGCACATCGAGCACTGCGTCATCGGAACTGGCATCGCGCATGAGAGGCATCCGTCGAGTGACACTTCTGACAACATAGATTGTCAGAAGCCATCCGGCAAGTTTTCTGACCATAGGGAATGTCATAATGGCGCGCATGACCCCCGAGCTGACTCCCGCGCGCCGCTATCGCGGCGCCGAAGCCGAAGAGCGCCGTGCCCAGCGCCGCGCGCAACTGATTGCCGCGGCCGTGCAGGTCTACGGCGAGCGCGGTTACCAGAACGCCACCGTCAAGGCGGTGTGCGAGGCCGCGGGCCTGACCGAGCGCTATTTCTACGAGTCATTCGCCAACAGCGAGGCCTTGCTGCTGGCATCGTTTCAAACGGTGACCCATCGCTTGCTGCACACCCTGGTGCAGGCGGGCGAGGCCGCCGGCCACGACGGCGCGCAACGGGCGCTGGCGATGTTGCGCGCCTATTTCGGCGCGCTGCAGCGCGAACCGCGCTCGGCGCGGGTGTTCCTGGTGGAAATCCGTGGCGTCAGCAAGCTGGTTGACGGCGCGCTGGCCGATTCGCTGGATGAATTTGGCGGGCTGCTGGCGCAGGCGCTGCTGCCGCCGGGGCGCGAGCGCGATCCACTGCTGACGGCGGGCGTCGCGGGCGGCGTGGTCCACCTTGCGGTGCGCTGGATCCGCCACGGCTACAGTCCCGAAGTCGACGTGGTCGCGCGCACCGCGCTGCAGCTGGCGCTGGTGCTGGCGCACGAGCCCAAGCCTGCGCCCGAGCCGGCCGCGGCTACAGCTGTGGCGCCGGGGTTTTCTCCCTGAACTCGCACAGCGTTTCGATCGCGCAGTGCCAGCATTCCGGCTTGCGCGCCTTGCACACGTAGCGGCCGTGCAGGATCAGCCAGTGATGGGCGTCGTGCAGGAATTCATGCGGCACGCACTTGAGCAGCTTCTGCTCGACGATGTCGACGTTCTTGCCCGGCGCCAGGCCGGTGCGGTTGGAGACGCGGAAGATATGCGTGTCGACCGCGATGGTGGGCTGGCCGAACGCGGTGTTGAGCACCACGTTGGCGGTCTTGCGGCCCACGCCCGGCAGCGCTTCCAGCGCTTCACGCTCTGCCGGCACCTTGCCGCCATGGCGTTCGACCAGGATGCTGCAGGTCTCGATCACATGCCTGGCCTTGGTCTTGTACAGGCCGATGGTCTTGATGTATTCGCTCAGGCCGGCCTCGCCCAGCTCCAGCATCTGCCGCGGCGTATGCGCGACCGGGAACAGACGGCGCGTGGCCTTGTTCACGCCAACGTCGGTGGCCTGCGCCGACAGCAGCACGGCGATCAGCAGCTCGAACGGCGAGCTGTACTCCAGCTCCGTGGTCGGAGCCGGATTCACTTCGCGCAGCGTCTCGAAGATGGCACGGCACTTGGCAGCGTTCATGATTCTTTCTTCGGGTCGTTGGCCGGGTCGTGCGCGGGATGGGGATCTTCCTGCCGCGGTGTCAGCCCGGCGCGCGCGCGCCGCGCTTCGGCGGCATCGATCTGCGCCTGCACCGCGGCCGATACGTTGTCGGTATTGCGCGGCCGCGCGGCCTGCTGCTTCTGGCGCGCGCGTTCGATCGCGGCCTGGATGATGGCGCGCTTGCGTTCCTGCGCGGCGCGCTCGGCGTCGTTCTCGGGCGCTTCGGCCTGCACCGCGGCGAGCTTGGCGGCGGCCTTGGCGGCCAGGCGCGCATCGTTTTCCTCGCGCTCGCGCACCAGCCGCGCGTTGCGCGCCAGGTAGCGCGCCTGCGCGGCATCGGCCTGCGCCTGCGACCACGCGTCCCAGCCGGTGCGCGTGCCGGTGACGGGGACCATGTCGATGCAGTCGACCGGGCAGGGCGGCACGCACAGGTCGCAACCGGTGCACAGCTCGGGGATCACGGTATGCATCTGCTTGGCGGCGCCGGCGATGGCGTCGACCGGGCAGGCCTGGATGCAAAGGGTGCAGCCGATGCACAGGCTCTCGTCGATGCGGGCGACGGCGCGCGGCTGCTCGGTGCCGCGTTCGGGATCGAGCGGCAGGGGCTCGGTGCCCAGCAGCGCGGCCAGGCGCGCGATCCCCTGCGCGCCGCCCGGCGGGCAACGGTTGCAGGCAGCCTCGCCGCTGGCCATGGCCTCGGCGTAGGGGCGGCAGCCGCTGAAGCCGCACTTGGTGCACTGGGTCTGCGGCAGCAGCGCCTCGAGACGGTCGGCGAGGGACTTGACGGCGGGATTCACGACAACGGACAGCAATTCAGGGGACAAGAGCAGGGTCAAAATAGCGCGCCAGCAGCCACACCGGCAGCCGCACCAGCGCGGCCACGGGCAAAGCACGATATTTGCGCGATGCTGTGAGCGGTTGGCGACATAACGTCAGCCCTTCCGGGGCGGACAATGTGCTGGCGGCCCCTATGGCACCGGGGTCTCTGCGGACCCTGCGGTTTTCGCGCCGCAAGGATTATCCCCGATTTCGCCGGCGGACAGAAACGGCGATGATGCGCGTCGCGCGGCCGGATTGCCGCAATCCGGCCTGTGCCATAATCCGCGCAACGATCGACCACACCCCATGTCAACAGAGCCCAAGACCAAACGCGACCCGGAAGGGACGCGCCGACGCATCCTCGCTGCGGCCACCGAGGAATTCGCCAAGGGCGGTCTGGCCGGCGCCCGCGTCGACCAGATTGCCCGGCGCGCGGAGACCAACGAGCGCATGCTGTATTACTACTACGGCAGCAAGGAGGGCCTGTTCCTGGCGGTGCTCGAGAAGCAATACGCAAACTTCCGCGCCGCCGAAGAGCAACTGCACCTGGTCGACGAAGACCCCGTCGAGGGCGTGCGCACGCTGGCCCGCTTCGTCTGGGACTGGTACTACGAGCACCCCGAGTTCATCCGCCTGGTCAACAGCGAGAACCTGCACGAGGCGCGCCACCTGAAGAAGTCCGCGCAGCTGCAGCAGCTGATCAACCCGGTGGTCGACGTGCTTGCCGACGTGATCCGGCGCGGCCAGCAGCAGGGATTGTTCCGCGACCATATCGACGTGCCGCAGTTCTACCTGACGATTTCCGCGCTGGGCTACTACGTGCTGTCGAACCGCTACACCATCAGTGCCGTGATCGGCCGCGACGTGGCATCGCAGCAGGAGCACGAGCGCTTTGCCGAACTGCACACGGACATGCTGCTGAGCTACCTGAAGAAGCCCTGAGGCGCCGGCGGCGCAGACAGTAACGCCCGCTTGCGCGGGCGTTTTTTTACTTGCTGGCCACGGCCACCGGGGCCTGGTGGTACTTGCGGATAAAGTCGCGCAGCTGCGGGTAGATGTCCTCGCGCCAGCGCCGGCCCGAGAAGATCCCGTAGTGGCCGCAACGCTCGGCGTTCAGGTGCTGCTTGCGGTTTTTCGGGATGCCGGCGCACAGGTCGTGCGCGGCGGCGGTCTGGCCCGCGCCGGAGATGTCGTCGAGCTCGCCCTCGATGGTCATCAGCGCCGTGCTCTTGATGTCCTGCGGGCGCACGGGCTTGCCGTCGATGGCCCAGGTGCCGTTGGCCAGGCGGAATTCCTGGAACACCTCGCGGATGGTGTCGAGGTAATACTCGGCGGCCATGTCGAGCACCGCGTTGTATTCGTCGTAGAAGCGCACGTGCGCCTCGGCGTCGTCGGCATCGCCCTCGACCAGGCTCAGGTAGTAGTCATAGTGCGACGACAGGTGCCGGTCCGGGTTCATCGCGACAAAGCCGGCATGCTGCAGGAAGCCCGGGTAGACGCGGCGGCCGTGGCCGGGGTAGTTGGCCGGCACGGTGTAGATGACGTTGTTCTCGAACCACTCGTAGGACTTGTTGGTCGCCAGCGAGTTGACCGCGGTCGGGCTTTTGCGGGCGTCGATCGGGCCGCCCATCATGGTCATGGTGCGCGGCGTCTTCTCGCCGGCGGACGCCATCAGCGAAATCGCCGCCAGCACCGGTACCGTGGGCTGGCATACCGAGATCACGTGCAGGTTCTCGGCGCCGATATGGCGGATGAATTCCTGGATGTAGTAGATGTAGTCCGACAGGTGGAAGGCGCCTTCCTCGACCGGCACCATGCGCGCGTCGATCCAGTCGGTGACGTAGACCTTGTGGTCCTGCAGCAGCGTGCGCACCGTGTCGCGCAGCAGCGTGGCATGGTGGCCCGACAGCGGCGCGGCCACCAGCACCACGGGCTCGTCCTTGAGCAGCTTGATGGTTTCCGGATCGTCGGCATAGCGCTTGAAGCGCAGCAGCTTGCAGAAGGGCTTTTCCAGCACGGTCTGTTCGACGATGGGGATGTCGCGCCCGTTGGAGCGCACCGACTTGATATCGAACGCCGGTTTTTCGTATTCCTTGCCAAGCCGGTACAGCAGTTCGTAGCCGGCGGCCAGGCGGGGCGCGCCAGGTACCAGCGACATCGGGCTGAGGGGGTTGGTGAAGGTCTTGGCGGTCGCCTGGGCCCACGCGGTCAGCGGGTGCAGGATCGAGCGCTGGAACTCATGCAATTGATAGAGCATGCCGTTTCTGCCTGGTCTTACTGAGGATGCGTACCACCAAGTAACAATGTACTGACAATACACCTGGGATCGTGTGGCGCCGATTATGCCTGAATCGAACGACCGTGCTAACGATCTTGCTTTGCAGCATATACCTTAAAGTACTTCCCTATGCGGGGAACACAATAAGGCATTGGCCTGATTTTTCGGTGTCAACCTCCTACAACATCGCAAACAAATGAAAAAAGCGGCCGAAGCCGCTTTTTTTCCATGGTTTTGTGATGCCCACGCCAGTTGCCTTCCGTTGCGGCGCGGCAACTGGCAACGGTGTTACATCACGGCCGCGATCGCGTCGACCACCGCATCGATGTTGCGGCTGTTCAGCGCCGCAACGCAGATGCGGCCGGTGCTGACGGCGTAGATGCCGTGCTCGTTGCGCAGGCGGTCGACCTGGTCCGAGGTCAGGCCCGAGTACGAGAACATGCCGCGCTGGGCCTTGACGAAGGAGAAGTCGCCCGGCACGCCCTTGGCGGCCAGCTTGTCGACCAGCGCATGGCGCATCAGCTTGATGCGGTCGCGCATTTCGGCCAGTTCTTCTTCCCACATGGCGCGCAGTTCCGGGCTGTTCAGCACGGTCGCGACCACGGTGCCGCCGTGGGTCGGCGGGTTGGAATAGTTGGTGCGGATCACGCGCTTGACCTGCGACATCACGCGCTGCGCTTCTTCCTTGCCGGTGGTGACGATCGACAGCGCGCCGACGCGTTCGCCGTACAGCGAGAAGCTCTTCGAGAACGAGCTCGACACGAAGAACGGCAGGCCGGAGTCCGCGAACAGGCGCACCGCGGCGCCATCGGCATCGATGCCGTCGGCAAAGCCCTGGTAGGCCATGTCCAGGAAGGGGATCAGGTTGCGTTCCTTGACCAGTTCCACCACCTGCTGCCACTGCTCGGGCGACAGGTCGACGCCGGTGGGGTTGTGGCAGCAGGCGTGCAGCACGACGATGGTGTTGGCGGGGAACGACTTCAGCGATTCCACCATGCCGGCGAAGTTCAGGCCGTGGCTCGGGGCGTCGTAGTAGGCGTAGTTGACCACCGGGAAGCCGGCGGATTCGAACAGCGCGCGGTGGTTTTCCCAGCTCGGGTCGCTGATGGCGACCTTGGCGTCCGGGTACAGGCGTTTCAGGAAGTCGGCGCCGATCTTCAGCGCGCCGGTGCCGCCAAGTGCCTGGGCCGTCACCACGCGGCCTTCCGTGATCAGCGGCGATTCCTTGCCGAACAGCAGCGTCTGCACCGCCTGGTCATAGGCCGCGATGCCTTCGATCGGCAGGTATCCGCGCGGGGTGGCGGTGGTCAGACGGGCTTTTTCTGCCTCCTGGACGGCGCGCAGCAGGGGGATTTTCCCTTCGTCGGTGAAGTACACGCCAACGCCCAGGTTGACCTTGGTCGCGCGGGTGTCGGCATTGAAGGCTTCGTTGAGGCCCAGGATCGGGTCGCGCGGGGCCATCTCGACGGCAGAAAACAAACTCATTTGGAATCTCGTGGTCGGCTATGTGAAAAACGGAAGGCGTAGAATGCTCCGTACTGCGCTGGAGGCTGGCAGGCCCGGCCGCGCTCTTCTTGGCTTGAAGCGGGGGCTGACAACCCCAAGATTCTAGCGTAATCCGCCCGTTTTCCTCAGGTATTTCCCTAGTCACGCCCCTATGACGAACCTTGCCGAAGCCGCGCCGGCCCTGGACGAAGACAAATTCGTCACATTTCCCGGTTCCCCGTTCCAGCTGTACCAGCCGTTCCCGCCCGCCGGCGACCAGCCCGAGGCAATCCGGCAGTTGGTGGAGGGGGTGGAAGACGGCCTGTCGTTCCAGACCCTGCTGGGCGTCACCGGTTCGGGCAAGACCTTCACCATGGCCAACGTGATCGCGCGCATGGGACGGCCGGCCATCGTGTTCGCGCCCAACAAGACGCTGGCGGCGCAGCTCTACGCGGAATTCCGCGAGTTCTTCCCGCGCAATGCCGTCGAGTACTTCGTCAGCTACTACGACTACTACCAGCCCGAGGCCTACGTCCCGCAGCGCGACCTGTTTATCGAGAAGGACTCGTCGATCAACGAGCATATCGAGCAGATGCGGCTGTCGGCGACGAAGAGCCTGCTGGAGCGCCGCGACACCGTCATCGTCGCGACCGTGTCGGCGATCTACGGTATCGGCAATCCGACCGAATACCACCAGATGATCCTGACGCTGCGGGCCGGCGACAAGATCAGCCAGCGCGACGTGATCGCGCGCCTGATCGCGATGCAGTACACCCGCAACGAGACCGACTTCCAGCGCGGCACCTTCCGCGTGCGCGGCGACACCATCGACATCTTCCCGGCGGAGCATGCCGAAATGGCGGTGCGGCTGGAGATGTTCGACGACGAAGTCGAGTCGCTGCATTTCTTCGACCCGCTCACGGGGCGGGTGCGGCAGAAGATCCCGCGCTTCACGGTCTACCCGTCGAGCCACTACGTCACCCCGCGCGAGACCGTGCTGCGCGCGATCGAGGCGATCAAGGACGAACTGCGCGAGCGGCTCGAGTTCTTCCACAAGGAAAACCGCCTGGTGGAAGCGCAGCGGCTCGAGCAGCGCACCCGCTTCGACCTCGAGATGCTGTCCGAGCTGGGGTTCTGCAAGGGCATCGAGAACTATTCGCGGCACCTCTCCGGCGCGCGTCCCGGCGACCCGCCGCCGACGCTGGTCGACTACCTGCCGCCCGACGCGCTGATGTTCCTGGACGAATCGCATGTGCTGATCGGCCAGCTCAACGGCATGTACAACGGCGACCGCGCGCGCAAGACCACGCTGGTGGAGTACGGCTTCCGGCTGCCGTCGGCGCTGGACAACCGGCCGCTCAAGTTCGACGAGTTCGAGCGCAAGATGCGGCAGGTGATGTTCGTCTCCGCGACGCCGGCGCAGTTCGAGCAGGAGCACGCCGGCCAGGTGGTGGAGCAGGTGGTGCGCCCGACCGGCCTGGTCGACCCGGTCATCATGGTGCGCCCCGCGACCACGCAGGTGGATGACCTGCTGTCCGAGATCCATGTCCGGGTCGAGGCCGGCGAACGCGTGCTGGTGACCACGCTGACCAAGCGCATGGCCGAGCAGCTGACCGAGTTCCTGACCGAGAACGGCGTCAAGGTGCGCTACCTGCACTCGGACATCGACACCGTCGAGCGCGTCGAGATCATCCGCGACCTGCGCCTGGGCACCTTCGACGTGCTGGTGGGCATCAACCTGCTGCGCGAGGGGCTGGACATCCCCGAGGTCTCGCTGGTGGCGATCCTCGACGCGGACAAGGAGGGCTTCCTGCGCGCCGAGCGCTCGCTGATCCAGACCATTGGCCGCGCCGCGCGCAATGTCAACGGCACCGCCATCCTGTACGCGGACCGCATGACCGATTCGATGAAGAAGGCCATCGACGAAACCGAGCGCCGCCGCGCCAAGCAGATCGCCTTCAACGAAGCCAACGGCATCACGCCGCGCGGCGTGGTCAAGCGCATCAAGGACATCATCGACGGCGTCTACAACGTCAGCGACGCCAGGGCCGAGCTGCAGGCGGCGCAGGAGCAGGCGCGCTACGAGGAGATGAGCGAAAAGCAGGTCTCCAAGGAGATCAAGCGGCTGGAGAAGCTCATGCTCGAGCATGCGCGCAACCTGGAGTTCGAACAGGCGGCGCAGGTGCGCGACCAGCTGGCCAAGCTCAAGGCGCAGGTGTTCGGCGCCAGCGGCGAGGGCGCGCTGCCGCCTGCCTGATACGCCGCAACGCCGGGCGCGCTTCGCCTATAGTGAAATCCTCGGCGGCGCCAGCGCGGGGTAGGGCCACAGACCGCTGCGAAGGAGGCACGATGGAACGCCAGTTTGAATACGGCGGCTACGCGGTGGTGGTCACGGCGGTCCCGAATGCCGCCGGCGGCTTTGCCGCGCAGATGCGCATCGCCGACGCGTTCGGCGAACCGACCGGCCCGAGCTTCGAGGCAATCGCCGGCGACGCGCCCACCCCTGAAGCCGCCATCGCCATGGCGGAGGCCGGCGCCATGCGTGCGATCGACGCGGGCGAGGTCAGCTAGCGCGCCGGCGGGTACCCCCATTTCCCGTGGAGAAACCACAATGACCGACATCGGCGAATGGAAGAAGAAGGTCTATGAGACCCACGAAGTGCAAGTGCAGGTCAGGCAGCGTTCACAGAGCGAATGGTCGTACACGGTGCGCGTCTGCCGCCCCGGCACCAACATCCGGGCCGCCGGCACGCTGACCGACAGCTCGCGCATCACCGACCACTACAAGTCGGCCGAGGCCGCGCAAGTGGCCGGGTTTGCGCACGGGGAACGGCTGGCCAAGCAGCTCGCCTAGCGCCGCGCGCCGCCCAGCGCTGCGACACGCCGGGCCGGCGGCAAGGGCGGCAGGTAGAATCGCGCCTCCATGCCATCTTGCCAAGCCTTGATCCGATGAAGCCATATGCCATCCTGATGTGTTGCATGGGGAATATCTGCCGTTCCCCAACGGCGGAGGGCGTGCTGCGCGCCAAGCTCGACGCCGCCGGGCTGGCGCCGCTGGTGGAGCTGGATTCGGCGGGCACGCATGAATACCACCTCGGCCGCGCCCCCGATCCCCGCACCCAGCGCCATGCGCTGCAGCGCGGCTATGACCTGTCGGCGCTGCGCGCGCGCAAGGTCGGCGTGCCGGACTTCGACCGCTTCGACCTGATCCTGGCGATGGACCGCGAGAACCTGGCCGGCCTGCTGCGGCTGCGCCCGGATGCCGGCGACAAGGTGCGGCTGCTGATGAGCTTCGCCACCCGCCACGATGCCGACGAGGTGCCGGACCCGTATTACGGCGAAGGCGATGGCTTCGAGCGCGTGCTCGACTATATCGAAGATGCCTGCGACGGCCTGGTGGCCGAGCTGCGCCAGCGCCTGCAGCCGGCCGGCTGAGCCGGCCCGCTGCGCAGTCTTTCCCGGCCCCGCCGCGGCGTCCTGCGCCCGCGGCCGGCGGCCCGCTCCCGACGAGAATCCATGCTTCGCAAACTGTTTCGCAAATGGCGCGAGTCGCGCAATGCCAGCCTGCAGCTCGACGCCATCCTGAGTGCGGCCGATCCGCAGGCGCCGCTGGCCGAGCGCAACGGCTGGCTGATCGAACTGGCCTTCTGGATCCGTCGCGACGGCGGCCTTGGCGCCGATGCCGACAGCCAGGAAGACGGCGCGCCGCGCCGCCATCCCGAGCACGTGCGCCTGCGCTACCTGCTGCAGGTGCTGGAGCGGCATCCGGACTGGGCCGCGCGCTTTGCGCAGACGGTGCGCAGCCTGCTGCGCGAGAACGACCCCACTGGCCTATTCTGCGATACCGGCGTGGCGCAGCATCCCGGCTTCGTCAGCGAGATGGTGAGCCGGCTCCAGAGCCGCTTCTTGCCGCCGCCGCCGAACCGCAGCGACATGGCGGCGCTGTTTGCGCTGGTGTTCGTCGGCGACGAGGATGCCGACTGGGTCGAGGCCATCGACGATGCGCTGACGGCGCGGCTGGCGCGCGTGCTCGAAAGCGGCCGCGCCGACGGCGAAGAAGCGGCCCTGGCGCGCTATCGCGAGGCGTTGGGCCAGACCCTGGCCACCAGCATCGCGGTGCTGGTCAGCCAGGTGCGCGCCACCGGGCTGAGCCAGGCGATCCGCTCGCGGCTGGCGGGCCGTGTCGAGGACACCCCGTTTTTTCGCCTGGACGAGGCCATCCAGGCCTTGCGCGAGGACGGCCTGCGCCGCGACGACAACAGCTTCGGCCATCGCCTGAACTACTTGCGCGCGCTGCTCGACGGCTGCCACGCCGCCGCCCGCCAGGTGTACGAGGACCTGGAGGAAAACGGCGTGTCGGTCGAGGTGGTGTTCCAGATCGAGCGCATGAAGGTGCAGCTCAGCCGCATCGAGCTGCTGCTGGCGGCGTGGGTCGAGCCCGGCCGACCCGGCATGCCGGCGCACCTGGTGGCCGAACTGATCCGCTCGACCCAGGCGCGGCGCAGCATTGCGCATCTGGCGGGGACCTCGTTCGCGCAGCTGGCGCGCAAGGTGGTGGAGCGCTCGGCCGAGACCGGCGAGCACTACATCACGCGCGACCGCCGCGAATATGCCGAACTGGTGCGCGCCGCGGCGGGCGGCGGCCTGGTCTCGGTGGCCACGGTGTACCTCAAGTTCCTGATCTACGGGCTGCACCTGGACAAGTTCAGCGAAGGCGTGCTGGCCTCGCTCAACTATGCCGGCAGCTTCCTCGCCATCCATTTCGCCCACTTCACGCTGGCGACCAAGCAGCCGGCCATGACCGGGCCCGCGCTGGCGCACCGGCTCGATAACGCGGGGCGGCCGGAGGGGCGTGAGATCTTTGTCGACGACACCGTCGCCATGATCCGCTCCAACGCGGCGGCCATTGCCGGCAACCTGGCGGTGGTGTTCCCGGTGGCGCTGGGCGTGCAGTGGCTGGCGCACAGGTTGCTGGGCGCCAACCTGATCACGCCGGCCAAGGCGATCGCCACCATCGAGTCCTTTTCGATCCTGGGACCGACGCCGCTGTATGCGGCCTTCACCGGCGTGCTGCTGTGGCTGTCGAGCCTGTTCGCGGGCTGGGCGGACAACTGGTTCGCGCTGCACCGCGTGCACGACGTGATGGCTTACCACCGGCGCCTGCAGTATGTGCTCGGCGCACGCGGCGCCACCCGGGTGGCGGACTTCTGGAAACGCAACCTGTCGGGCATCGTCGCCAACGTGTCGCTGGGGCTGCTGCTGGGGCTGGGGCCGGAGATCCTTAGCTTCTTCGGCCCGCATATGGAAGTGCGCCATGTGACGCTGTCGACCGGGTCGGTGGGCGCGGCGATCGGCGTGCTGGGGTGGGATGCGCTGCGCATGCCGGCGCTGTGGCTGGCGGTGGCGGGCATTGCGCTGATGGGCATGCTGAACGTGGCGGTCAGCTTTGCGCTCGCATTCAATATGGCGCTGCGGTCACGCAATTTGCGGCGCATCGATCGCGCCGAGCTGAGCGCGGCCGTGCGGCGGCGCATCCTGAAACATCCGCTGTCGCTGCTGGTGCCGCCGCGCGCGGCACCCGCGCACGCGGCTGCAGGCGGGCGCCAGGCCTGAGGGCGGAAGTGGTGCGGTGCGGCAGGGGTAGTTGACTGAATTAGTCGGGTACCTTTATACTTGACGGAAACGATCAAGTATTAGCTTCACCCCCACGCTTCACCCCAGAGCCCTGCACCATGAGACTGACCACCAAAGGCCGCTTCGCGGTCACTGCGATGATCGACCTGGCCATGCGCCAGGACCAGGGACCGGTCACGCTCGCCGGCATCAGCCAGCGGCAGAAGATCTCGCTGTCGTACCTGGAGCAGCTGTTCGGCAAGCTGCGCCGGCACGAGATCGTCGAAAGCGTGCGCGGCCCGGGCGGCGGCTACAGCCTGGCGCGCAAGGCCGAGGACGTCACCGTGGCGGACATCATCATCGCCGTGGACGAGCCCCTGGATGCCACCCAGTGCGGCGGCAAGGGCAATTGTAACGGAGATGACGGCTCGGGGCGCTGCATGACCCACGAACTGTGGGCCACGCTGAACCAGAAGATGGTCGAGTACCTCGACTCGGTTTCCCTCAAGAACCTGGTGGACCAGCAGCGCGAGCGGCAGCCCGCCGTGCTGCACGACATGCGCGAAGACGCCGCGCAGCCGGTCGCCGCAGCGCGCGGCAAGGCCGACAAGCAGGAAAAGCCGGTCCGGGCCAGAATGGTGAATTCAGTTTTCAGCCTGGCGCAGTCCTGAACGCGCCGGCAAGACAGCAACACAGCGATCAGCGGTCCCTTACAAGGCAGTCATAACGATGAGCACCCCACATTTCCCCATCTACATGGATTACTCGGCCACCACGCCGGTGGACCCGCGCGTGGCGGACAAGATGATTCCGTACCTGCGCGAGCAGTTCGGCAATCCCGCGTCGCGCAGCCATGCGTACGGCTGGGACGCGGAGCGCGCGGTGGAAGAGGCGCGCGAGCAGGTGGCCGCACTGGTCGGCGCCGACCCGCGCGAGATCGTGTGGACCTCGGGGGCGACCGAATCGGACAACTTGGCGATCAAGGGTGCCGCGAACTTCTATTCGGGCAAGGGCAAGCACATCATCACCGTGAAGACCGAGCACAAGGCCGTGCTCGACACCACGCGCGAGCTGGAGCGCCAGGGCTTTGAAGTGACCTACCTGGACGTGAAGGACAACGGCCTGCTCGACATGGAGGTGTTCAAGCAGGCGCTGCGCCCGGACACCATCCTGGTGTCGGTGATGCTGGTCAACAACGAGATCGGCGTGATCCAGGATGTGGAGCAGATCGGCGAGATCTGCCGCGAGAAGGGCATCATCTTCCATTGCGACGCCGCGCAGGCGACCGGCAAGGTGGTGATCGACCTGAACCAGCTGAAGTGCGATTTGATGTCGTTCTCGGCCCACAAGACCTACGGCCCCAAGGGCATCGGCGCGCTCTACGTGCGCCGCAAGCCGCGCGTGCGCATCGAGGCGCAGATGCACGGCGGCGGCCACGAGCGCGGCATGCGCTCGGGCACGCTGGCCACGCACCAGATCGTCGGCATGGGCGAAGCCTTCCGCATCGCCCGCGAAGAGATGGCAACCGAAAACGAGCGCATCCGCATGCTGCGCGACCGCCTGTGGAACGGCCTGTCGGACATGGAAGAGGTCTACCTGAACGGTGACCTGGAGCACCGCGTGCCGCACAACCTGAACGTCAGCTTCAACTTCGTCGAAGGCGAGTCGCTGATCATGGCGATCAAGGACGTGGCGGTGTCGTCGGGCTCGGCCTGCACCTCGGCCTCGCTGGAGCCGTCGTATGTGCTGCGCGCGCTGGGCCGCAATGACGAGCTGGCGCACAGCTCGATCCGTTTCACGGTCGGCCGCTTCACCACCGAGCAGGAAATCGACTACACCGTCGAGCTGCTCAAGAGCAAGATCGGCAAGCTGCGCGACCTGTCGCCGCTGTGGGAAATGTTCAAGGACGGCGTCGACCTGAATTCGATCCAGTGGGCCGCGCACTGAGCGCCTGAGCACCCGCGGGATCCCGCCAAAATAACAGCAAGACCCCCGTAAAAGATACGCAAGAGGTAAGCCAAATGTCATACAGCACGAAGGTTCTCGACCACTATGAAAACCCCCGCAACGTCGGCTCGTTCGACAAGAACGACGACGCGGTCGGCACCGGCATGGTCGGCGCCCCGGCTTGCGGCGACGTGATGAAGCTGCAGATCAAGGTCAACGAAGCGGGCGTGATCGAAGACGCCAAGTTCAAGACCTATGGCTGCGGCTCGGCCATCGCCTCGTCGTCGCTGGTGACCGAGTGGGTCAAGGGCAAGACCGTGGACCAGGCGCTGGAGATCAAGAACACCCAGATCGCCGAGGAACTGGCGCTGCCGCCGGTGAAGATCCACTGCTCGATCCTGGCTGAAGACGCGATCAAGGCCGCCGTCGAAGACTACAAGAAGAAGCACGGCGCCGAGCAGAAGGCCGCCTGACCTGTCGCACTGAGCACGGCACCGACGAAGGAACGCAACGATGATCACCATGACCGAGAAGGCCGCCAAGCATGTGGCGCGCTACCTGGAACGCCGCGGCAAGGGCGTGGGCCTGCGCCTGGGCGTGAAGACCACCGGCTGCTCGGGCCTGGCCTACAAGCTGGAATACGTCGACGAACTGCTGCCGGAAGACAACGTGTTCGAATCGCACGGGATCAAGGTCATCGTCGACGCCAAGAGCCTGCCGTATATCGACGGCACCGAACTCGACTACGCGCGCGAAGGGTTGAACGAAGGCTTCCGCTTCAACAATCCCAACGTCAAGGACGAGTGCGGCTGCGGCGAGTCGTTTACGGTCTGACCTGCGCCAGCGCAGACTGATTCGGGCGGGTCCGGTGGAGCGCAGCATCGTCGGCTTGCGCCGGGACGAGGAAGGCCACTGGGTGGCCGAACTCGACTGCGGCCATGGCCAGCATGTGCGGCATGACCCGCCGTGGCAGTCGCGGCCGTGGACGCAGAGCGAGGCGGGCCGCGCCGCCATGATCGGCACGCGGGTGAACTGCCTGAAGTGCGACCGCAACGAGCCGCCGGCCGAGTGGGCCAGCCAGCCCGCGCGGTAGCGGCGGCAGTACGGACGAAGGGCGGCGCGGCCGCTCTTTTTTCTTGGGGAAGCAGTTGAAAGACGATTTTTTTGCGCTGTTCGGCCTGCCGGTGCAGTACGGCGTCGACGAGGCCGCGCTGGACGCGGCCTACCGCACCGTACAGTCGCAGGCGCATCCGGACCGCTTCGCCAAGGCCGGCGATGCCGAGCGCCGCGTGGCGATGCAGTGGGCCGCGCATGCCAACGAAGCCTACCGCACCCTGCGCCAGCCGCTGCGGCGCGCGACCTACCTGCTCAAGCTGCGCGGCATCGACGTGCAGGCGGAGAACAACACCGCCATGTCGCCCGCGTTCCTGATGCAGCAGATGGAATGGCGCGAAGCGCTGCAGGACGCGGTGGAAGCGCGCGACGTGGACCGCCTCGATGCATTGCTGCGCGAGCTGCGCCAGGAGAAGCGCGAGCGCCACGCGGCATTGGGCGCGCTGCTCGATGCCGGCGACAACGACTCGGCCGGCGGCGCGGTGCGGCAACTGATGTTTATCGAGAAGATCGAGCACGATACCAGCGAGGCCATCGACCGGCTGGAAGACTGACCGGCAAGATCGCCGGGGCCATGACACAATGGCGCCCGGCCTGAAAACCGCACGCATGCCGCCCCGCATGGCGGTTTCCCCTGCCGTACAAGACAGCGAAGAATTACCATGGCACTGCTCCAGATTTCCGAACCCGGCATGTCGCCGGCGCCCCATCAACGCCGCCTCGCGGTCGGCATCGACCTCGGCACCACCAACTCGCTGGTGGCCGCGGTGCGCAGCAGCATTCCCGAAGTGCTGGCCGACGAGCGCGGCCGCGCGCTGCTGCCCTCGGTGGTGCGCTACCTGCCAGACCGTACCGCGCATATCGGCTACCGGGCCCAGGACGAAGCGGTGCGCGACCCCAAGAACACTATCGTCTCGGTCAAGCGCTTCATGGGCCGCGGCCTGCGCGACGTCGCCAATATCGAGCACAGCCCGTACGACTTCGTCGATGCGCCCGGCATGGTGCAGATCAAGACCGCGGCCGGCGTGAAGAGCCCGGTCGAGATCTCGGCCGAGATCCTGGCCACGCTGCGCCAGCGCGCCGAAGACAGCCTGGGCGACGACCTGGTCGGCGCCGTCATCACGGTGCCGGCGTATTTCGACGAGGCCCAGCGCCAGGCGACCAAGGACGCCGCGCGCCTGGCCGGCCTGGAAGTGCTGCGCCTGCTCAACGAGCCCACTGCCGCGGCCATTGCCTACGGCCTCGACAATGCCGCCGAAGGCATCTATGCCGTGTATGACCTGGGCGGCGGCACCTTCGATATCTCGGTGCTCAAGCTCACCCAGGGCGTGTTCGAAGTGCTGGCCACCGGCGGCGATTCGGCGCTGGGCGGCGACGACTTCGACCAGCGCCTGCTGTGCTGGATCGTCGAGCAGGCCAACCTGCAGCCGCTGTCGGCGCAGGACATGCGCCTGCTGATGGTGCGCGCGCGTGCCGCCAAGGAGGCGCTGTCGGAAGCCGACAGCACGGTGATCGACGCGGTGCTGGAGTCCGGCGAGATCGTGCACCTGACGCTGACCGACGAAACCTTCGAGCAGATCACCGCCCACCTGGTGCAGAAGACGCTGGCGCCGGTGCGCAAGGCGCTGCGCGATGCCGGCGTCGGCGCCGACGAGGTCAAGGGCGTGGTGCTGGTCGGCGGCGCCACGCGCATGCCGTCGATCCGCAAGGCGGTCGGCGACTTCTTCGGCCAGACTCCGCTCACCAACCTCGATCCGGACCGCGTGGTGGCGCTGGGCGCCGCCATGCAGGCCAACCTGCTGGCCGGCAACCATGCCCCGGGCGAAGACTGGCTGCTGCTCGACGTGATCCCGCTGTCGCTGGGCGTCGAGACCATGGGCGGCCTGGTCGAGAAGATCATCCCCCGCAACAGCACCATCCCGGTGGCGCGTGCGCAGGAATTCACCACCTTCAAGGACGGCCAGACCGCGATGGCGATCCACGTGCTGCAGGGCGAGCGCGAGCTGGCCAGCGACTGCCGTTCGCTGGCGCGCTTCGAGCTGCGCGGCATCCCGCCGATGGTCGCGGGCGCGGCGCGCATCCGCGTGACCTACCAGGTCGACGCCGACGGGCTGCTGTCGGTGACCGCGCGCGAGACGCACTCGGGCGTGGAAGCGTCGGTCACGGTCAAGCCGTCTTACGGGCTGGCCGACGACGATATCGCGCGCATGCTGCAGGACAGCTTCCGCGAGGCCGAGCACGACATGAAGAGCCGTGCGCTGGCGGAGGAACGTGTCGAGGCCGAACGCCTGGTCGAGGCCACCGAGCGTGCGCTGCAGACCGATGGCGACCTGCTGTCGGCCGAGGAGCGCGCACAGGTCGAAGCGCTGATCGCCGGCGTGCGCGAGATTGCCAGGGGAGAAGACCACCTGGCGATCCGCGCCACGGTGGAAAAACTGTCGCACGGCACCGACGAATTCGCCGCCCGCCGCATGGACCGCTCGATCAAGAGCGCACTGGCGGGGCGCAAGGTACAGGAGCTGGGCTGATCACCGCGCCTGCACCGCACTACAGAACCCAGGAAACGACATGCCACAGATCATTGTTTTGCCCCACGTCGAATACTGCCCGGAAGGGAAGGTGATCGAAGCCGAGAAGGGCGTCAGCGTCCTCGACTCCCTGCTCTCCAACGGTATCGATCTCGAGCACGCGTGCGAGAAGTCCTGTGCCTGCACCACGTGCCACGTGATCGTGCGCGAGGGCTTCGACTCGCTCAACGAGGCTGAGGAAAAGGAAGAGGATTTGCTCGACAAGGCCTGGGGCCTGGAGCCGAATTCGCGCCTGTCGTGCCAGGCCATCGTCGACGAGGAAGACCTGACCGTCGAGATTCCCAAGTACACCATCAACCACGCCAAGGAAGGCCACTGAGCGGCCGGCACAGACCCCAGCGGAGAACAAGCCCATGAAGTGGACCGATACCTACGCTATCGCCGAAGCCCTGTACGACAAGTTCCCGGATGTCGACCCGGCGGGCGTGCGCTTTACCGACCTGCGCCGCTGGGTGCTGGAACTCGACGGCTTCGCCGACGATCCGGCGCGCTCGGGCGAGAAGATCCTGGAGGCGATCCAGCAGGCGTGGATCGAGGAAGCGGAATGACTTCCTGATGTCAGGAATAAGCAAAAAGGCCGGCTTGATGCCGGCCTTTTTGCTTTGATGCTGCTACACGGCCCTGATTACCTGCTGGTTTGCTCCCTCTCCCGCTTGCGGGAGAGGGTTGGGGTGAGGGCGGGAGTATCCACGAAGCGAAGGCCATCGGTATGCCAGCGCCTGCCCTCTCCCCCGGCCCCTCTCCCGCAAGCGGGAGAGGGGAGCAAACCGGCGGTTTTGCAATGCCTCAGTCTTCCCGCCGCAGGTGCGGGAACAAAATCACGTCACGGATATTCGGGCTGTCCGTCAGCAGCATCACCAGGCGGTCGATGCCGATGCCGCAGCCGCCCGTCGGGGGCATGCCGTATTCCAGCGCGCGGATATAGTCGGCGTCGAAGTACATTGCTTCCTCGTCGCCGGCATCCTTCTGCTCGACCTGCTTGCGGAAGCGGTCGGCCTGGTCCTCGGCGTCGTTCAGCTCCGAGAAGCCATTGGCAATCTCGCGGCCGGTGATGAAGAGCTCGAAGCGCTCGGTGATGCCCGGCACCGTGTCCGAGGCACGCGCCAGCGGCGAGACCTCGACCGGGTAGTCGACGATAAAGGTCGGCTCCCACAGCTGGCTCTCGGCGGTTTCCTCGAACAGCACCAGCTGCAGCGTGCCCAGCCCGGCATTGAGGAACTGCGGCGCGTTGGTGTTGACGCCGAACTTCTTCAGTTCGGTGCGCAGGAATTCGGCATCGCCGAGCTGCGCGTCGGTGTACTGCGGCGCGAACTTCTGGATCGCCTGGCAGATGGTCAGGCGGTGGAACGGCTTGGACAGGTCCAGCTCGCGCTCCTGGTAGGTCAGCACGGCGCTGCCGCGCGCATCGATCGCGGCCTTGCGGATCAGGTCTTCGGTGAAGTCCATCAGCCAGCGGTAGTCCGTGTAGGCCGCGTAGAACTCCATCATGGTGAACTCGGGGTTGTGGCGCGGGCTCACCCCCTCGTTGCGGAAGTTGCGGTTGATCTCGAACACGCGCTCGAAGCCGCCGACGATCAGGCGCTTCAGGTACAGCTCGGGCGCGATGCGCAGGAACATCTGCATGTCCAGCGCGTTGTGGTGCGTGATGAACGGCTTGGCCGCGGCGCCGCCCGGGATCGGGTGCAGCATCGGCGTTTCCACTTCCATGAAGCCGGCGTCGGCCATGTGGCGGCGCAGCGACGAGATCGCGTCGGTACGGGCGCGGAAGGTGTTGCGCGTTTCCGGCGACACGATCAGGTCGACATAGCGCTGGCGGTACTTCATTTCCTGGTCGGCCAGGCCGTGGAACTTGTCCGGCAGCGGGCGCAGCGACTTGGACAGCAGGCGCAGCTCGCGCACCTGCACCGACAGCTCGCCCTTGTTGGTGCGGAACAGCTCGCCGCGGGCGCTGATGATGTCGCCCAGGTCCCAGTGCTTGAACGCGGCGTAGACCTCTTCGCCGACCTTGTCGCGGGTGATGTAGAACTGGATCTGGCCGCTGCCGTCCTGCACGGTGGCGAAGCTGGCCTTGCCCATCACGCGCTTGAGCATCATGCGGCCGGCGATGGCAACCTCGACCGGCGCGGCCTCGAGCGTGGCCTGTTCGGTGTCGGCGTACTGCGCCTGCAGCGCGGCGGCCTGGTGGGTGGGGCGGAAATCGTTGGGGAAGGCCACGCCTTGCTGGCGCAGCGCGGCCAGTTTCTCGCGCCGCTCCGCGATGATCTTGTTTTCGTCGACGGCGGGCGTGTCGGCGGCGGCGGCCTTGTTCTGCGCCGGGGCCTGGGCGCGGTTCGGTTCGGTCATGATGTCGTGTCGGTCGCGCGCGGTGCCGCGCGCGGGTTCAGTATGGCTTCAGTAGTTGCGGAGATCGTCCAGCTCGGTGCTGCCGAAATCCGGGCGGTGCAGGTAGGCGACGATGCGGCCCGCGGTTTCCTCGGCCGAGGCGAGCTGCTGGTTGGCCTTGAGCTCGCGGAAGCGCTGCACCTGGGCAAAATCGGCATTGCGGATGGTGGCCTGCATGCCGGTATCGATCACGCCCGGCGCCAGCGCCACCGCGCGCACGGTGCGCGGCGCCTCGGCCTGTGCGTATTCGGCGTTGACCGAGCGCATGAACATGTCGAGCCCGGCCTTGCCGGCGCAATAGGCGCTCCAGCCTTCGATCGGGCGCCGTGCCGCGCCGGAGGAGATCGCCAGCACCTTGCGCGGGCAGCCGAACTTCTCGGTGCGCTCCAGGAACGCCGCGGTCATGGTCATCGGCGCCGCCAGGTTGGTCAGCAGGTGCGGCACCAGCGATTTTTCCTGAAGCGCCGCGACCGGACCGATCGGCTCGACCACGCCGGCATTCAGGATCAGCGTGGCGCTGGTCGGCGGCAGGTCGAGCGTGTCGAGCACGCTGGCGAGCCAGGTGGCGGCAGGGCCGGCCTGCGACAGGTCCTGCAGGTGCCAGGCCACCGGCACGCCGCTGAGCGTGGCGATGCGCTCCAGCTCGGTGTTGCGGCTGCGCGCGACGCAGATCAGGCGGTTGCCCGGCACGAGCAGGGCGTTGGTCAGTGCCGCGCCCAGCCCGCGCGAGGCGCCGGTGATGATGTACAGGTGATTGGCTTCGCTCATGGTGCCCCGGTCGGAAAGGCCGTCGTGCCGGCAAGGCGCGGGCGGCGGTACAGCGATGGATGGGTTGCTGTGCCGCCGCCGGCCGGCGGCGGGTACGGTCTCAGAGTCCCTGCTTGAGGCTGGCCTCGATGAACGGGTCCAGGTCGCCGTCCAGCACCTTCTGGGTGTTGGACATTTCCACGTTGGTGCGCAGGTCCTTGATGCGGCTCTGGTCCAGCACGTAGGAGCGGATCTGGTGGCCCCAGCCCACGTCGGTCTTGCCGGCCTCGAGCTTGTCGGCCTCGGCCTGGCGCTTGCGCATTTCGTGCTCGTACAGGCGCGACTTCAGCATCGACATGGCTTCGGCGCGGTTGCGGTGCTGCGAGCGGTCGTTCTGGCACTGCACCACGATCCCGGTCGGAATGTGCGTGATCCGCACGGCCGAATCGGTCTTGTTGATGTGCTGGCCGCCCGCGCCCGAGGCGCGGTAGGTATCCACGCGCAGGTCCGCCGGGTTGATCTCGACCTCGAACGAATCGTCCACCTCCGGGTAGACGAACACCGACGAGAACGAGGTATGGCGCCCGCCCGACGAATCGAACGGCGACTTGCGCACCAGGCGGTGCACGCCGGTCTCGGTACGCAGGTAGCCGAAGGCGTACTCGCCCTCGATCTTGATGGTCGCGCTCTTGATGCCGGCCACGTCGCCTTCGGACTCTTCCAGCACCTCGGCCTTGAAGCCCTTGCGCTCGCAGTACTTCAGGTACTGGCGCAGCAGCATCGAGGCCCAGTCGCACGCTTCGGTGCCGCCGGCGCCGGCCTGGATGTCGATGAAGGCGTTGGCCTGGTCCATCTCGCCGGCGAACATGCGGCGGAATTCCATGTCGGCCACCACCGCCTCGAAGCCCTTGACGTCGGTCTCGATCGATTCGAGGGTGTCGTCGTCGCCTTCTTCCTTGGCGAGTTCGAACAGTTCTTCCGCACCGACGAGGTCATCGGTGAGCTTGCCCAGGACGCCGACCACGCCCTCGAGCATCTTCTTTTCCTTGCCGAGGTCCTGGGCCCGCTTGGGGTTGTTCCAGACGTCGGGGTCTTCCAGCAGGCCGTTGACTTCGTCCAGCCTTCCTACTTTGACATCGTAGTCAAAGATACCCCCGTAGATCTTCCGTCCGGGAACGGAGATCGGAGATGGCACCGGAGATGGCGTTGAGGCGTTCTGCTTCCATGATGTTCCTGCGCTTCGAAAACCTCGAATTATAGCGGATCGGCGCGGCAGATCGGGGCTTGCGGGGCGTCATGGCGGCGCCCCGAACCGAACGCAACGGCGCCGGCGCGGTCTATCCGGCGGTGCCGGGCGGCGCGCGCGGCGATAATACGGGTCGCAAGCCGCCCCCGGCACAGACCAAGAACAGGACGCATGACGAAAACCAGACATGACATCGAGCCAGGCCGGCGCCGTACGCTGGGCCTGCTGCTGGCGGCCGCGACGGCGGCGATCACGGCCGGCTGCGGCACCACGGGCGGGCCCGTGCCGGACGGCTACTACCGCGTCGAGCGCGGCGACACGCTGTATTCGATCGCGCGCAAGCACCACCGCAGCGTGCGCGACCTGACCCGCTGGAACAGCGATATCACCAGCCCCAGCCAGATCGAGGTGGGCCAGCTGATCCGCGTGCGTCCGCCGGGCGCCGCTGCCGGCAGCGCCACCGCGTCGACCGGCACCGGGCAGTCCGTGACCGATACGCCGCGCGCCGACAGTGCCGCGGCATCCCGGCCGCCGGCCAGCAGCATCCGCCTGCAATGGCCGGCCGACGGTCGCGTCACGGCGGGCTTCTCCCCACCCGCCAGCAAGGGCCTGAGCATTGCCGTGCCGGCCAACGGCACGGTGCGCGCCGCCGCCGCCGGCCGCGCCATCCACGTCGGCAACCTGCGCGGCTACGGCATGCTGGTGATCGTCAAGCACAACGACGACTGGCTTACCGTCTACGGCAACCTGGACCAGCCGCTGGTCAGCGAAGGCGCGCAGGTGTCGGCCGGGCAGGACGTGGGCCGCATGGGCGCGAGCCCGAGCGAGCTGCACTTCGAGGTGCGCGGCAACGGCAAGCCGGTGAATCCGGCCAGCTACCTGCCGTCGCGCGGCTGAGCAGGGCGCGCCGCGCTCCGGGCACGCTACTGCGCGTGCTCGATCACCAGCTGCACGCGGGTGACGCCGTTGAAGGTGTTGTTGTCGAGCCGGTACGCCACCTGCGCGCTGGCGCCGAGCGAGTCGGCATGGTTGAACCAGATCGCGTCGAAGCGCTGGCTGCCCCGGCCCAGCTGCAGCTTCAGGTGCTTGCCCTTGAGCACGCTCTGGCGCAGCACGTCGAACTCGCCGCAGAAGGTCGGCGCCGGGAAGCCCTGGCCCCACACCTGCTGTTCCAGCAGGGTGACGAACTCCGGGCTGAAGCACTGGTCCTCGATATCGCCGTCGGTCTCGATCACGCGCGCCAGCTGGTCGTCGGTCAGCCATTCGCGCCCGACCGCCTCGAAGGCTTCCTGGAACTCGGCAAAGCGCTCGGCCCGCACGGTCAGTCCCGCCGCCATGGCGTGGCCGCCGAACTTGAGCAGCATGCCGGGATGGCGCTTGGACACCAGGTCGAGCGCATCGCGCAGGTGGAAGCCCGGGATCGAACGGCCCGAACCCTTGACGGTGGTGTCGTCGCCCGGCGCGAAGGTAATGGTGGGGCGGTGGAACTTGTCCTTCAGCCGCGACGCCACGATGCCGATCACGCCCTGGTGCCAGGTATCGTTGAACACGCTGACAGTAAAGCGCGAGGCATCCGCGCCGGCCAGTCCGGCCATGGGCTGCTCCAGGATCCGCAGCGCTTCCTGCTGCATGCCGGCCTCGATGTCGCGCCGCTCGCGGTTCATGCTGTCCAGCTCCTGGGCGATTTCCCAGGCGCGGTTGGCATCGTCGGTCAGCAGGCACTCGATGCCCAGCGACATGTCGGCCAGCCGGCCGGCCGCATTCAGGCGCGGCCCCAGGCCGAAGCCAAGATCGAAGGTATTGGCGCGCGCGGCCTCGCGGCCGGCGGCGCGGAACAGCGCGGCCACGCCGGGCTGCATGCGGCCGGCGCGCATGCGGCGCAGGCCCTGCGCCACCAGGATGCGGTTGTTGGTGTCCAGCTTGACCACGTCGGCCACGGTGCCCAGCGCCACCAGGTCCAGCAGCGTCTGCAGCGGCGGCTGGGTCTGTGGGGTGTAGACGCCGCGGCGGCGCAGCTCGGCGCGCAGCGCCAGCAGCACGTAGAACATCACGCCCACGCCCGCCAGGTTCTTGCTGGGGAATTCGCAGCCCGGCTGGTTCGGGTTGACGATCACCGCGGCCTGCGGCAACTCCGAGCCGGGCAGGTGGTGGTCAGTCACCACCACGTCGATGCCCAGCGCATTGGCCGCGGCGACGCCGTCGACGCTGGCGATGCCGTTGTCGACCGTGACGATCACATCCGGATTCTGCCTGGCCGCCAGCGCCACGATCTCCGGCGTCAGGCCATAGCCGTACTCGAAGCGGTTGGGCACGATGTACTCCACCCGCGCGCCCAGCATGCGCAGCCCGCGCACGCCCACCGCGCAGGCGGTGGCGCCGTCGCAGTCATAGTCGGCGACGATCAGCAGGCGCTTGCCGGCGGCGATGGCGTCGGCCAGGTAGGCCGCGGCGTGGTCGATGCCCTTCATGGTCGCGGGCGGCACCAGTTCGGGCAGGTCGGTGGCCAGTTCCGTGGCGCGGGCCACGCCGCGCGCGGCCAGGATGCGCGCCAGGGTCGGGTGCAGGCCGGTGGCGGCCAGCGCGCTGGCGTGTTCGGGGGAATATTGGCGGATGGCGATCCGGGTCATGGGCGGGGCGGCAGTGGGGTGTCGGGAGCGATGGCTTCAGGCGGCAAGGGCAAGGTCGGACAGCAGCGCGCGCCAGTCGCCGCGCTGGCCCATGCCGCGCCAGAACTTGCGCAGGTCGGCGCGCCGCACGGTGAACTCGGCGAAGTGGTTCTCGCCGCCCAGCACCAGCGTGATGGCGCCGATATTGCCGGCCGCCAGCGCCTCCAGCGCCGGACCGAACCAGTCGGCATCGAGCGCGTGCATGCGGTCCAGCCACAGGCCCCAGTCCTCGGCGATATGCGCTTCGGTGGCGCTGTCAAGCATCGCCAGCACCGTGCCTTCGAGCGCGGCCGCGCCGGCCAGGCCTGCCGGCACCGGCAGCACGCGGCTGCCGCCTGCAAGCGCCAGGCCGCTCAGGAACGGGTCGCCGCTCAGCACCGTATCGGCCAGCCGCGGCACCGGCCGCAGCGCGCCGCCGCCGTACAGCCAGACCGAGTTGACCGGCACCTCGCCGGCGGCTTCGCGCGCCTGGTTGACGCGGTGGTCGAACCAAGTCATCTGGATTTCGTTCTGCAGCCGGCGCCAGTCGCGCGCGCGCTCGCCAGCCTGCATCCAGATGTCGATATTGCGGCCCGCGGCGCGCAGCGGCGTGGTGGCCTCGAGCGGGCCGAACACGGCCTCGGGCAGGTACCAGCGCTGCGGGCAGGGCGTCTCCAGCGCGATGCCGGACTCCTGCAGCAGCGCGTCGATGGCCTCGCGCAGCGCGCTGGCTTCCTGCGGCCGCAGGCAGAGCTGGCCCGGCGGCATCAGCACCAGGTGATCGCGCGCGGCATGGATGTGCACCGGCTGCAGGCAGGCCCACGACTGGCCGTCGGCCGCGGCCGGGGTGCCCGCAGGGGTGCCGGTGGCGGCGCCGCCGTTGTCGGCCAGCCGCATATAGGGCGCCAGCGGCACCCGCCCCGTATCCAGTCCGGTCTTGCCGGCCAGCCAGCGTTCCTGCGGCAGGCTGCGCAGGAAGGGGTCGTCGTGCCGCTCGCGCGGACCGGGCGCGGCCCGGGTCAGCAACTTTCCGAGCGCCGGCAGCTCCAATTGCCGCAGCAGCGCGCCGGGGACAACATCGTCGCGGCCGTCGTCGCCGGCGCCGGGCGGGACGGAAAAGGGCACAATCAGGGTCAGGTGCGTCATCATGGTGGCGAGATTGTAAACTCCCGGCTGGCTCGCGCCAGTCCCGGAGCCGACCGCGACCCGACCGCGGCGTGACTGCGGCGTCGCCCGCCACGGCCCCCGTGCGTGCCGCCGGCGGCGCCCCGACGGGCACTGGCGCTTTTCCGAAACAACAGGAATCCTCTTGAAATTTCCCTACGAGTGGCAGATCGGCTGGCGATACACCCGCGCAAGCAAGCGCGCCAGCCGCAACACCTTCATTTCGTTTATCTCGATGATCTCGATGCTGGGCATCGCGCTCGGCGTGGCCGCGCTGATCGTGGTGCTGTCGGTGATGAACGGGTTCCAGAAGGAAGTGCGCGACCGCATGCTGTCGGTGCTGGCGCATATCGAGGTGATCGGCCCGTCGGCGCTGCCGGACTGGCAGAAGACCGCGGCCGAGGCGCTGCAGAACAAGGAGGTGGTCGGTGCCGCCCCCTATGTGGCGGCGCAGGCCATGCTGACCCGCGACGATGCCGTGCGCGGCGTGCTGCTGCGCGGCGTGGAGCCGTCGCAGGAACCCAAGGTGTCTGAGATCGGCAGCCAGTTCCGCGCCGGCAGCATGGCGGCGCTGGTGCCGGGCAGCTTCGGCATCGCGCTGGGCAACGAGCTGGCCAATGCCATGGGCGTCCAGGTCGGCGACAAGGTCACGCTGCTGGCGCCGCAGGGCACCATCACGCCGGCGGGCGTGCTGCCGCGGCTCAAGCAGTTCACCGTGGTGGGCGTGTTTTCATCCGGACATTTCGAGTTCGACAGCGCGCTGGCGCTGATCAACCTGCGGGACGCCGAGACCCTGTTCCGCCTGAGCGGTCCCACCGGGGTGCGCCTGAAGCTGCAGGACATGCAGCGCGCGCCGCTGGTCGCGCAGCAGCTGGCCGGCACCATGTCGGGCGAGCTTTACCTGCGCGACTGGTCGAAGCAGAACCGCAACTGGTTTGCCGCGGTGCAGACCGAGAAGCGGATGATGTTCATCATCCTGACGCTGATCATCGCGGTGGCCGCGTTCAACCTGGTGTCGACGCTGGTGATGACCGTCACCGACAAGCAGGCCGATATCGCCATCCTGCGCACCATGGGCGCGCAGCCGGGCTCGATCATGAAGATCTTCATCGTGCAGGGCGTGGCCATCGGCTTTATCGGCACGCTGCTGGGCGTGGCCGGCGGCACGCTGATCGCCACCAATATCGACGTGATCGTGCCCTTCATCGAGCGGCTGCTGCACGTGCAGTTCCTGCCGCGCGACATCTATTTCATCAGCCAACTGCCTTCCGATCCCCGCGTGAACGACATCGCCACCATCGGCATCATCTCTTTCGTGCTGGCCACGCTGGCCACGCTCTATCCCAGCTGGCGCGCCGCCCGCGTCAACCCGGCGGAGGCGCTGCGCTATGAGTGAAGCCGTGCTGCAAGCCGATACTTCCACGCCCGCCCCGGGCCTGCCGCGCACCGGCGCGCCGGTGCTGGTGGCCGAGGGCCTGACCAAGCGCTTCCGCCAGGGCGAGCTCGATGTCGACGTGCTGCGCGGTGTCGACGTGCGCGTCAACGCCGGCGAGAAGGTGGCCATCGTGGGCGCCTCGGGCTCGGGCAAGAGCACGCTGCTGCATGTGCTGGGCGGGCTCGACGAGCCCGATTCGGGCCGCGTCGCGCTGCTCGGCAAGCCCTTCACGGCGCTGCGCGAGCGCGAGCGCAACGTGGTGCGCAACCGCTCGCTGGGCTTTGTCTACCAGTTCCACCACCTGCTGCCGGAATTCACCGCGCTCGACAACGTGGCGATGCCGCTGCGCATCCGCGGCCTGACCCAGTCCGCCGCGCGCGAAGTTGCCCAGGCGATGCTGGAGCGCGTCGGGCTGGGCGGGCGCTCGCGGCACCGGCCGGGCGAGCTGTCCGGCGGCGAGCGCCAGCGCGTCGCCATTGCGCGCGCGCTGGTGGGCCAGCCGGCCTGCGTGCTGGCCGACGAGCCCACCGGCAATCTCGACGACCACACCGCCGGCGGCGTCTACGACCTGATGCTGGAACTGTCGCGCACGCTCGGTACCAGCTTCGTCATCGTTACCCACGACCTGGACCTGGCCGGGCGCTGCGACCGCGTGCTGCGGCTGCGCGACGGCCACCTGCACCAGGAACGCTGAAGCGGCCGCGCCCATGTGGATCGACACCCATTGCCACCTCGACGCCGGCGAGTTCGACCCGGACCGCGAGCAGGTCGCCGACGCGGCCGAGGCCGCCGGCGTGCGCGGCATCGTGGTGCCGGCGGTGGCCGCGTGGAACTTCGATGCCGTGCGCGCGCTGGCGCATCGCGATGCGCGCTGCGTCTACGCGCTGGGCATCCACCCGCTGTGCTCGCCCGGCGCGGGCCAGCCCGAGCTGGACACGCTGCGGCGCCAGGTGGCCGCCAGCATGGACGACCCGCGCTTCGTCGGCATCGGCGAGATCGGGCTCGACTTCTTCGTCGCGGGGCTGGATGCGGATCACCAGACCTGGC
This sequence comes from Cupriavidus taiwanensis, assembly GCF_900250075.1. Lineage (NCBI taxonomy): Bacteria > Pseudomonadati > Pseudomonadota > Betaproteobacteria > Burkholderiales > Burkholderiaceae > Cupriavidus > Cupriavidus taiwanensis. The sequence continues at coordinate 1,494,454 of NZ_LT977070.1, forward strand.
TCTACGCCGAACAGCTGAAGATCGCGCGCGAGTTCGACCTGCCGGTGCTGCTGCACGTGCGCAAGTCGCAGGACCAGGTCGGCGCGCAGCTGCGCAAGCTCGGCGTCAAACGCGGCATCGCCCACGCCTTCAACGGCAGCCACGAACAGGCGCGGCGCTTCGTCGAGCAGGGCCTGAAGCTGGGCTTCGGCGGCAATGTCACCTTCAGTCGCGCGCGGCAGATCCGCCGGCTGGCGACGGAGCTGCCGCTGGAGGCGCTGGTGCTGGAAACCGATGCGCCGGACATCGCGCCGGCGTGGCTGTCGGACGACCAGTTCGGGGAGCAGCACAAGGCGCGCAACACGCCGGCGGAGGTCGCCGGCGTGGCGCGCGTGATGGCGGAACTGCGCGGCATCGACGCCCTGACGCTGGCGCAGGCGACCTGGCGCAATGCCGTGGCGGCGCTGCCGCGGCTGGCGGCGTTTGCCGACACCATGGCGCCTCCGCTTGCTGGCGGTCACACAACTTCCACGCCTTCTTGACAGGCTGACAAGCTCGCCGCGCCTGCGCGCGGGTACAACTCCGGTAAGGCAAGATCATCGGAGGAGGTGCCGTGCGTCGCTTCGTGGGGGCATTCGTGGCCGGGTGCTGGGCCCTGCAGCAGCAGTCGACGCTGCCGCAGCCGCACGGCCTGCGCCTGGGCGCCGCGCTGCTGGCCTTGTGCGCCATCGGCATGGCCCTGTGGGGCAGGCGCCTGCCTGCCATGCTGCAAGGCCTGGCGCTGGCCGCGCTGGCCTTTGCCATGGCGTACTGCTGGGCCGCCTGGCGCGCCGAACTGCGCCTGCGCGAATGGCTGCCCGTGGGGCTGGAGGCGCGCGACCTTAACGTGCGCGGGGTGGTCTCGGGGCTTCCCACTCGATCTCCCACCGGCACACGCTTCGCGTTCAACGTCGAGCAGTCCGCGGGGCCGGACCAGCCGCTGCCGGGCCGGGTCATCCTCAACTGGCGCGACGCGCCGCTCGAGTTAAGCCCGGGACAACGCTTTACGCTGACCCTGCGCCTGCGGCGGCCGCGCGGGCTCGCCAATCCGTTTGGCTTCGATTACGCCTACTGGCTGCTGGCGCAGGGCTATGGCGCGACCGGCTACGTGCGCCGGGCCCAGGGTGCGCCGCAGGATGCCGCCTCGGAGCGGCTGGCCTGGCGCATCGAAGCCTGGCGTGCCGCCGTGCGCGAGCACCTGCGCGCCGCGCTGCCGGCCGGGGCGCGCTTCGGCGCGGTGCTGGTCGCGCTGGTGATCGGCGACCAGCGCGGCATCGAGGCGGACGACTGGCAGCTGTTCCGGCGCACGGGCGTGAGCCACCTGGTGGCCATTTCGGGACTGCATATCACCATGGTGGCCGGCATGGCGGCGTCGCTCACCGGACTGCTGTGGCGCCGTTCGTTCGGCTGCGGCCGCTGGCTGCGCCGGCCACTGCCATTGTGGCTGCCGGCCCGGCAAGCCGCGCTGGTGGTCGCGGTGGCCACCGCGCTGGGTTACGGCATGCTGGCCGGCATGCAGATCCCGGCGCTGCGCACCGTCGCCATGCTTTGTGTCGCGGCGGCCGCGGTGTGGGGGGCACGGGCGCCGCCGGCGTCGATCGTGCTGGCGTGGGCGGCGCTGGTGGCGTTGCTGCTGGATCCGTGGGCGGTGATGCTGCCGGGCTTCTGGCTGTCCTTCGGTGCCGTCGCGGTGATCTTCTTCGCTGCGCGGCCGGGACGGGACGCCGCGACCGCAGGGCGCTGGCAACGGCTGCGGGCCGCGCTTGCTGCGGGCGCGCGCACGCAATGGGCCGTGACCATCGGGCTGGTGCCGCTGACGCTGTTGCTGTTCGGCCAGGTCTCGGTGGTGTCGCCGTTTGCCAATGCGGTGGCGATCCCGGTGGTCAGCCTGCTGGTCACGCCGCTGGCGCTGCTGGGCGCCGCGCTGCCGCTGTGGCTGGCCGTGCCGGTGATGGCGGCCGCCCACTTTGCCATGCAGGGACTGGCTGCCGTGCTGCAATGGTTTTCCATGCTGCCCGGGGCGATGTGGGAGGCGGCCAGCGCGGGGCCGGTGGCGCTGCTGCTGGCTGCGCTTGGCGTGGCGCTGCTGGTGGCGCCCGTGGCTGCGGCGCGCCTGCGCTGGCATGGCGCGCTGCTGATGCTGCCGCTGCTGCTGGCGCGCGGTCCGCCGGTTGCCGACGGCCAGTTCCGTGCGGTGATGTTCGACGTCGGGCAGGGCACCGCGGTGCTGGTGCGCACGCGCTCGCACGTGCTGCTGTACGACACCGGGCCGGGCTACGCCTCGGGCTCCAGCGCGGGCGCGCAGGTGGTGGTGCCGGTACTGCGCGCCGAGGGCGTGTCGCAACTCGATCACCTGATGGTCAGCCATGAAGACCTCGATCATGCCGGCGGCGTGGCGGACATTGCGGGGACAGTGGCCGTGGTGGCGCGCAGCACCGGTGCGCCTGCCGGCCACCCGCTGCTGGAGGCGCCGCATTATGGAGCCCAATGGCGCCCCTGCGCCGCGGGACAGCAATGGGAGTGGGACGGGGTGCGCTTTGCCGTGCTGCACCCGTTGCCTGAACAGTCGCAGCAGGCCGCCATCGCCAGCAACGCGCGCAGTTGCGTGCTGCGCGTGGACACCGCCGCGCACAGCCTGCTGCTGACCGGCGATATCGGCCTCGCGCAGGAGCGTGCGCTGATCGGGCGCATGCCGGCCGAAGCGTTGCGCGCCGACGTTCTGGTGGTGGCGCATCACGGCAGCGGCACGTCTTCGGGCACGGACTGGATCGAGGCGGTCGGGCCCGCGGCCGCGGTGTTCCAGCTGGGCTATGGCAACCGCTATCGCCATCCGAACGCCGAAGTCTGGGAGCGCTTTGGCCGCGCGGGCATCCTGCGCTATCGCACCGACGAAACCGGCGCGGTGACCATGAACACGGCACGCGCGGGTTACACGCTGTCGATGTTCCGGCACGCGGAGCCGCGCTACTGGCGGGAACGGCCGCCGGCGCCGCGCTAGGGTGCGCGGGTGTCGCGGGCGGTCAGCCGGCCTTACGGCGGCTGGGGGGTGCGGCGGGCGGTGCGGGCTTGGTTGACGCAGACGGCGTGGCCAGCTCTGCCGCCACGGCGCGGCCCCGGCTGCGTGCCGGCGCCGGCTCGGCCCCGGCGATGCGCCGCTCGCGCAGATGCGCCTTGGCGCGCTGCAGGCGCGGCGCGACGGTGTCCGCGCGCGCCAGCGCGACGCCGGCGGCGAGCACGTCGCCCAGCACCAGGTGGCTGATGCGCGAGGTCATCGGCGTGTAGACCTCGCTGTCCTCCTCGACGTCGGAGAACACGCAGACATCGGCCAGCCGGGCCAGCGGCGAGCCGCTGTGGGTCAGCGCCAGCACGCCGGCGCCGCTGCTGCGTGCCAGCGTGGCGGCGGTCAGCATGTCCCAGGTGCGGCCGCTGTTGGAGACCAGCACGGCCACGTCGCCGGGGCCCAGCAGCGCCGCCGACATGCTGAACACGTGCGGGTCGGCATAGGCGACGGTCGGCATGCCCAGGCGGAAGAACTTGTGCTGCAAGTCGAGCGCGACGATGCCGGAGTTGCCGCAGCCGTAGAACTCGATGCGGCGCGCGCCGGCGAGCAGCCGGATGCCATGCTCGATCTGGTCGGCCGACAGGGCGTTGCGCACGCTCATCAGCGTGGCAATGGTGCGGTCGAACACCTTGCCCGCGATGTCCGCCGGACGGTCGTCGGCGGCCACATCCTGGTGCACGAAGGGCGTGCCGCCACCGACGTTCTGCGCGAACTGCAGCTTGAATTCGCGGAAGCCATCGTAGCCCAGCGCCGCGCAGAAGCGCGCGATGGTGGGTTGCGACACGCCGGCGCGCTCGGCCAGTTCCGGCATCGACAGCCGGATCACGGCGGCGCCGTGGCGGGCGACATAGTCGGCCAGGCGGCGTTCTGAAGGACGAAGGGTGTCGTAGACGGCAAGGATGCGGTCGCGCATGAAGGCAGTGTCGGTGGAAAGGATATGTAGAGATTCTACAATGATTGGCGCCGCATCTTGCCCGAAATGCGGCCGGGCTGGCGCTTGGGGTTTGCCCTGACTCCGGCATTTTCTGAGCGATTTTTCTGCGTGGTCGTAATGACGAGCGGCGGGCGCTGGGTATAATGGCGCCCGAATTGTAGAAAATCTACAGGTTTCGGCGCCATAGCGCGCCGAATCGCCATGCCTCATTCCGCCCACAAGGACCGAAACGCCATGCCTTCTGCCGTCCATGCCGAGCTTCAGGCCGTTACCGACCGCATCGTTGCGCGCAGCCGCGCCAGCCGTGCCGCCTACCTTGCGCGCTGCGAGCGCGCGCAGGCGGAACTGGGGCCGCTGCGCGGCATGTCCTGCGCCAACCTGGCGCACGGCTTTGCCGCGCTGCCGGCCAGCGACAAGCTGAAGCTGCGCGTCGAGCATGCGCCCAACCTGGGCATCGTCACCGCGTACAACGACATGCTGTCGGCGCACCAGCCCTACGAGCGCTATCCCGCCGTAATCCGTGAGGCCGCGCGCGCGGTCGGCGCGGTGGCGCAGGTGGCGGGCGGCGTGCCGGCGATGTGCGACGGCATCACGCAAGGCAACGCCGGCATGGAGCTGTCGCTGTTCTCGCGCGATGCGATTGCCATGGGCACCGCGGTGGCGCTGTCGCACAACACCTTCGATGCGGCGCTGATGCTGGGGGTGTGCGACAAGATCGTGCCGGGGCTGCTGATGGGCGCGCTGCAATTCGGCCACCTGCCGATGGTGTTCGTGCCCGCGGGCCCGATGGCCAGCGGGCTGCCCAACAAGGAGAAGGCGCGCGTGCGCCAGCTCTACGCCACCGGCCAGGTGGGGCGCGAGGCCTTGCTGGAGGCCGAATGCCAGGCCTATCACGGCGCCGGCACCTGCACCTTCTACGGCACCGCCAACAGCAACCAGCTTCTGATGGAAGTGATGGGCCTGCACCTGCCGGGCGCGGCCTTCGTCCATCCGGACAGCGGCCTGCGCGATGCGCTGACGGCCGCGGCGGCACAGCGCGCGATTGCGCTGCGCGCGCGCGGCGACAGCTACCTGCCGCTGGCGCGCATCGTCGACGAACGCGCCATCGCCAATGCCATGGTCGGCCTGCTGGCCACCGGCGGCTCGACCAACCACACCATCCACCTGGTGGCGATGGCGCGCGCCGCCGGCATCGTCATCGACTGGAACGATTTCGACATGCTGTCGCGCATCACGCCGCTGCTGGCGCGGGTCTATCCCAATGGCTCGGCCGATGTGAACCATTTCCATGCCGCCGGCGGCGCCGGCTTCGTGATCCGCGAGCTGCTGCAGGCCGGGCTGCTGCACGAGGACGTGCAGACCGTGGCCGGCCCGGGCCTGGCCCGTTACGCGCAGGAGCCGGTGATGACGGACGGCGTGCTGCACTGGCGCGACGGCGCCGCAAAGAGCGGCGACCCGCAGGTGCTGGCGACTGCGGGCGCGCCGTTCTCCGCCGAGGGCGGCCTGCGGCTGATGCAGGGCAACCTGGGCCGCG